>JBJXEK010000310.1:0-9960 GCA_046155055.1 Novosphingobium sp. | reverse complement strand
GCGGCCCTCGCCGGTAAGCAGCACCGCGCGGGCACCTTGAAGGTCATAGAGCGCATCGCCGATCTCGACCGCCATGTTGGGAGGGCATGCGTTGAGGCGCTCGGGCCGGTTTAGCACGATGCGGCGGACGGGGCCCAGATTTTCGACGCGGATCGTTTCGTAGCTCATGCCTCATCATCCCCTTAATCGCTCGGTTAAGGCATGGCTAAGCGAGCGCTGGCCGCTTGGCAAGCGGGTTCGGTCCCGCCTCTCAAAACCGCCAATCAGTGCGCATAGGCCTGTGCGAATGCGGCCGCTGCACCGAACAGGCCCGGCTGAGGATGCGTGATGAGCTTGACCGGAATAGCCGCCATCAGGGCCTCGAACCGGCCCTTCGCGCTGAAACGCTCGGCAAATCCTGAACGGATCAGCGAATCCTTGATGCGCAGGCCCAGCCCGCCTGCCATGACCAACGCACTCGCACCGTGCGCCAGCGCCAGATCGCCTGCCACACTGCCGAGCGAGAGGCAGAACCGGTCTACCGCTGCTGCGGCAAGGCTGTCCTCTCCGCTGGTGCCAAGCGCCCAGAGTTCCTTGTCGCTGAGCGAGACGATTGCCCTGCCCTCGATGTTAGCGAGCGTTTCGTAGATATCGACAATGCCGGGACCCGCCACCACCCGCTCGACCGAAACACGTCGGTGCCGACCACGCAGCCGCGCAAGGATCGCGTCCTCGATCTTGTCGAGCGGCGCATAGTCGATGTGCCCGCCCTCGGTGGGCTGGACATGATAGGTTCCGCCGCTGCGCCAGAGCTGCGCCACACCGAGGCCCGTGCCGGGGCCTACCACACTGATCGTGCCGGTGGTGGGCAGCGGAGTATCGGGTCCGCACAGGTGGAGCAGATGCTCCTCATCGGCCTGTGCCACGGAATGGGCTACGGCCGCGAAATCGTTGACGACGATATGGCGCGCGGCCCCCAGCTTTTCGGGAATCAGCGCGGGGCGGATGATCCACGGGTTGTTGGTAAACTGGATGATGTCCCCGCCCACCGGTCCGGCAACCGCGATGGCGACGGCGGGCGGCACTTTGCCTTCGGCAAGCCGGCCAAACTCCTCCCACGCGAGCTGGAAGCTGGCATGGTCGGCGGTCTTGAGCGTGACGGCCTCGCCAAGGCTCACCACGCGGCCAGCCTCGACTTCGGCGAGCGCGAACCGCGCATGCGTTCCGCCGATATCGACGGTTACCAGTTGCATTGTCCGCTCCCCCTTGTCGTGTTGGTACGCCTAGTCTGCCATCAAAGCCCTGCCGCCGCCAGCATGGCCGATCCGCCGCGCTCCGCCGGATCGGAATAGTGGCGCATCAGCGCAAAGAGCTCGCGGCCAACACCCATGGCTTCGGCAGGCGCGTGGGCGGGAAGGCGCGCGTCCCATTCGGCAGCATCAACCAGCGCGACCAGCTCTCCGCTCTCGGCGCATATGCGCACCACATCGCCATCGCGCAACTTGGCGAGCGCGCCGCCCATCTTGGCCTCAGGCGAGATATGGATCGCAGCGGGCACTTTGCCCGATGCGCCGGACATGCGCCCGTCAGTGACAAGCGCGACACGGAACCCCCGGTCCTGCAGCACGCCGAGCGATGGGGTCAACTTGTGCAGCTCGGGCATGCCATTGGCCGCGGGGCCCTGAAAGCGCACCACCACTACGACATCGCGTTCGAGTTCGCCCGCCTTGAACGCGGTGAGCACATCGTTCTGCTCGGCGAAGATGCGGCAAGGTGCCTCGATCGTCCAACGCGACCGCTCAACCGCGCTCAGCTTGATCGTGCCGCGCCCGAGATTGCCTTGGAGCAGCCGGAGGCCGCCTTCGGGCTGGAAAGGATCGGATACCGGGCGCAGCATGGCTGCGTCCGCGCTTTCGGCCAGCGCAGGCTCCCAGCGCAGCGTCTCGCCATCCAGCACAGGCTGCTGCGCACCCTCCAGCAGCGAGGTGCCGTAAACGGTGCGGATATCGCCGTGCGCAAGGCCGTTCTCGACCAGCTCGCGGATCACATAGGGCATGCCGCCCGCCGCCGCGAAGCCGTTCACATCGCCTGAACCGTTGGGATAGATGCTGGTGATGAGCGGCACGGCGCGGCTGAGTTCGTCCATGTCGTCCCAGTCGATCTGCACGCCGGCGGCGCGGGCGATGGCGGGGAGATGGATCACATGATTGGTCGATCCGCCCGTGGCGAGCAGGCCGACAATGGCATTCACGATGGCTCTTTCATCGACACACACGCCGAGCGGCCGGTAGTCCTCACCGTCCCAGCCGATCTCGGCAACGCGGTGAACTGCCGCGCGCGTGAGTTCCTGCCGCAACTTGGTGCCCGGCGGAATGAAGCTGGCACCGGGCATGTGCAGGCCCATCATTTCCATCATCATCTGGTTGGAATTGGCGGTACCATAAAACGTGCAGGTGCCGGCAGAATGGTAGCTGGCGCTCTCGCTTTCGAGCAGTTCGTCGCGCCCGACCTTGCCCTCGGCATAGAGCTGGCGGATGCGCTGCTTTTCCTTGTTGGGCAGGCCCGATGGCATCTGACCGGCGGGGACGAGGATCGTGGGCAAGTGGCCAAAGCGCAGCGAACCGATCAGCAGCCCCGGCACGATCTTGTCGCAGATGCCCAGCAGCAACGCCGCCTCGAACATGCCGTGGCTGAGGCCGACCGCGGTCCCCATTGCGATGTTGTCGCGGCTGAACAGCGACAGTTCCATCGAGCTCTGTCCCTGCGTCACCCCGTCGCACATCGCGGGAACGCCGCCCGCGACTTGCGCGGTGGCGCCGACTTCGCGGGCGAAAACCTTGATCTGCTCCGGATAGCGGCCATAGGGCTGATGCGCCGAGAGCATGTCGTTGAAAGCGGTGATGATCCCGATATTGAGCGCGCGGCCGCCGCGCAGCGCGGCCTTGTCCTCACCCGCAGCCGCAAATCCATGCGCGAGATTGCCGCAAGAAAGTGCATCGCGGTTGACCCCCGCATCGCGCGCACGGGCAATCAGCTCGAGGTAGGCGGCGCGGGTCTGGGCGGAGCGTGCGACGATCCGGTCGGTGACCCTTGCAACAACAGGATTGAGGACCATCATTCGCTCCAGTAAATTGTGACAGGCGGGCCTGATCCCCGCAGGAAATCGGAGACCGGGTAGGCATCTGACCCGGCGAGAACTGTCTCGATCAGCACCCTCTTGGACTTGCCGGTGACCACGAGAATGATCTCCTGCGCGGCCTTCAGCGCGCGTTTGTTCAGTGTCAATCGGCCGAACGGCGCTTCGGGCGGCAGCGGGATCGGGGTGGTGGCGATAACGCTGCGGCCGGGCCGGATCAGCGCCTGCATATGCGGAAACAGCGAGGCGACATGCCCGTCCTCGCCCATGCCGAGCCAGACGAGATCGAAGGGTGCGACCTCCGCGCCCTCTTCCAGACGTTCGAACCTTGCGCCTGTTCCGGCCAGTGCGGCATGGAGTTTGCCGAAATTGCTGGCAGGATGATCGTCCGGTACGCAGCGATCATCGGTCAGCGCGATGGTCGCACCAGACCAGTCCAGCTGCTGATCGACGAGCAGTGCAAAGACCTTGAGCGGAGTGGAACCTCCGGTGAAGGCAAGCCGTTTGGGCCCCGGGCGCGCCAGTTCGGCCGCAATGCGCGCTGCGACCGCCGCCGCGTCGCCTGGCTCCGCCCAGCGCACCTCAGTCATGCCAGCTTCTCCCGTCGCGCTCGGTCAGCGCGATCCCCGCGTTGGGGCCCCAGCTGCCCGCAGCGTAGGGCTTTACCTCCATGCCGCTCGCCGCCCAGACTCTGCGGATCGCATCGACCCAGGTCCACTGTGCCTCGACTTCGTCGCGGCGCACAAACAGGGTCTGCTCGCCCTCAATCAGATCGAGCAGCAGGCGTTCATAGGCAATGCGGCGGCGCGCCTTGGCGAACGCGGTGGTGAGCGAGAGATCGAGATTGACCTCGCGCAGCACGATGCCGCTGCGATCAAGCCCCGGCTCCTTGGCCATGACCTGCAGCCGCACGTATTCCTCCGGCTGAAGGCGGATCACCAGCCGGTTGGCATTGAGCTTGCCGCCACGCTCGGAGAAGATGTTGTGCGGCACTTCCTTGAACTGGACGACGATCTCGCTCCGCCGTTCGGCCAGCCGTTTGCCGTGGCGTAAGTAGAACGGCACGCCCTGCCAGCGCCAGTTGTCGACATGCGCCTTGATCGCGACATAGGTCTCGGTCTCGGACGGGCCGCCGAGATCGTCGAGATAGCCGCTGACACTTGTCCCGCCCACCGCTCCGGCGCGGTATTGCCCGCGTACCATTTCCTCGGCTTTCACCGGGCGCAGCGCGCGCAGGACCTTGACCTTCTCATCGCGGATCGAGGTCGCGTCGAATTCTAACGGCGGCTCCATCGCGGTGAGCGCGACGAGCTGGAGCATGTGGTTCTGGACCATGTCACGCAAGCCGCCCGTATCGTCGTAAAAGCCCTTGCGGCCTTCAAGGCCGACGGTTTCGCTAACGGTGATCTGCACGTGATCGATCCCGGCGCTGTTCCACAGCGGCTCGAACATCATGTTGGCAAAGCGCAGCGCGATCAGGTTCTGCACCGTCTCCTTGCCAAGATAATGATCGATGCGGAAAATCTGGCGCTCCGAAAAACCAGCCGCAACCGCATCGTTGATCCGGCAGCTTGACGCCAGATCGTTGCCTAGCGGCTTTTCAAGGCCGATGCGCACGCCCGCATGCGCTAGACCGGCAAGGCGCAGGCCCTCGATCGTCGGTTCGAACAGCGCGGGCGCAGTCGAGAGGAAGATCGAGAGGCCGCACGATGTATCGCCCAACTTTTCGGCAAGCCCGGCGAAGCCTTCGGGCTTGGACGCGTCAAGAGTCTGATATTCCAGCCGCTCGAGAAAGCTCGCGAGTTGCTTGTCGTCCTTGCGGTCGGCGGGGAGGAATTCCTCGAGCGCCGCGCGGGCCATCTCGCGAAATTGGGCATCGTCGCTCATCGAACGCGCGGTGCCTACGATGCGCAAGGTCGGATCGATCAACCCGTCCTCATGCAACGCATAAAGCGAGGGCAGGAGCATGCGCCGCGCAAGATCGCCGGTTGCGCCGAACAGGAGCAGGGCGGAACAGCTGGTCTCGGCCATGGACGGCGAACTCCTGATAGGGCCAATGGGCAGCGGCGCGGTCGGCAACGCGGGCCTTTTCCCCCTAGACCCGTTTTGACAGAGGTTCATCACGCATAAGTATGCGACCCGGATTGGACAAGTGGCCGCTGCCGTGCGGCACCTTCAATCACGGCTGGAAAAGCCAGGTGAAAATCTCGGGCAGACGGGCCGCCCAGGCGTTTTCCTCGTGCGCGGCACCGGGATAAACACGGCTTTCGAAATCGGTGCCGCGCCGCCAGCCCAGCTTTTCGAAGCGGGCGTCGATTGCGGTCTGATACGGGTCGTAAAACGCATCGAGCGTGGCAGTGCCATGGTCCAACCAGATCCGGCGACCGTTCGGGGTGCCCAGCGTCTTGTCGAAGTACGCCAGCCACATGTCCTGCGCGGCCTGATCAGGCCCGCTGATGGTATCGGGCGCGACAGCAGGCCAGTGCGAACTGACGCAGGCGGCTTGGCCATAGACTTCGGGCCTTGCGGTGATGGCATAGCAGCTCATCAGCCCGCCCATGCTCGAGCCCGCAATTGCCGTATCCTCACGCCCCGGCCTGGTGCGAAACGCACGGTCGACCAATGGCTTCAGTGTATCGGCGAGCCAGGCGAGGTAGGCGTCGGAGATGATCGGCCCGCCCGCCAAGGCGTCCATCCTCGCGCGCAGTGCGGGCGGCGCGGCGTCATGGACCGGGCGCGGGAGATACTGTCGGTAGCGGTCGTTGCCGGGCGCCCATATGCCTACGATGATGCGCGGCTCGATGCCTTGCGCGCCCACCGCCAGCATGGCCTTGTCCGCCGCCCAGATCTTGTTGAAGTTCGAGGTCTTGAGGTCGAACAGGTTGTGTCCGTCGTGCATGTAAAGCACAGGGTAGCGCTTGTCCGAGGTGTCGTAGCCCGGCGGGAGCCAGATCGTGAGGCGCTGGGCCGGCAGGCCTGCTGCAGGCACCTCGGTGTATTCGATGCGGCGGCCAGTGTCTTGCGCTGCCGCCGGAAAGCCCAACAGGAGGCTGGTGAGCGCGGCCAGCGAAGCAAGAAGCAGGCGCACGGTCATTTCCCCGGATGCAAACGTATCGCCGCACCGCCGCCCGGCGCGAGCCAGACGAACAGCGCGTCCCCCTTGCGAACCGTGCGCGTCTCATACTCGATGCGGTGGCGCGCTTCGGTGAGGTAGGTGGCCCCTTCCCCGTCCTTGTAGATCGTGGCGGTATACGTCTTGCCCGCATCGAGGAAGTCCATGACCAGCCGCGTTCGCCTCTCGGTCGATCCGTTGACCCCGCCGACAAACCAGTCGGCGCTGTTGCGATCCTTCCGGGCGAAGATCGCATAGTCGCCCACTTCGCCAGCGATCAGGTGGCTTTCGGACCAATCCGCTGGCACCTTGCTGATAAAATCTAGCTCCCTCGGATACTTGGCGAGGTTCTCGATAAAGTCTGCCGCCATCTGGATCGGCGAATAGATCGCAAGATACAGGCCAAGCTGCTTGGCCAGCGTGGAAGCGAGCGCCGCGTGGTTGGCACCTTCAAGGGTCAGCACGCCGGGGGTGAAATCCATGGGCCCTGAGAGCATGCGCGTATAAACCAGCGTCGGCTCGTGGTCTGGTCCGTTGGCAAACTGACCCCACGCGTTGTATTCCATCCCGCGCGCGCCCTCGCGGTCGATCCAGTTGGGATACGTGCGGCGCAGGCCTGTGTCCTTGACCGGCTCGTGCGCGTCGATCGCGACTTGATACTTTGCGGCGGTCTCGACCACCTTGAGGTGGTGCTGCACTTGCCGCTGGCCGTCATGAAATTCCATGCGCGTCTCGCCGAGCTTATCGCCGGGCGCAACGATCCCGCCGGCATCGGCAACATAGCCGGTTTTCACCGAATGCATGCCGAGCGACTGGTACAGCTTCATCGCATCATCGAGCTGCGCCTCGTAGTTGGCGATATTGCCGCCAGTCTCGTTGTGGCCGATCAGCTGGACGTTCTTCGATGCGGCATAGGCGGTGACGGCCTTGAGATCGAAATCGGGCACCGCCTCGGTAAAGCTGAAATCCTGCCCGTGGCCGAACCAGTCACCGTTCCAGCCCTTGTCCCAGCCTTCGACGAGCACACCGCCGAAGCCGTGATTGGCCGCGAAATCGATGTACTGCTTAGCGCGCGCGGTCGTGGCACCATGTTTGGGACCTTCGGCCCAGCTCCAGTCGCCGCGGATCATCCCCCACCAAATGCCGACGTATTTCATCGGTTTGAACCAGCTTACATCGCCGAGTTTGTTGGGCTCGTTGAGATTGAGCTCCAGATCGTTCTCGACCAGCCCTGCCGCGCTGTCGGCAATACGGATCGTGCGCCAGGGGGTGTTGAACGGCAGATCGCGGATCACGCTGGCTCCGCGCGAGGAAGGCGAGAGCGTCGAGCGAAACTTGCGGCCCTCGGCACGCTTGAAATTCATCGCCGAATAATCGACCAGCGCAGCTTCGTGGAACGCGAGGTGCGTGCCATCGTCGAGCCGCATGGTGATCGGCGTCTGGGCGGTTGCCACGGCATCGATCGGGGTGCGCTGGTAGATTTGCTCCTCGCGGTTCCACTCGAGGGCCGTGACCCACCACGCGGTGCCGGGCTGCGCCACGTCGAATTCGGTCCATTCGTCGGCAATCTTCATCGTCTTGAGAGCGGGCTGCTCGGGCAATTCATAGCGCAAGCCGAACCCGTTATCGAACAGGCGGAAGCGCACGTTCATCAGCCGGCCTCCATACTCGGCGTTCTGCTGGAAGCGCACGAGTACTTCGTTGTGCTTGTCGGTAACGAAGCGGCGCTCACCCCAGGGCTGTTCCCATGTGGTGTCCGCGCTCGCGGTTTCCGAACCGACGATGCGGAAGCCGCGCACCATGTTGAGCCCGTCGGTCAGCGTGAAGCCGAGCTTGGACGCGCCGATCAGCAGCCTGCCCTTACGGGAAAGCGACCATGTCGGGCGATTGCTGCCATCGGTGGAGACCGTCAGCACCAGCGTGCCATCGGGCGAAGCGGCGGTAACCGAGGGGGGCGAAGTCTGCGCGGCAGCAGGCAAAGCGGTTCCCGCCGCCAATGCCAGGGCAAGGGCGGGAACAAGGGACTTCAACCGGTGCATGTCAGGCTCTTTCGTTGATCAGGATGGCGGCAAAGGGCGGCAACTCTCCCACGGTAGCCCCGTTGACAGCCGCGAGAATGGCACCGGCACGGGGCACGGCAGCAGGCCAGGCGGCGGTGCGCGCAGCCATGTTGAACACGCCGATCACGCTGGAGCCTTCGACCTCGCGATGGAACGCCAGCACGTCGGTCCCCACATGCAGCACGGTGAAATCGCCGAGTTGCAGCGCCGGGTGGGCCTTGCGCAGTGCAAGCAGCGTGCGCGTGAGATGGAGCAGCGACGCCGGATCGGCTTCCTGCCGGTCGACCGCGCGCGCGTGGTTTGCCTCGCCCAGCGGCAGCCACGGCGTGGCCGAGGTGAAGCCGCCCTGCTCGCCTTGCGCCTGCCATGGCAGCGGCGTGCGCGCGCCGTCGCGCGAGAGGGTGAGCGGCCAGTTGGCGATCGCCTCGGGGTCCTGGATCTGCTCAAAGGGGATATCGACCTGCGTGAGGCCGAGCTCTTCGCCCTGATAGAGGATGATATTGCCGCGCAAGCTCGCGAGCAGCAGAATCTTCATGCGCGCGAAGGCATCGGCGTGCTCGGGCGCACACCAGCGCGAGAGCGCGCGCGGCGCATCGTGGTTTTCGAAGGCCCAGCTTGGCCAGCCCGTGCCCGGTGCATCGGGCCACTTCGCCTGCGTATCGCGGACCAAGGCGGGGGTGAGGCGGTCTGCGTACAGAAAGTCAAAACCGTAGGCGCTGTTGAGCCGGTGCTCCCCCGCCGTGAACGCCTGCATCTCGGTCTCGGCGAAATCTCCCCCCACTTCGGCAAGCGTGAAAACCGCCCCATAGCGGTCGCACAGTGCGCGCAGCTTCTCGATGAACAGCACGATATCGGGGTGCGACTGGTTATAGACTTTGAGCTGGTAATCGAACGGCCGTGTCCGCCGCCGGCCATCGTACGGCGCGGGCGGATTGTTGCGCATGGCCGGGTCGTGCATCAGGAAGTTGAGCGCGTCGATTCGAAACCCGTCGACACCCCGGTCCAGCCAGAATTGCATCACGCCGAGCAGCGCTTCCTGCACAGCCGGGTTGTGCGCGTTCATCTGAGGCTGGCTGCCGAGGAAATTATGGAGGTAATATTGGCAGCGGCGGGCATCCCAGGCCCAGGCTGGGCCGCCAAACACCGATTGCCAGTTCGACGGCGGCGAGCCGTCTTCACGCGGGTCGGCCCAGACGTACCAATCGGCGCGCAGGTTGTCGCGGCTTGCCCGGCTCTCCTCGAACCACGGATGCTGGTCCGAGGTATGGGCATAGACCTGATCGATCGTGACCTTGAGGCCAAGCGCGTGTGCGCGGGCGACCATGCGGTCGAAATCGGCAAGCGTTCCGAAGATCGGATCGACATCGCAGTAATCGGCCACGTCATAACCGAAATCGCGCATCGGCGAGGTGAAGAACGGCGAGACCCAGATGGCATCGACGCCAAGCGCAGCGACATGATCGAGCTTGGCGGTAATGCCTGGCAAATCGCCGATGCCGTCGCCATTGGCATCGCAGAAGCTGCGCGGATAGATCTGATATATGGCCGCGCCGCGCCACCATGGCACGTCCGCCGGAACGGGTTTCGGCATTTGGCTGATTGCAGCAACCGGTTTCGATTGAGTCATGGATGAGACTGCGTTTCTGGGGAGGAAGGGATCAAGCGGCAGACCG
>JBJXEK010000309.1:0-6976 GCA_046155055.1 Novosphingobium sp. | reverse complement strand
CCGACAGGCGCGGTGGTGAAGTCCTTGGGGGCCTGCGAATGCGCGGCCATCGCGACCACGCGCGCAACGGGCTTCAGGCCATCGGCCTCCGCCACGCTCGAACGGGTGAGCACGAGCGCGGCCGCGCCGTCGGAGATCGAGGAGGACGTGGCGGCAGTGATCGTGCCATCCTTGGCGAAGGCGGGCTTCAAGGAAGGGATCTTGTCCGGCTTGCCTTTGCCAGGGGCTTCATCAGTATCGACCACAGTCTCGCCGCTGCGCGACTTGACCGTGACGGGTGTGATTTCTGCCACGAAGGCGCCATCAGCGATGGCGGTTTGCGCACGGGTTAGCGATTCGATGGCGTAGGCGTCCTGCTGCTCACGCGTCAGCTGGTATTCATTGGCCGTATCCTGCGCGAAGGTGCCCATCGCGCGGCCTGCTTCATAGGCATCTTCCAGCCCGTCGAGGAACATGTGGTCATAGGCCGTATCGTGGCCGATGCGCGCGCCCGAACGGTGCTTCTTGAGGAGGTACGGCGCGTTGGTCATGCTTTCCATGCCGCCCGCCACGATCACATCGGCGCTGCCTGAGGCGAGCGCTTCGGCGCCCATGATCATCGCCTGCATGCCTGAACCGCAGACCTTGTTGACCGTGGTCGCCTGCACCGAAAGCGGCAGACCCGCGCCCAGAGCCGCCTGGCGCGCTGGTGCCTGGCCGAGTCCGGCGGGGAGCACGCAGCCCATATAGACGCGGTCGATCTTCTCGCCCGCAACGCCCGAACGCTCGACCGCGGCGCGCACTGCGGTGCTGCCGAGCTGGGTGGCCGAAACATCGGCCAGCGCGCCCTGCATGCTGCCCATCGGGGTGCGGGCGAACGAGAGAATGACGATCGGATCGGCAGATGAGAACTGGGACATGGCGGCAACACCTTCCTGTGGTAGGGACCGCATGCGGCCCCGGGCTTATTGCCCATGTAGACCCCGAGCGCGGTGAATTCAATTCGGAGTGGCAGGAGTGAAGCGCGGATGATCGCGGCAGTATGGGGACAGGTCGTGTGTTGCTGATCCTGCTGCCAATTCTGGGAGCGGCCGTGCTGGGCGCGGTGATCGGCAGCTTTCTGGGCGCGGCACTGGTGCGGCTGCCCGAGGGGCGCTCGGTGCTGGCCGGACGATCGGCCTGTGACAGCTGCGGCAAGGAACTGGCCCCGGCCGAACTCGTGCCGGTTTTCTCGTGGCTCGTGCAGCGCGGGGTCTGCCGAGGCTGCGGGGCGGAGATCGGCTGGTGGCAACTGGGTGCAGAACTGGGCGGGGCGGCGATCGGGGCGCTGGCCGCGACGTTCAGTTTCTTTCCGCTCGCCGCGATGGCGCTCGGCTGGCAGCTGCTGCTGCTTGCGCTGCTCGATCTCCAGCACCTGTGGTTGCCGCGCGTGCTGACGCTGCTGCTGGCGGCGAGCGGCGTGCTGGTCACGACGCTGTGGGCGGTTCAGGCGCGCGACCCGATGGTGCTGGTCGAGGCGCTGGTGGGCGGGACTTTCGGCTTTGCTACGCTGTGGCTGGTGGGGCAGGGCTATGAACGGCTGCGCGGGCGCGAAGGGCTGGGCGGGGGCGACCCGCCGCTGCTCGGTGCGATCGGGCTGTGGCTGGGGCCGCTGGGCGTGATTCACACGCTCCTGCTGGCGAGTCTGGGCGGGCTGGCAGTGGCGGGCGTGATGCTCCGGATGGGCCGGCGCGTGGAGCCGGATACGGCGCTGCCGCTGGGGACTTTGCTCGCGGCGGCGGCCTGGCCGGTGTTCCTGTGGCAGGGGGCAATGTAAGTCGGATTCCGGCCATTCGTATGCATTGCACCATGAGGGCGCAAACGCTTGCTCTGGAGGGCAATCCACAAAAGATCACGCCCGAATCCGGCCCATTGCGGCCCATTGCGGCCATGCCGCACTTGCGTCGTGTGCATACCGGGACTAGGGGCGAGCCAACCCGAAATTAATACGCAACAGGCGAGTCAGCCCTTTGGTCCAGCAACTGCCCTACCTCGCGCAATACTTGCCGATCCTGATCTTTCTCGGGATCGCTTTGGCGCTTTCCAGCGCCTTTGTATTCCTGCCAATGGGCGTTTCGCGGCTGACCGGCGTGCATAATCCCGGCGCTGACAAGCTGAGCGAATACGAGTGCGGCTTCCCCGCGTTCGAAGATCCGCGCAGCCAGTTCGACGTGCGGTTCTACCTTGTGGCAATCCTGTTTATCATCTTCGATCTGGAAGCCGCCTTCCTCTTTCCCTGGGCCGTGAGCCTGCACGAAAGCGGCTGGGCCGGCTGGACCACGATGATGCTGTTCCTGTTCGAACTGATCATCGGCTTTATCTACGCGTGGAAAAAAGGGGCGCTGGACTGGGAATGAATACCGTGGCCCCCAATCTTCCTGCCGCCGCTCCGGCCACTCTGCCGGATGCCGCGTTCTTTGACAGCCTCAATGCCGAAGTTTCGGACAAGGGCTTCCTTGTCGTCGGTACCGAGGAGCTGTTCCAGTGGGCGCGCACCGGCTCGCTGTGGTGGATGACCTTCGGGCTTGCCTGCTGCGCGGTCGAAATGATCCACGTCGACATGCCGCGCTATGATATGGAGCGCTTCGGCGTCGCGCCCCGGGCTTCTCCGAGGCAGTCGGACGTGATGATCGTGGCCGGCACGCTGTGCAACAAGATGGCCCCGGCGCTGCGCAAGGTCTACGACCAGATGTCGGACCCCAAGTATGTGATTTCGATGGGCAGCTGCGCTAATGGCGGCGGCTATTATCACTACAGCTATTCGGTGGTGCGCGGCTGCGACCGCATTGTGCCCGTGGATATTTACGTGCCGGGCTGCCCGCCGACGGCTGAAGCGCTGCTGTACGGCGTGATGCAATTGCAGCGCAAGATCCGCCGCATCGGCACGCTAGAACGGTAAGGGGGCAGTCCCGTGGCAGTCCATCATTCCGCGCCCCGTTATTCGCCGTTCGACGGCGTGCTGGAATCGCTGAGCGGCGCGCTTGGCGACGACGTGATTTCCGCGCGCGAGCAGCACGGCGAAATCGTGATCCATGTTGTGCGCGAGCGCATCATCGAAGTGCTGCGCGCCCTTCGTGATGAACACCAATACCAGCAGCTTATGGACATTGCCGGGGTCGATTATCCCAGCCGGTCCGAGCGGTTCGAGGTGGTCTACTGCCTGCTGTCGCTGACGAAGAACCACCGGCTGATCGTCAAGGTTTCCACCGATGAGGCGACGCCGGTGCCGACCGCGACGGCGCTGTGGCCAAACGCCAACTGGTACGAGCGCGAGGTGTTCGACATGTACGGCGTGCTCTTCGCCGGGCACCCGGACCTTCGGCGCATTTTGACGGACTACGGCTTCCAGGGCCACCCGTTCCGCAAGGACTTCCCGCTGACCGGCTACGTCGAGCTGCGGTACTCGGAAGAAGACAAGCGCGTGGTCTATGAGAAGGTCGAGCTGGCGCAGGACTTGCGGCAGTTTGACTTCATGAGCCCGTGGGAAGGCGCAGACTACGTTTTGCCGGGCGATGAAAAAGCCGGTGAGGGGAGCAAGCCATGAGCCTGCAACTGGAACAGTCGCCCACCACCGGCGATGAGGTCATCAGCAACTACACGATCAACTTCGGCCCCCAGCACCCGGCGGCGCACGGCGTGCTGCGTATGGTGATGGAGCTGGACGGCGAGATCATCGAGCGGATCGATCCGCATATCGGTCTGCTCCACCGCGGCACCGAAAAGCTGATCGAGCACAAGACCTACCTGCAGGCGCTGCCCTATTTCGACCGGCTGGACTATTGCTCGCCGCTGGCCATGGAGCACACTTATGTGCTCGCGATCGAGAAGCTGCTCAATATCGAGGTGCCGCTGCGCGCCCAGTATCTGCGCGTGCTGTTTGCCGAGCTGACGCGCATCTGCAACCACATGCTCAACCTCGGCAGCCACGTGATGGACGTTGGCGCGATGACGCCGAACCTGTGGATGTTCGAAGTGCGCGAGGATTGCCTCAACTTCTTCGAACGCGCTTCGGGCGCGCGCATGCATGCGGCGTGGTTCCGCCCCGGCGGGGTGCATCAGGATGTGCCGCTCAAGCTGCTGACCGACATTGCGGATTGGCTCGACACGCGGCTACCGACGCTGTTCGAGGACGCAATGAGCCTCGTGGTCGACAACCGGATCTTCAAGCAGCGCAATGTCGATATCGCGGTGGTGAGCCGCGATGACGCGATTGCCTGGGGCTTTTCCGGCCCGATGATCCGCGCGGCGGGCATTCCTTGGGACTTGCGCAAGAGCCAGCCCTACGACGTCTATGACCGCATGGACTTCGAGATCCCGGTGGGCACGCGTTCGGATTGCTACGACCGGTTCATGGTCCGCGTGGACGAAGTGCGCCAGTCCGCGCGCATCATGAAGCAGTGCCTTGCGGAAATGCCCGAAGGCCCGGTTTCGAGCAGCGACCGCAAGGTTGTGCCGCCGGGGCGCGGCGAGATGAAGCAATCGATGGAAGCGCTGATCCATCACTTCAAGCTCTACACCGAAGGCTTCCATGTGCCGGCAGGCGAAGTCTACGTCGCGACCGAAAGCCCCAAGGGCGAGTTTGGCGTCTATCTGGTGTCGGATGGTTCGAACAAACCCTACCGCTGCAAGATCCGCCCCACCGCGTTCAGCCACCTGCAGGCGATGGACTTCATGTCGAAGGGCCACATGCTGCCCGACGCGACCGCCATTCTGGGCGCGATCGACGTGGTGTTCGGGGAGTGTGACCGGTGAACCGCCTCGCCATCGCCGAACAGATGATCGCGCATTACAACGCACAGGATGCCGATGCCTATGTGTCGCTGATGACCGACGATGCCTGCGAGGCGGGCTATCGCGGCACGGTGGTGCGCGAAGGCAAGGAAGGGACGCGCAGCGGTCTGAAGAAGATGTTCGCCGAATACCCCGAGAACCGCGCCGAGATCGTCAAGGCTTACGAACTGGGCGAATACGCCGTGCTGCACGAAGTGGTCCGCCACTCTGCGGATGCCGAGCCGTTCGAGGTGCTCTCGATTTACAGCTTCGAGGGCGACAAGTGCAGCCGTGTGGAGTTCATCCGGTGAGCGGCCAGCCCACTACCAAATCATTCGTCATTCCCGCGCAGGCGGGAATCCAGCGCAGCGCAGCGCTCATGGGCGGCGCCGACTGGATTCCCGCCTTCGCGGGAATGACGAGCTTGGGGAAATACCGTGTCTGATCGTCATCCCGAACCCGATAGCCCGACCTTGCGCGCGCGCTGGGGCGGCTTTGCCTGGACCGTCCAGAACGCGGAGAAGGCGAAAGAGATCATCGCGCGCTATCCGGCGGGCCGGCAGCGCTCGGCGGTAATGCCGCTGCTCGATCTGGCGCAGCGTCAGGTGGGGGCGGAAACGCAGACGCAGGGCTGGTTGCCGCTGCCGGTGATGGAGTATGTGGCGCGGGCGCTTGAAATGCCGGTGATCCGGGTGCTCGAGGTTGCCTCGTTCTACATGATGTACAACTTGCAGCCGGTGGGCCGGTTCCATGTGCAGGTTTGCGGGACGACGCCGTGCATGCTGCGCGGGTCTGACGGGATCATGGCCGCTTGCGAGAAGCGCGGGATGCAACTGGGCCATACGACCGATGACGGCCTGTTCACGCTGACCGAAGTGGAATGCATGGGCAACTGCGCCTCTGCGCCGATGGTCCAGATCAACGACGACAATTACGAGGACCTGACGGCGGAAAGCCTGAATCATATCCTCGACGAACTGGCCGCTGGCCGCCAGCCCAAGACGGGCACGCAGCTGCCGGGGCGGCATACGGTGGAGCCGGTGGGCGCACTCAGCACGCTGACCGCGATGGCTGAGGCCAATCACGATTACCGGGGGGAATGGTAACATGTCGCTCCACGACAAGGATCGCATTTTCACCAATCTTTATGGCTACCAGCCGTGGACCCTGAAGGCCGCCCAGATGCGCGGCGATTGGGATGATACCAAGGCGCTGATGGCGCGCGGGCAGGACGCGATCATCGACGAGATGAAGGCCTCGGGCCTGCGCGGGCGCGGCGGGGCGGGGTTCCCGACGGGCATGAAATGGTCGTTCATGCCCAAGGAATCGAAGGACGGCCGTCCCAGCTTCCTCGTGATCAACGCCGACGAGTCCGAGCCGGGTTCGTGCAAGGACCGCGAGATCTTGCGCCACGATCCGCACAAGCTGGTCGAAGGCGCGCTAGTCGCGGGCTATGCGATGCGCGCGCGCGCGGCCTATATCTACATTCGCGGCGAGTATATCCGCGAGGCGGAGACGCTATTCGCCGCGGTGGCCGAGGCTTATGCTGCGGGCTTCATCGGCAAGAACGCCTGCGGTTCGGGCTATGATTTCGATGTCTACGTCCACCGCGGTGCAGGCGCTTACATCTGCGGCGAAGAGACCGCGATGATCGAGAGCCTGGAGGGCAAAAAGGGCCAGCCCCGCCTCAAGCCGCCGGTCCCGGCGGGCGCAGGGCTCTATGGCTGCCCGACGACGGTGAACAATGTCGAGAGCATTGCCGTCGCGCCGACGATCCTGCGGCGCGGGGCGGCGTGGTTTTCCAGCTTCGGGCGTGACAACAACAAGGGCACCAAGCTCTTCCAGATCAGCGGGCATGTCGAGCGGCCCTGTGTGGTGGAAGAGGCGATGAGCATTCCGTTCAGCGAGCTGATCGAGAAGCACTGCGGCGGCATTCGCGGCGGGCGTGACAATCTGCTCGCGGTGATCCCCGGCGGGTCTTCGGTGCCGCTGGTGCCGGCGGCGGAAATCTGGGACGCGCCGATGGACTTCGACGGGCTCAAGGCCGTCGGTTCGGGCCTTGGCACGGCGGCGGTGATCGTGATGGACAAGTCCACCGATATCGTCCGCGCGATTGCCCGCCTCTCGTACTTCTACAAGCACGAAAGCTGCGGCCAGTGCACCCCATGCCGCGAAGGCACCGGCTGGA
>JBJXEK010000308.1:0-8659 GCA_046155055.1 Novosphingobium sp. | reverse complement strand
TTCCTCCTGACCCACGAGCGGACGACCTCTGCCGTGGTTTCCCACACCAAGCGCGATGTCGATCAGGTCCGCCATCTGGCAGCGACGGCGCGCACAGGCAGCGGCGTGCTGCTCGATGATCCGGCCTTCGCGGCCAAGCTCGCCCGGCTCGAGGCGGAAGTCATCGCGCTGGAATGGTCGGTCATGCGCGTGTTGCAGGCCGCTGAAAACGATGCAGCGGGCAATGCGGTCGCCTCGGTGCTCAAGCTGCGCGGGTCCGAGCTCAGCGAGCGGGCAGCCTTGCTCGCGGCTGAAGCGCTGGGAGACCATGGGCTGGCGGTCATGCCTGATCCCGAAGGACAGCATATCCTCCATGCCGACGGGCTTTCGCCGGGGCTGACCGACGACGAGGCCATCGGGGTTTCGGCCAAGGCCATGTTTCGCCGCGCGACCACGATTTACGGCGGCGCCAGTGAAATCCAGCGCACGCTCATCGCCAAATCCATCCTGGGGCTCTGATCGCACATGGACTTCAACCTTACGCCCGAACAAGAAGCACTGGCGGACAGCGTGGCTCGTTTCACCGCACGCGATTACACGTTCGATACGCGCAACCGGCTGATCGAAGCAGGCACCGGTCTGGATCGGGGTCACTGGCAGGCTTTCGCGGACCTTGGCTGGCTTGGCGCCGGGCTCTCTGAGCAGGTGGGCGGCTATGGCGGCGGACCGGTTGAAAACATGATCATCATGGAGGGCTTCGGGCGCGCGCTGGTGCTCGAACCCTTCCTGCCAGTCGCAGTGGTCGCCGTGCAGACGCTGGCCGCGCTGGCCCCTTCAACCATGCGCGACACGCTGATCGCTGAAATTGTCGCCGGCCAAACGATCCTGATCCTCGCCCACGGTGAACTCGCTGCGCGGGGCATGCCCGATCATGTCGAAACGCGGATGGAAAACGGGCGGATCACGGGTGCCAAATCGATGGTAATCGGCGGCCATGCTGCCAGCCGATTGATCGTTTCGGCGTGCGGCGCGGACGGGCTTGGACTCTATCTGGTCGATCCGGCCGCAGCAGGCATTTCAGCGCGACACTACCGCCTTCTCGACAATCAGCATGCAGTCGATCTGGTGTTTGAGGACACGCCTGTGCTCGAAGCACTGGCCGGACCCGTTGAGAGCGAAGCGGCGATTGCCGCCGGGCTTGCCCATGGCCTCGTCGGAGTTAGTGCTGAGGCGGTGGGAGCGATGGATGCGGCGATCCGCATGACACGCGACTATATCACCACGCGCCACCAGTTTGGCACTGCACTCAGCACATTCCAGGCTCTGCAGCATCGCATGGCCGACATGCTGGTCGAAATGGAGCTGTCCCGCTCGATCCTTTATCAGGGCATCGCATCACTTGGGCACGCTGGCTCGCAGCGCACTCGGGCGGTTGCTGCGATGAAAGCGATCGTCAGCAGCGCGGCCCTGTTTGTCGGACGCAACGCGGTCCAATTGCATGGCGGCATCGGCATGACCGAGGAATATGCTGTGGGACATTTTTATCGGCGTCTATTCGTCATCGCCGGCCAGTTCGGCGGCGAAAGCCTCCACTTGAAGACCATGGCCGGGCTGTCCCAGTCGTTCTGGGCCGCTCCCGCTGCAGCGCCTTCACCCATCACGGCCTAGGCCAAAGCGCGCGCGCCGCTTTTCGATAAAGGCGGTGACCCCTTCGGCAAAATCGGGCTCTGCACAGCATTGTCCTATGGCGCGGATTTCCGCTTCCATCTGCTCGATCAGAGAGCGCGTTTCGCTTTCGAGCAACAGGGTTTTGCTGCGGCCTGCTGCTTTGGGTGCCACCTCGCGCAGGGATTTGAGCAAGGCTGCCAGAGCCCCGGGCAGCTCAGCCTTCGGATACACTTCGTCGATGATGCCAAGCGCATGGCCCACGTCGGCTGTGACCCGTGCGCCGGTCAGAGCCAACTTCCGCGCCGCCTTGGACCCGACTACACGCGGCAGCAGATAGGTCATCGCCAGATCGAGCGGCAATCCGATGCGCGGCTGGGCAAAGACCATCAGCGCATCCTCGCTCGCCAGAACGAAATCCGAAGCGAGGATCAGACTCAAACCGGCCCCCGCCGCAGCCCCGCGAACCAGAGAAATCACCGGGATCGGTAAACTTGCGAGTTCGAGGAAGGCTTCGACATTGCCGCGCACCCGGCGTTCGAACGTCGCGCTCAGCTGCGCGGGCGGTTGGTCAAGCATCTGGGCATAGGCCGCAACATCTCCGCCAGCGCTGAAATGATCTCCCGTGCCTTGGATCAGAAGGTAGCGGACCGCCGGATCAGCCCGAACCTCGCGCAGGAAGTCTGCCAAAGCCGCGATCATCCCCGGGGTCAACGCATTGCGCACATCGGGCCGGTTCAGGGTCACGACCGCGCCATCGGCCTGACGTTCAAACAGGATATCGGTCGTCATGCCATGTCTCCCCTCGCGTTGTCGGAAGGGAGACTAGCATCGCGACGCCATTGGCCCCTGTCGGCGGTTGAAACCGGACTTGCACCTTGCGGCAACGCGCGCTTCCCGGTTCCGTCGCGGGCCTAAGCCCGCAGCCGGGTCTGAAACTAACCGCTTACCCCTTGAGACCGTTCAAATAGCGATAATATTCATCGAAGAAGTGACGGATGCGGATTTCCTGCTCGCTATAGACCGCGCCTTTGTAGCCCTTCGAATGCAGCCCTTTCTGAACCCGCGGCACCAGAACGCGGTCCTGGCTGATCACCGGCCCGAGATTCACGAGATCGTCCGTATCGATGTAGGTGCGCGGTAGAACCTTCTTGCCGGACAAATCGGCATTCTCGACCGCCATGAAGGAGGGCAATTCGCCGATCCCCGGAACCGCATAGACCTGCACCGTGTAGATGCATTTTTCCGGATCGCTCGGATGCGGCAGCCAGTTCTGGATGAAGAACCCCTCGGGATGGAGGAACATCTCGGTCGTCGGGAACACGCCGAAACTCCAGTCATCGACCAGCTGGCCTTCAGTGAACTTGGAGTAATCGACCGCGTAGTCCTTCTTGGCGAGCTTGGCTTTGATGATTGCGCCGGGCACCTCGCTCCAGTGCTTCGGCCATTCCGCCTCGGGAATGCCGGCTTCGCGCAAAAAGATCTTGTGCTCCTCGACCAGCCCGCCCGGCAGGCGACTGATGTACTGCGGGCTCGGGCTCATGAACTGGTACACGCTTAGGCCGTGACCGTTCTCGAACAGGTCGGTCTGGGTGTGATAGGCATCGACGGCCGGATAGAGCTGCGGATGTGTTGCCTGCACGTGATAGCCTTCGATGAAGGCTTCGTGCGCGGTCTTCCAGTTGGCCGGCCATTCCTGCTGGACATCGCGGATGCGGATCACCTTTTCGAGATCGTACGGCGCCATCTGCGCCAGAAAATCCTGACCCAGCCAATCCTCGAGTTCGGGTGCGTCGTCGTTCAGGGTCATGAACACCCAGCCGCGCCAGACCGCCGTGCGAACCTTGGGCAGATTGAGATCGTGGCAAAGCGCTTCCTCACGGAACGTCTCGCGGTCCTCGATCTTGAGGAGTTCGCCGGTGTTCGAGAATTCCCACTTGTGGAATGGACAGACGAACTTCTTGGTCGACCCGAAATCCTGTTCGATCAGCCTTGTGCCGCGGTGCTGGCAGACGTTGTACATGCCGCGCACAGACTGGCCCTTGCCGCGAACGATGATCACGGATTCGGGTCCGCGATCGACCTTCATGAAAGCGTTTTCTTTCGGGATATCGTTCAGATGGCCTGCCAGCAGCCAGACCTTGGACCAGATCAGGTCCCATTCCTGCTGCATCACCTCGCGCGAATAGTAGACGCGGGTATCGCTATGGCGCGCTGTCCCCAGATCGCGTGAGGGGCGCTTCTTGTGCAGCGCGCGCGTGTCCTTCCATTCGGGCAGGACATAACTCTGCCGGTAGGGCTCGTAATCGAGCTCCTCATATGGCTCCGCGAAGCGGAGATGGTCATCATCGCGAACGCGTTCTTCCGTCATCGCTGCACCCATTTCATGCGCGCGCCGGACCCGGCGCCATCAGATTTGATTTTGGCCAGAATCGCCAAGGCAGTAAATGGACGCGGCCTCGCGCGTCTTGCCTATGACTGCACCCAGGCTCCTGGACTCATCCCCGGAAACTGTCCTTGGCCATTCGGACGCGAGCAAAGGCCTCGGCGTCATCCCGGGATCCTCGAGCAAGCGCGAGACCGGGCGCGCGCAAAAACGGATTTGTGGCGCATTCTTCCCCGATGGTTGTCGGAACAGTGGCTTCACCCCGCGCGCGCGCCGCCTGAATCGCTACGGCCCGCATGAGCACCTCAGGACGTGGATCGACGCTCAGGGCAAAGCGCGCATTGCCGAGTGCATATTCGTGCGCCGAATAGACTGTGGTGGATGGCGGCAACTGCGCCAGCCGGCTCAGGCTGCTCCACATTTGCGAGGCCGTGCCTTCAAAGATGCGCCCACAGCCCATCGGGAACAGCGTGTCGCCCGCGAACAGCACCTGCTCGCCGGCCAGATAGTAGACGACATGACCCAGTGTGTGTCCGCCGGCCTCGATAACCGCGATCGCGGTCTCTCCCAATGTGATCGTATCACCGCCCCCGACCACCCGATCGACGCGATAGTGCGCGCCGACTTCGGCAGGACCGATCGCGACCGCTCCCGTGGCGTCGTTGATCGCCGCATTTCCGCCAGCATGATCTGGGTGCCAGTGGGTGTTGAGGATCACCGACAAGGTCCAGCCAAGGCGGTCGAGTTCCCGCGTGATCGCCGCGGCATCGGGCGTATCGATGCAGGCCACCTCGCCCGTCGCGTTGTCGCGGAGCAGGAAGCCGTAGTTGTCTTCCAGGCAGGCGAACTGGACCACCGTGATTGTCAAGGCTTGCGGGCTTTCATTGCCTGCTGCGCCGCCTCGACCGCCGCGCGCACCTCATCGCCGCCAAGCGCGTCCATTTCGTACGCAAACGACAGTTCGAAAGCCGCGCCATAAAGGTCGCGGCTGAGCCGCGAGAAGGCGCGCTTGGTGCCCCGCACACCGCTGCGAGGCAGCGCGGCGATGCGGCGGGCGATTGCCTGCGCGGCTGGCAGCGCCTCCTCTGTCGTATCGACCAGATCGCTCACCATGCCCATGGCATGCGCTTGCTCGCCGGTGATTGCATCGCCGGTCAGCAGATAGCGTTTGGCGCGCATGACTCCGACGCTTTGCGACCAACCCATAAGCCCGCCGTCGCCGGCAACCAGCCCCAGCAAGACGTGCGGATCGGCAATCTTCGCCTGCCGCGTCGCAACGACGATGTCGCAGCAACCGATAATCGACGCGCCAAGACCCACCGCCGCGCCTTGCACCGCCGCGATGACCGGATAAGGGATGGCCAGCAGCCCCTCGATGATCGCCAGCCCCTCACCTGTCAGCCGCAGGCGCAGCGCCTCGGATTGGTTGGCGCGGAGCATCATGTCCAAGTCGCCGCCGGCCGAAAACGACCGGCCCTCGGCCGATATGACCAGCGCTGCGATATCCGTGCGCGCGGCGAGCGGCGCGATCGCTTTCGGAAACTCGGCGTGCTGTATCTCGTCAAAACGGTTATGCAGATCGGGCCGGGTAAAGCGGACATGGCCGATCCCGTCCTCGACACTGAGCGAAAGCGTTGTGAATTCCACCGGGCGATTCCTCCTCAGGCGACAACGGGTTCGCGCATTTGGGCAACTGGCTCATCGAAGGTCGCCCGCAAGGCGGGCAGACGCGCGCGATAGGCCAGCAAGCTGACATGCTTGACCGGACCGTAGCCCCGGACATCCATTACGGCACCGACAAGCTGCGTAGCGGCGGCAAGGTTTGCGCTGGTGAGGCTCCCCGCCACCTCGCGCACGAGCGCTCGATACTCGCCGATCAGGGCACGTTCCTCGCGGCGCTCGGCGGTGTAGCCGAAGGGATCAAACGCGGTGCCGCGCAGCCCCCTTAGCCGCCGCAGCACACCAAACAGCGAACCGGCCCAGGCCCCGAAGCGGATTTTGCGCGGGCGACCCGAGGTGGGATCGGTGCGGCTGAGCAGCGGTGGTGCGAGATAGTAACTCAATCGGAAATTGCCTTCGAATTGCTCGGCCAGCGCCTCCCGGAAGCGGGGATCGGTTTGCAGGCGCGCGACTTCGTACTCGTCCTTGTACGCCATGACTTTCCCCAGCCCGAGCGCTACGGTTCGCACAAATTCCTCGGTATCGCCCGCCCCGCTACGCTTGGCGATTGCGGCGATATCTTCAACAAAGGCCTGGTATCCTGCGGCATATTCGGCGTTCTGATAGTCGGTCAGCAACACCGTGCGGCTCTCCACGACCCCGGCAACTGTCGCCAACCGCTCGGCCATCTGCGCCGCCGGATCGGCCTGATCGAAGGCATCGGGACGCACCGCCGCGAGCCGGCCCAGCGCCAGCGTGCGCAGGTTTCCGGCGCTGTTCGATCCGTTGAGGCGGATGGCTTCTTCCAGCGCTTCGAGCGAAACCGGCAGGAGCCCTTTCTGCAACGCGAAGCCCAGCATGAGGAAATTGGTGGCGATACTGTCCCCGGTCAGCGTGGTGGCGAGATGGGTGGCGCCCAGATCGTGGATGATGCCGCCGCCCAGCGCTTCCGCCACGACCGCGCGCAAGGCGTCCTCGCCCATGTCCGCGTCGCGGTTGGTCTGGAACTCGCCCGTCGGGGTGACATCCGCGTTGAGCAGCGCGCAGGTCACGCCGGGCTTGACCGTCTTGAGCACATCGGGATGCGAGGCGACAACCAGATCGCAGCCCACGATCACATCGGTCATTGCCACATCCAGCCGCGCGGTGTGGAGCACGTGTTGGCTCGGTGCAATGCGCAGGTGGCTGGTCACCGCACCGCCTTTCTGTGCCATGCCGGTCTGATCCATGACCGTGCAACCCTTGCCGTCGAGATGCGCCGCCATGCCAAGCACCGCACCGACGGTCAGCACGCCCGTCCCTCCGATGCCGGTAATCAGCACGGAGTAAACCGCCCCCTCCCCGGCGACGGCCGGCCTCGGCAGATCGGCAATCATGGCGTCAAAGCGGGCGCTCCCGGCATTACCGCGCTTGGCGATTGTCGCGCCCTCGACCGTGACGAACGAGGGGCAGAAGCCCTTGATGCAGCTGAAATCCTTGTTGCAGGAGGATTGGTCGATCTGGCGCTTGCGGCCAAATTCAGTCTCGAGAGGTTGGATGCTGACGCAATTGGATTGCGCCGAGCAATCGCCGCAGCCTTCGCAGACCGCCGCATTGATGAACACGCGTTTGTCCGGATCGGGGTAGGTCCCCTTCTTGCGGCGACGCCGCTTTTCGGCCGCGCAAGTCTGGACATAGACGAGGCCCGAGACGCCCTTGCGTTCGCGCAAGTCGCGCTGCACCGCGTCAAGCCGGTCGCGGTGATGGACCTCAACGCCGCGGGGCGGGCGTCGATCGCCGGTGAAGTCCTCGGGCTGGTTGGTCACGATCACCACGGGAGCAACGTTTTCGGCGAGCAACTGGCGCACGATGTCGAGCGGCGTGGGCGCGCCTTCGACGGGTTGCCCCCCGGTCATCGCCACGGCATCGTTGTAGAGGATTTTGAACGTCATGTTCGCCCTGGCCGCGACCGCCTGACGGATCGCAAGCAAGCCCGAATGGGCATAGGTGCCGTCACCCATGTTCTGAAACATGTGCGGCCGATCGACGAGCGGTCCGGCCGAAACCCATGGTATGCCATCGCCGCCCATGGGCATGGGCATCAGCGTCCGCCGCTCGGGCATGAACGCCGCCAGACCATGGCAGCCAACGGCGCTGATCGCGATGCTGCCATCGGGTAGGCGTGTGCCGGTGTTATGCGGACAGCCCGAGCAGTAGAACGCCGGGCGCACTTTGGCTCCGCCGCCGATCCTGCGCGCGCGTTCAGCAAACTCGCCATAGCGCTGCGCGCGATCGATCAGATCGTTGCTCGCAATGCCGAGCGCCGTGAGCCTGCGCACCAGGGACTCACGCACGCTAGTGGGGTTGAGTTCACCGACGCTGGAGAGCAGCACCTGCCCCTCGGTATCGCGTTTGCCGGTCAGCTGCGGACGTTCCGCCTCGGGCAGCGAGAACAGCAGGCGGGCCGCCTGCTCCTCGATCACCGGGCGCTTTTCCTCGACGATAAGAAGTTCCTGACTGCCCCGCGCGAAATCGATCAGCCCGTTCGGTTCCAGCGGCCAGACGAGGCCCGGCTTGTAGAGCCGGACCCCGAGCGCCGCGCAGGTCGCCTCGTCCAACCCCAGATCATCGAGGGCCTGCCGCACGTCGAGATAGACCTTGCCCGCCGCCAGGATCGACAAGACCCGGCGCGACGCATCGATCACCACCCGGTCGACGCCATTGGCGCGCGCAAACGCCTGAGCCGCCGGCAGCCGCCGGTTCACCGCCCAATCTTCTTGCGCAAGCGGCGATCGCATCTGGCGCAGCCCGAGCCCTTCGGGCGGCAGCGCAAAGCCAGCTGGCCGCACATAATCCCGGTGCGGATCGGGCAGCAGGACCGACGAGGAGAAATCCAGCGTATCGGTGACTGTTTTCAGGGCCACATAGAGACCGCTGTACCGTGACATCTCCCAGCCCAGCAGCCCGAACGCGATGATCTCTGCCGCGTCG
>JBJXEK010000307.1:0-14054 GCA_046155055.1 Novosphingobium sp. | reverse complement strand
CATGGTTGTGCCCAGGCATGATCTGAAGGCGACTTTGGCGCGCACGATCGGATTTTTGATGGCGGCCAAGGAAAAGGTTTAACCCCTCCGACCCGCCTGAGGCGGGCCACCTCCCCATTTGCACTTCGTGAAAATGGGGAGGACCAAGAACCTCCCTGTTTTGGCGAAGCCCAAACGGGGAGGGGGACCGCGCCCGCAGGGCGTGGTGGAGGGGCAAATCCCGCGCCCGCCGACATGGCAGAGGCTCCGCCTTGCAGCGAAGCCCCCATCGAAACCAAATCCCGCCCTGCACCGTGTCAACCGTGTCAACCTGACCAGCTGGCGGCCGGGCGCGGGACCACCGCCTCAGAGCAGGAAGTCAGCCGCCGTCAGCACGCCGTCCACGCCGGACACGAAGAATTGCTCGGCGGTGACGTCGCTGATCCAGATCGTGACCGAGTAGAGCGGCACGTCGCTGCCCGGGCCGAAGAAGCCGGCATTGCCGATCACGAGGTCGCCCGCCCCATAGCTTTCATCGGCGCCCGAGGTGTTGTCGTGGAAGGTGAAGGCCTGGTCGCCGTCCACTGCGGTGTTGGCATCGATCAGCCGCAAGTCGATCTTGTCGCCCTGCGAGCGGGTGAAATCGGTGATCAGCTCGTCGCCTTCGCCCGGCAGCTGGGCAAAGTCGGTGAAGCGGAAGGTGTCCGCGCCGGTGCCGCCGGTCTGGATGTCGCGCCCGGTGCCGCCGGTGAGCAGGTCGTCGCCCGCGCCGCCCACGAGCACGTCGTTGCCTCCGCCGCCTTGCAGACGGTCGTTGCCCGTGCCTCCCAGCAGGGCGTCCTCGCCGAACCCGCCGTTCAGCCGGTCGTTGCCGGCATCGCCGATCAGCGTGTCGTTGCCGCGCCCGCCCGAAAGCGTGTCATACCCGCCGAAGCCGCGCAGCGTGTCGTCGCTCGCACCGCCGAACATCTGGTCGGCACCGTGCCAGAACAGCGTGTTGAGCGCATCGGTATCACCGTTTTCGATGGCGGTATGCACCGCGGCGGCATCGGCCGAAAGACCGGTTGCGCCTGAGAAAATGGTACCGTCTGAGAGGAGGGTGATCTGGTTGACCGTGCCCGTCCACGGGGCGGTGAAGCCGGTATCCGAATCGAACAGAAAGTAGTCCAGTTCGCTGAAAGCATAGAACATCGTCTTGCCGTCATCGCTCAACGCCGCGCCTTGCGGCACGCTGCGCAAAAGCGATGCCAGCACATTGCTGTCGAACACGTTGCTGTCGGTTGCACCGGCGCCGTAATTGTTGGTGTAGGTTGCCATGACGATCCTGTCCCTTTTTGATGGGACAGAAGCTGGGCAAGCCCCGCTGGCCTGTCAACTTCGGACTGGTCGGCGTCCTGAATTGAAGCGGCGCGGGGCGGAAGTGTTACCGGCCGCGCGGTTTCTCCGGAGTGTAATCGAACGGTCACCGTGGTGTAGCAAACGCTCCCTAGGCCTGAATGCCAGATGAACAATCCGATGCCATCCGTATTGGATTCCTGTGCCGCCGGGGAAGGCCCACGAATCGCGATGTCACGCAAGGCGTCCATCCTGCTGTTTGAGTCGAACCTGACCATCCTCAAGATGATGAAGTTCAACCTCGAAATGGAAGGCTTCCACGTCGTCGAGGCGTGCGATGCTGCGGCGGTGCTGCAGCAAGTCGGTGATCATGACATCGATCTGATCCTGCTCAACTGGACCGAACCGGGGGAAGGTTGCATCGACTTGTGCCGGAGCGTGCGGCGGGCCGAGGCAGTGACTTATACGCCGATCGTGATCGTCTCCAGCCCGCGCGAGGAGCGCGACCGGCTGAGCGCCTACGACTCCGGTGCCGACGACTTTGTGGTCAAGCCCTATTCCTTGCCCGAACTGCTCGCCCGCATCCGTGCAATCCTGCGCCGCACCTCGCCAGCCATCGGTGGCCGCGTGATCCGGATTGCCGGGGTGGAAATGGACATCGACAACGGCGTGGTTCGGCGCGACGGGTCGGAGATCCGGCTCAGCCTGATCGAGTTCAAGATCCTGCGCTACCTGATGGAGAACGCCGGCAAAGTCCGCACGCGCGAGCAAATCCGCAACGCGGTGTGGGGACGCGACAGCCAGATCGAACTCCGCGCGGTGGATGTGCGCATCACGCGCCTGCGGCGGCGGCTCAACATGGATATGTATCCCGATCTGATCCGCACCGTCCGCTCGGTCGGCTATGCCCTCGGCGAGCAGCAGGCACGGGCGCGCCCGGAGCTGCGGCTCGACGGAGCGGAAGTCTGAGCGCGCACGCTTGATCAGTTCGAGGTCTTTTGGCCTCAGGGCGTGGTGAGACGGCCGATGGTGTCGCGGTCGAGCGTGCCGGTGGGCGAGATGCCCGCGCTGCTCTGAAAGTCCTTGATCGCCAGGGTCACCACATCCTGGCTTTGCGCATCGGCGGCGGATGCCAGGAAGTGAAGCGCAATCAGCCGTTCGATGATGCGCTGGACCGTCGCGCTGTCCAGCGTGCCCGAACCGGCGGGGAGCGCCGCAGCTGCCGCCGCCGCTGCCGTCACAGCAGGTTGCCGGCTCTTGGGCGGAGCGAGCGGCGCGCTAATCCGGCCTTGGGCCACGGACGGCGCCGCAGCGTCACCCTCATCGCGGCTGAAACCACCGACATCGGACCCGGCCATGGGTTGCGGGTCTGCTTCCGGGTCCGGTTCGGGTTCGGGATCAGCCGGTGGCTCGGGCTCGCTGGTCACAGCCTCGCTCGGCGTGTTTTCGGCGGCGGTTGTGGGTTCGTCCGCTGGTTGAACTTCGGTCAGCTCACCCATCGCGGGCGAAGTCGCTGCGCTCGGAGGGGGCGCGGCACCCGAGGCCGCAAGCACCACCGCGAGCGCCGCAGCGATCCTCATAGCCGCGCGCCGTCCGGATCGCGCCAGCGCCGCGGGGTTGCGTGATCCCTCAGGATCAAAGCTGGTCAGGAACGGTCCAGCCAAAGCCGTTCCGATCAGTTCTTGAAGTTGCCGGTTGCCGAAATGTCGCCGGAGTTCTTGCCGTCGATCGTGTTGCCGTTGATCGAGTTCGCGTCGCCGGTGATGGTGTTGTAAACGCAGTTGCCGCAAGAGGTGACCGAGCGGTACATTGAGGTGATATCGCGGCCAATCGTCTGGATCTGGGCGTTCTCACCCTCGGTCTTGTGGAGCTGCGCCGAATAGAGCGCCTGGCCCTGCGCGCCGCCGGAGCCCTGGGTGCCCCAGGCGGACGTGGCCGGGCCGGCCATGGCGGGGCTCAGTGGTGCGCCGAAGGTCAGCGCGAGTGCGGCGAGAGCAGAGGCGGTCTTGGTCAGGGTCATGGTCGGTTCCTTCCTCTCAGGCGGGGATCACTTGCCCGTGGTCTTGATCGAAATCGTGTTGGCATAGCCGGTGGCGACAATGCTCTGGCTGATGGCGTTGCCGTTCAGCGAGCTGCCGTTGATCGAACCGCGGACATTGACGGCCCCGGAATTGTTTCCGCTGGTGCGCACATCGCTGACTTCGGCCGTGTAGGTGCCGACAGCATTGCCCGCAGCGTCGTAGTTCGAATCGTTGATGCTGTAGCTCGAGTTCGCACCTTGCGCGCTCAGCACACCGGCCGAGTTGTTGGTGCCCGACACGGTTGGATTGGAAACCCAGCCATTGAGCGAGACATCCCCCGAATTGATGGCGGAGACGGTGTCGGAGCCGTTCTGGTTGACGGTGATGCTCTGCTGGGCGGCAGCAGGCACGGCTTGTGCCATGATCGCCAGTGGAACTCCGCAGGCAAGAACAAGCGTGCGCCGCGAATCGGGTTTCGTCATCATCCAGATCCTCTTACCTTAGCCTAAGCTGAACCAGCCGGCCCTCAAACAGGAAAAGGAGGAGCCACGAGGCTCCTCCTTCCCGAAACAATACGTTCTTGGCCGGACCGGGCTTGGCAGTATTGGACGCGAAGCCCGGTCCAGCGTTTCCGATCAGCCGATCGGGGGCAGAACGGTGTGCGAGATCGACTGCGAAGCCGAAGCGCCGACCGCGGCCGCCGAGATCGAGTTCTGCAGCCCGCCGTTGATCGTCGGAGTCACCAGACCGGTGGAGACAGTGACCTGACCCAGGTTGTTGGCGACGATGTCGATCTGGCCGGCGGTCAGCGCGGCCGTGCTTACGCCCGAACCGTCACCCGAATAATCGGTGACCGAGAAACCGACCGAAGCCGAAGTACCAACGCCCGCGACCGAGATCGAGTTCAGGGTGTTGAGCGAGGTGCCGCTGCCATCGATGGTCGGACCATCGTCGAGCAGGGTCTTGTTGGTGATCGTGCCTTCGTTCAGCGTGTTGACCGCGATGTCCGAGAAGTCGATCGTGCCGGTGGAGCCGCTGCCAGCGCCATAGACGTTATCAGCCACCGAAACCGAACCCGAGCTGCCGACGGTGGCAACCGAGATCGAGTTGTTGGTGCCGCCGCTGATCAGCGCCGTGTTGACCACGGCTTGGTCGCCCGCGTCGGTGCCGTCCGAGCTGATGGTGACCGAGCCATCGGCCGTGTTGGTGGCGGTAACGGTCAGCAGATCACCGATGCTGGTTTCGGTCGCGATGGTGGAATCGCCGCCGACGCCGCCGGTGTTGAAGGTCAGGCCGAACGAAGCCGATGCGCCGACACCAGCCGCGCTGATCGAGTTAGCGTTACCGGTGGTGATGGTCGGGGTGTCGATCGCGCCGAGGCTGACCGAGATGGCGCCAGCGTTGCCGCCGGCATCGCCCGTCGCGTCGTCACCGACCGTGGTGCCGTCGCCCACCTGAACGGTGGTGGTGCCGCCGATGGTCAGGCTGAACACGTTGTCAGCCGTTGCGTTGGCTGCCGAGAACGTTGCACCGCCCGAAGCCGAAGCACCGACCGCTGCGAGCGAGATCGAGTTGCCCTGTCCGGCCGCGATGGTCGGTTCGCCGGTCAGGCTGTTGACGTTGCCGACGGTGTCGATGTTGCCAGCGGTGACGGTGATGTTGCCGTCATAGGTGCCCGAAGCGGTCGAACCGGCGTTCGACGCGTTGAATGCGGTGAACGACTGCGAAGCGCTCGCACCCACGGCCGCGGCCGAGATCGAGTTCTTGTAGCCGTCCTGCACGTTGGCGCCATCGACGAAGTTGCCGTCGGTGCCGTCGACCAGAATGCCGGAGGTGGAGTTGTTGGTTGCGGTGACGTTCACGTCGCCCGTGATTTCCCAGGTGTTGGCAACCTGCGCATGCGCCGAGGTGGCGGCGAAGAGTGCTGTCGCGCCGAGCAGCGCGAACTTGATTTTTGTGATTTTGGTCACGATTGTACCCCTATATCTTTAGTTTATACCCCGTTCCTAGCCCCGTAGGTACTAGCACGAGCGCATTGGCGGGCTTCGTTGAAACATTGGTGACGCTTTGAAGAATGGGCGGCTTTTTTTCCTTAACCAATCTGTCATGATTGGCCGAAGAATATGCTCGAACCCCGTTGCGCGAGCTCAGGGCTGGGGGCGCAGACCCTTGTTCGGATCGCTGTAAGGCATTGCTGTAGCGGCCTGTCCCTGCGGATTCCGCGGCTCTGGCAGTGCCGGCGGGGTGCTCCGGTCAGCCGCCCGATGCATCGCTGCAGGTTTGCCCTCAGTATGTTTCTCATCTGCTTTCGGTGTGGGCACACCCTTAAGATTCTCGACCATCCGGCGGCAATCTTCGGGCATAATCGGCATGCTGGCGAGAACATCGGCCACCGCGAGCGCGATAACGTCCCGAGTCGCTTCCTGGAGTCGCTGCTGGTCGGTGAAGCCGATCGTGCCGGTTATGAGTTCGCCCTTGCCCTTGCCAAAAATGCGGCCGCCGCCGATCCCGGCTTCCTTGTAGAACACCTGGCGATTGAGCGAACTGATCGCCATCGTCATCCGGTCGCCCGGACGGTACATTTCAGCCGAGACTTCGAGGCTGGCGCCGCGCACGTTGTAATAGGGGCCGACCCCGCCGGCACGGATATCCAACGAAGGGCCGCCGAGGAAATCGAGCGCAGTGAACGCGGTCGAGATGATGAAATTGGGCACGCGGGTCTGCTGCTGCGCGGCCAGGGCCTGATCAAGATTGGCCCCGCCGAACTGGCGAAGCGCCCGCTCGGTGTTGAGCTCGTAGTAATTCATCGAGAGCCCGCCGGCCCGAATCACCGCTTCGGCCGCCCAGATCGCGGCGGTGCCCTGCGGCAGGAACGAACCCGTCGCGCCTTCATAGCCGTAGGACGATTTGCCGGTGCCGTCCGAGTGCACCGCGATGCCGAAGCGGATGCGGTTGAGCACATGGCTGTCGCGCATGCACATCAGCGCTTTCATGATCGGCTCGCTCGGCGTGCTCTGCATAGAGGCCGGCGGCTCGGAAATGGCGACACGGCTGCCGGTCCCCATGGGAATGCCGCAACCAGCCAGCGGCAGCGCGGTCAGCACCACAGCGGCGAGGGCGCGCACATGTCGCGAACCCGCCGCAGCGGTTCGGAATGCACGCATCGTGTCTGGCAGGGTCGGCATGGTGTTTGTCTGGCTCGCTTGTTGTGAAGACCGGCGCCCACCCCCTTTAATCGGACACCTGCGTCATGGCAGCATTCGGTTTCGTTCGGCCTGCAGTTTCCCCGTATCGTAGCGTAGTGCAGCACCGCAGGGCGGGCGGCGCGACGGCGTGCACCCCAGGCCCACCAAACGCGCCGCACCGTGTAACTTCAGGATCGTCTAGCCTTGGCGGGCCTGATCGTCACCAGACAATTGCCGGCGTAGATCCTGTTGGTGTCGTAAGTTGCCAGATCCTTGGCATCGGTCATGAACACGCGCGCGCTGCCGGTGGTCTCGTCGATATCGGTTACCACGATCAGCTTCGATTGATTGCCAGCCATGGGCAAGGTCAGCTCAACCCGTGTCGGCCACAGATCGACCACGCGTTTTACTGGCCCGGTGACATCGGCGGCGATATTATCAGGATCCGCGACGATGCCTGTGCCGTTTGCCACGGGTTCGGGCCATTCGGTCGCATCGGGCGGCGGCGAGGTGCGGACTGGCACCGCCGGAAGATGGAATGCGAACACGTGCCGCGAATCGTAAACCACGTCGGCATCGGTCTGCTCGATCGTGGTATCGACGTTGGTGGCGTGGCCCAGATCGCAGTGCAATGTGCGGTCGGGCAGGAGCGCGGGCGCGTGCAACGCCGGTTTCCCGGCCGCAGTAGGAACCGCAAGCGCCGCCAAGCCGCCCGCAATGCCAAGCGAGAGGGTCGCCGCGAAGTAGGCCCGGCCGGATCGCGAAACGGGAGAGCGCATAAGCTGGGTCGGTCCTCGGAGAGTGCGCATTGCCTCCTAAGTGTGGTTCATGACGGATCGGTGACGAGGTTGACGGAACCGGGGTCACACAGCATCTGCATTTGCAAGATTGAAAGAAAAATGTCTCACTCCCGCACTAGAGCCAGAGCGATGTGGTGGGATCGCATCATCAGGCCGGCAGGCGGACGAGCGGCATGGCGGAAAGCGAGAGTGCTTGCGCTCGCTGCGGCGCTTGCTGTTCCGGGGACGGCGCAGGCCGAGCAGGCTGCTGGACCCAGTGAGCAGGATCTGCGCTGCCTCACGCTCGCCGTGGCCTATGAAGCGGGCAATCAGACGGTTGCCGGACAGGAAGCCGTTGCCGAAGTGGTCCTCAACCGAACGCGAAGCCCGTCGTTTCCCCGCAGCGTGTGCGATGTGGTGTTCCAGGGCGTGACGCGCGGAACGGGTTGCCAGTTCACCTTTGCCTGTGACGGCGCGATCGACCGGCGGCTGCCGATGGGCATCCTGGCCGGCGCGCGTGCGGTGGCCGAGCGGGTTGCGGGCGGTTCTACCGCAGCGCGCGTCGCCGGCGCGCTCAATTATCATGCCGACTACGTCAACCCGGTATGGGCGGCGCGGCTCGACCGCGTTGCCCGGATCGGTGCACATATCTTCTACCGCCCCCTGCCGGGTCAGCTGGCAGAGGGCGCGCGCGCGCCGCTTACGCCTGCATCGGTTGGCGCAGGCGCGGGGGAGGGAGAGCAGGCGATCCGGCGCTATGCCGGGTACTTTGCCGGCTTGCAGCCGCTGGCCGAAAGCGCCGCTTCCGCCAGTGCCGCGCGCGGCGGGGACGAGAAGCCCGCGACCGATCTGGCCTCGCGCGGGCCGTTCCTGCCCTGGGGACTTGCGCTGCGCTGATCACTCGCTGTGGAGGATGATCCACGGCTCGCGCGGCGAACCGGTGATCCGGGCAACCGTGCGCTTGGTCATGGTCGCCCCGTTGGCACCGGCGGCCACGGACACGACAGTGACGGTGCGCATCTTGAGATCCTTGGTCTTAAACGACAGCGCAGTGCGCTGTCCGGCGAGCTCGCGGCGGCGCTCGATGATCTCGGGCGATTCGATCCCGCTGGCCGTGAAGGCCTGAAGCACCTCCGGCTGCGCAAACTGCGGATCGAACGGCACGTTGCCCGGCTCCACCGTGACAATGCGGCGCAGGCGGGCGACCAGCTCGGGCGTGAAACCGGGAATCTCGCCCAGTTCATCGATCGTGAGCGGCGTGGTGTTGCGCGGCAGCAATCCGCGCACTTCGTAATACGCGTAGTCGGCGTCGGCCTGCGGGGTATCATCGCTCTCGCCCGTCCAGCGCAAGTAGGACGCGCGCAGCTGATCGAGTTGAGGGCTGCTGTATCCGAGCGTGCTGAGCAACCCGGTCAGGGTCTCGTCATTGGCTTGATTCAGCAAGAACTTGCCGTGTTCGTCCTCGATATGAACCCTGAGCGCGGTGCCCTCGAAGGTCAGCTCATGGACTTCGCCGCCGATCGTCCAGCGCGAGTTCGGCCCGGTGTCGGTGAGCCCGGCCAGCCCCAGCAGCACACCCGCATCGGCCGCATCGGCAAGCTGGGCGCGCGTCGTCTCGGCTTGCAGCGTATCGATCCGAGAGCTGGCAAGCGTGGCGAGCGAGGCCGCGATTGTCGCCATCAGCGCAATGCCGGCGACGGCCGCTACCATAGCGTAGCCGCGCTCGCCGCGCGGGATTTGGGCCTGGGTGCGGATATTGGCGCGGATCATGGTGTGATCAGGGGATCTTCCCCTTGGTCTTGAACGGTTCGACCGAGTTGATCTTCCGGCGCAGTTCCTCGGTGATCCCGGCGATGTCGTCCGGCGTGCGCAGCACATGCGGCTTGATCAGGATGATCAACTCGGTGCGCTTGTCAGTGTTGTCGGTGTTGCCAAACAGCAGCCCGCCCAGGATCGGAATGCGCGAGAGGATGGGCAGGCCGTTCTTGCCGAAACTCTTGGAATCGCGGAAGAGCCCGCCCAGCGCGATGACTTGCCCGTCCTGCACCGAGACGGTTGTGGCCACCCGGCGGGTCGAGATCGTGGGCGAACCGCCGACGCCGGCCTTGCCGATGTCGCTGACTTCCTGCGCCACATCGAGCAGCACGCTGCCGCTGGCGTTGACCCTCGGAGTGATCTTGAGAATCACGCCGGTATCGCGGTATTCGACCGAGTTGGCGGTGTTGAGGTTGTTGGCCCCGCCGCCCTGCGCGAGCGGGGTGATCTGCTGCGTGAGCACCGGCACCTGATCGCCGACCTGCAGCGATGCTGTCTGGTTGTTGAGCACCATCAGTTTCGGCGCAGACACCACCTTGACGGTAGTGCGCTCTTCCAGAGCATTGAGGGCAGCGCTGATATCGTTCTTGTTCGAAAAGAAGTAGGAAAAGCCTGGAAAGCGGCGCGTCGGATTGCGACCGCCGCCTTCGCTCAGCGCAAAATTCGAATTTCCGGTCTGGAAGTTCCATTGCACCCCGTAGCGCAGGGCGTCGTTGAGCCCGACTTCGGTGATCGCAGCCTCGATCATCACCTGCAGCGGCGGGATATCGAGCTTGCGCAGCGCGTCCTCGACGATCGCGTAGTCGTGCGACGAGCCATAGACGACGACCGCGTTGTTGATCTCGTCGGCCGAGACCCGTACTTTTAGCGCGGCGCTGCCGCCACCGCCGGTTTGCGCGCCGCCAGGCAGGCCGGACCGGTTTTGCTGCGGGGCCGGCTGGCGGTTGGGGCTGGGCTGCCCGTCAGCCGACGGGCCTGCGCCGCCGGGGCCATTCTGGTCGGACGCATCTGACTGGTCGGACGAATCGCCCCCGCCGCCAAAGCCGAAGGTTGCGTTGACCGTCTTGACGAGGTCCTTCGCGCGGCTGTTCTGCGCGCGATAGATGAACAGCCGTGCTTCGTTGCTGGTACCCTCGCGGTCGAGGATCTCGATCCAGCGCCGCACATCTTCCAGATACTGCTTCTGCTGGGTGACCGCGATGATCCCGTTGAGCTTTTCCATCGCGATGATGCGCACCAACCCGCGGGTCGGCGCGTCGGGCGCGTTGATCAGCTTGTCGAGCTCGGGGACGATCAGGCGGCTGTCGGTGCGCTGCGGCACATAAAGCGCGAACGAGACCGAGCGCAGCCAGTTGACGTCGAACTGCGCGATCACATCGTGCGCGCCCTTGCGCTGCGCCTCGGTGCCGGCGATGACCATGGTGTTGTGGTCCTTGTCGACCGACTGCACCGCACCGGGCACGACCGTATCCAGCAGTTTCTTGAGCTCCTCCGCATTGGCGAATTGGAGCGTGACCACTTCGGTGCCGAAGCCGCGATCGGGCAGAAATCCGGTGCCTTCGGCCTTGGCTTCGGCGACGGTCATGATCTTGTAGCCGCTGCCTTGCCACACCATCGCGAGATCGGCCTTGCGCAGCGATGCCTCGAACAACTCGATCAATTGGGTGCGGCTGATCGGCCCGGGGGTGGACAGCCCGACATCGACGTCTTCCTGCACCGCCACGGTATAGGGGATCTGCAAGGTATCGCGCAGCACGATGCGCGCCAGCGTGCGCACGTCGGCATGGGGGATGTTGAATTCGATCGTGCCGCCCGTGCGCGGCTTTGCGCCTGCGCCCCCGGCCGGCATCGTCGGGACTGGGCTCTGCCCGCCGACAATGGTGGTGGCGACGCCTGTATCCTCGCGCTCGGCCTGCGGCGGAGGCCGGTTCGCCGGGCCTTCGACTGGGGAGATTACCCGCGGCGTGCAGCCCGCCACGACGAGGAGCGCCAGCAGCGAGAGTCTGCGATGGCGCAGCGCGTGCTGCGCAAAGCGGACGGCGCGGGTGTCGCGGTTCAGGGCTAGATCATTCACTGGTGTTCTCGCTGTCAGAGGCATCGCTCCCGCCTGCGGGGGCCGTACCGAAGTTTATGCGGTATGTCTTGCCGCCATGCCGGAAGCGTGCGGCGGTCTCCTCGATCGCTGTCAGCGTCCAGCCGCGCCATGATCCGCCCATCGGCAGTCGGACCGGAATGCCGTGCGAGGGCCTTATGATTACCGCACGGCCGCCCCTGGTGCGCATCGAACCGATTACCCAGGCACCGGACAGCGGCCCGAACCGGGGCTTGGGCGGCTCGGCTGCGGCTGCATCACCGCCCTCGGCCTCGCCGTCGGCGGACGCTGCCGCGGGCGGTGCGCCGATGCGGGCAGGCGTGAATATCCACGGGACTACACCCGGCGGAAGGGCGCCCGGCTCGCCGATCACGGGCAGATCCCAGCGCGGAGCGCGTATCGGATCGCCCTCTGCGGGCACGCCGTCACCGGCCGGCAACACGAGCTGTACCAGCGCCCCCGCCGCCAGCACGGCGACGAGCAGCGCGGGCACCGTGCTGCCGGTGGCGCTACTGGGCGCGTAGGAACGGAGCCGAGATTTCAAGTCTGACATTGAGCGTATCCGATTTGGGATCGTTGAGCGCGTCGGCGGCGTTGGCAATCACGGTATCGACCACCACGGGAGGGTGCAGCTGGTTCAGCTGCGCGAGCAGGGCGGCGAACTGACTGTGGGTCATCCGCGCCTCAAGCGCGGCGCGGGTCCAGCCTTCCTCGGAGGAAAGCAGGGCCTCGGTCGCCTTGATGTCGGCACCGTTCGTTTGCGCAGCCGCTTCGATCTCGGCACGCAGTGCCTCGCCCGCCTCGTCGGCATCGGCGCCAATCAGAAACATGGTGCGAAGCGCGTCCTGCTGGCGCAGCGCCTCGCGCTGGAGCGCGTCGAGCGTGGCGATGCGCTGCTCGTTGCTGCGGAACTGGCGGTGAAGCTGCTCGCGCAGCAGCGCCCGGTTCTGGAAACCATCGACAACCGGTGCAACCAGCCCGAAATAGATCAGCGTCACGGCCAACAGCAGCAAGAGCACCGCAACAAGGCGGCTTTCGCGCCGAGAGAGGGATCGCATCAGTGCTTCTCCTCAAGCGTTGCGCTGAAATCGAACGGTCTGCCCGCCGCCGTTTCGGTCAGCGCGTCGGCCCGGCCGGCTCGCACCCCGACAAAGGCGCCCGAAGCCTTGATCGCGGCAATCGGATTGACGTCGCGCGCGGCATAGCCGGAAACTCGCAGCCGAACGCCGTCCCATTCCATCCGCTGCACCCAGCTTCTGGCCGGGATCGCCACGCCTAGCCGGGCGAGCGCGCGCAGCGGCTGCTGCCGCTCGCGCCGGGTGCGCAGCGTGTTGATCCGCGCGGTATTGCGCCCGATCGTCGCCTCGATTCGCCGCACGGCACCGAGCGCCGGGGCCTGTGCATCGACCATGGCCTGCGCTGCGTTCACCTGCTGCTGATCGCGCACCACAGCGAAAATCAGATTGATCGCGATCAGCACGCCCACCACGATCCACCAGAACCGCGCGACGGGCGGGCGCTGCGGGAGCAGGCCGGCGGCGCGCATCGCCGGGGCCAGATCGAACGCGAGGTGCTCCCCTGTCGCGTCGAGTGGTCCGATCCAGCGCGGCGCGAGGTCAGCCTCGGCCAGATTGCGGGCAATGCGCTCGGCACGCACCAGCGGCAGGGCGCCGACCGTGACGTCGATCTGGTCCGCGTGCTGTGCCGAGGGACCGCCAGGCCGCACACCGACGACCAACGCGGATGCGGCCACCGGCAGGATTCGGTCGGCGTCAAGCTCGACCAGCGCGCGCAGATCCGCCTCGCGCATGGCAGGCAAAGCGATTTGCCGGACGAGGCAGATGTCCTCGGGAAGAACCAACGTGTCCGCATTGCGTTTGGCGGTGCGCGCCGCGACGATCTCGTCGGCGGGGCCAAGCCGGTGGAATGCCGCAAGTGGCCGGCTGGCCCCGCCAAGGCGTGCGGGAACCAGCCCGCGCAGCTCGCGCAGCCACCAGTCGAACCCCTGCTGCGCGGCGCGCGTCAGCGTGGTCATGTCGGAATTGAGCAATTCCGTCAGATTCAAGGCTTTTCTCCGCAATCCTTGGATGTGGTCTCATCGCGGCAGGGCTGCCGCGATTGCGGCGCGGGACGCACGATGAGCTGCGGCCAGACGCGCGAATCCTCGCGCCCGAGGACGGCTTGCACACGAATGAGCTTGGGCAGTCTGGCCCGGTTGACCCAGTCCTGTTGCCAACTGTCCCTGCCCGTGAACCGGTCTGCACCGAAATAGCTGATTTCGAGCCGCTTTACGTTGCTCAGCAGGATGAGCGGTGTCCAGGCAAGGGCCTGCGACGCTGTGGTCTGGACCGAGGTGCGTTCGCTCAAGGCATAGAGCACCAGCTTGTCGCCCGGGATTGCCTGCAGGCGGAACCGGTACAATGCGCGGGGGCCTTCGGCCTGAAAGGTGGGGGCGACGAACTCGAGCTGGTCGGCGAACCCGCGGAACAGCACGGTGTCGCCCCCGCCGCGGGGATCGAGCAGCTGGCGCATCGCCCCCATCCGCTCGCGCAAGGTGTTTTGTGCCGCGACCACCTGGTCCTCGGCTTCGATCCGGCCGCGCAACGTGGCCTCAGCCCGCGCCTGCATAGACAGCACGCCGAGGATCAGCGTGGAGATCAGGCCGAACACGAAAAGCGCGACCAGGGCCTCGATCAGGGTGAAGCCGGCCTCACGCAGTCCGCCAGTGCGGGGTAGGGCACGCGGCGTGCTCAATGTCCGGTGCCCAGCGTCGAGAGGCGGGCGAGCCGCTTGCGGCCGCTGCGGTCGGTGACCGTGACGGAGACCTTGCGCAGGGGACTGGCCTCGA
>JBJXEK010000306.1:0-3293 GCA_046155055.1 Novosphingobium sp. | reverse complement strand
TCTACGACCCTTCAGATCGGCGATCTGGCCCCCAATTTCCAGGCACGAACGACGATGGGGGTCATGTCTCTGGCGGACTTTCGTGGCCGCTGGCTGATCCTTTTTTCACATCCTGCAGATTTCACGCCGGTCTGCACTAGCGAGTTCGTCGGACTGTCGAAGGCAAGCGACCGGTTTGAGGCGCTCGGCTGCGCTCTCCTCGCCGTTTCAGTTGACAGCCTTTTTTCACACCTGGCCTGGGTTCGCGCGATCCGCGACGGGTTCGGGGTGACGGTCGGTTTCCCGATCGTCGAAGATCCATCGCTGATCATCGGCCGGGCTTATGGCATGATTGCCGATCATTCGCCCGATGCTGCGGCCATGCGATCGACCTACTTCATCGATCCGACCGGAATTGTCCGCGCCATGACCTGTTATCCGGCCACAGTCGGACGCTCGGTCGATGAGATGCTAAGAGTGTTGGCCGCCTTGCAAATCGTCGATGCCGAGGATGTGGTGACGCCCGAGGGCTGGCTTCCCGGCGACGCAGTCCTGATCCCGGCCCATCAGGATCAGGCCGCGCTGCTTGCCGAAGGCGATACGCCGACGTGGTTTTACCGCCTCAAGCCGCAATCGTCGAAAGGGTAAATGATGCAACGCATTCACCCGGACTATGATCTTGAGACGCTGGTTGAGGTTATGCGCACGCTTGGCCATGATACCCGGCTCCGGTTGATCGCTACGCTGCTAGAATCTGGCGAGAAATCTGTAAGCGAGATCGAGCGGTTGACAGGTATTGGACAACCGGGCCTGTCCCAGCAGTTGGCCATACTGCGCAAGGCCGAACTGGTGCAGACGCGCCGCGCCGCCAAGCAGGTCTATTACAGCGTTTCATCGCGCGCATTTGCATCTGCGGCCGAGTTCCTCTCCGCGCTGGCACCTAGCGTATCAATGGCGAAGTCGGCGCGGGCTGAGGAGCCGCCCTCTCCGGCGCGCGGATCTGCCGCAATGTTTGCGAAAATTCTCTAGCCGCGTGAGTCCGAATGTCAGGGCACGATGAAGCTGGTGCGATCGATACCGACCGCGTCGGTCGCCCGGTCCACCGCTGTTACGGTCACGGCATAAGTTCCGGGTTCGGCCGCCTCTACGCTGGCGGCAAAAACACCGGTCTTCCCGCCATACGCTAGAGGCTGCGTTTTCTCTTCATCGCCCTCGCGCTTGATGTGGGCGGTGACATCGAACCGCGCTGCATCCCACAGGCCTCCCGGTTCGATTGGGCAGCCGCATAGCAGCGCAACGTTGGCGCGGACCGTGATCTGGTGGTTGCCCGCTGATGTTCGCAGATGCGCTGGCGGATCGATGACATCAACTACGAGGCCAGCCAGTTCGAGCACCCAGCCATCGCCAGCGGCAACGCCGTGTCCCGGCAGAACCCAGCGCTGCGACCGGACGGCAACTGCCGATTGCAGCTGCGCTTGCGGACCATAAGCCTCAACTTCGACGAGGGTCGGTTCGGCAAGATCGAGCATGACGTTGAAGGCCGCGGCACTTGCATCGGCAATCTGCGCATTGCGCGGACCACCTGCCATGATCCGCTTGGTGTCGCCCGTGCCGCCTGTCGTAATGCCCTGCGCCAAGATCTGCTGCGTTCTGGCATCTCGAACCACGATCCGGGCACCGCCCATGCCAGTCCCTATGAACTTGCCGCCGAGGCTCAATACGCGGATCGTAACGGGCGTTGGTTCAGCCAATAGCGGCAGCGGCGCGGAAGCAAGCAACACGGCGGCTAGGGCACAGGCTGCGCGGCGGATCATGCCATGGCCCGATTGGCTGATGCAGCAGCGGATGGGTCGCCGAATTGATCGCAAAGGAACGCGATGAGCGCGAGCGTGTGGCGGTCGGCAATCCGGTAGTAGATCGTGGTGTTCTCGCGCCGAGTTTCCACCAGACCGCCATCCCGCATCCGCGCCAGATGCTGCGACACGCTGGACTGCGACAAGCCGCAGAGGCCGATCAGCTCGCTCACCGATGTCTCCCCCTCGCGCAAGCGGCATAGCAGCAGCAGGCGCTGCGGGTTCGCGACAATCTTGAGGAACGCCGCGACTTCGCTCGCCCGTTCGCAGAGCATCTCTGCCGTGCCGCTTATCATCATCATTGGCTTGCCAGCCTCCCATCGTCACGCAGCACAATATAAATGGCGGGAATAACCAGAACCGTGAGCAAGGTCGAGGAGGCCAGCCCGAATAGGAGAGAAATTGCAAGGCCCTGGAAAATGGGATCAGAGAGGATCACCGCCGCACCGATCATCGCCGCCGCCGCCGTCAGCACGATTGGCTTGAAGCGGATCATGCCCGCCTCGATCAGTACATCGCGCAGCGGCCGGTCCGGCGTGGCGGTGTGCCGGATGAAATCGACCAGCAGGATCGAATTGCGCACGATGATCCCCGCAAGCGCAATGAAGCCGATCATCGAGGTGGCAGTGAACGGTGCGCCGAACAGCATGTGGCCGATCACGATGCCGACCAGCGTGAGCGGCACGGGGGTGAGGATCACCAGCGGCAGCGTGAAGCTGCGGAACTGCGCGACCACGAGGATATAGATGCCCAGCAGCGCGACCATGAAGGCGGCGCCCATGTCGCGGAACGTGACCCAGGTGATTTCCCACTCGCCGTCCCACAGCAGCGAGGTGGCTTGTTCGTCGGTCGGCTGTCCGCTCAGGCGGATGACCGGCTTGGTGAGCCCCTTGGCCGCCCAGTCGTACTTGTCGATGGCCGCATCGACCGCGAGCATCCCATAGATCGGCGCTTCATAGTCGCCCGCCAGCTCCGCCGTCACCATATCGGCAAAATGGCCGTCGCGGCGGAAGATCGCCGGGCTGCTCTGCTCCTGCCGCGCTTCGACCACGGCACCGAGCTCGACCAGCTGCCCATCCTTACCGACGGCTACTGGCGTGCTGTTCAAGGTCTGGGTCCAGCTGCGCGCCGATTGCGGGAGCGCGATGGTGATCGGCAGCGGGGTGCGCTCGTTGCCGCGCAGGGCATAGCCGACCGTACGGCTGCCCAACAGCGCGCCGATTGAGTCGTTGATGTCACGGGCCGAGAGGCCGTAATAATCAATCCGGTCGCGCTGCGGAATCAGACGGAGCTTGGGCCGTGCCTGTCCGAAACTGTTGTCGACATCGACGATATAGGGAACCGACTTGAAGATCTTTTCGAGCTCGGTCGCGGTGGCCCGGCGGTTCTGCGCGTCGGGGCCATAGATTTCTGCCAGCAGCGTGGCCAGCACCGGCGGCCCCGGCGGGGTCTCGACAACCT
>JBJXEK010000305.1:0-2870 GCA_046155055.1 Novosphingobium sp. | reverse complement strand
ACCTTGCCAAGGTTGGGGTCGAGGGTTCGAATCCCTTCGCCCGCTCCAGAAAGCAACGGCTTTTCAGTCGGGTTCCCGCCCGGCGAAAAAGCTACTGACACGCTAATAGCACGCAAGCTCACTACAGAGATCGGACGGGTTCCCGCCCGACCGATCTCATTTCCTATGTCTTCCAGCGCCATCCTGGCACTGGCAAAGCGTTCTGGCGCTACATGCAGATATCTCCCTGTTGTGCGGCTGTTGGGCATACGGTGCCCCATGATCGCCGCGATTTCCAATTCAGGCACTCCGCGCGCGGCCATCTCGGTCGCGATGGTGTGGCGGATCGTGTAGCTGGTCACGTCCGGCCCGAAACCAGCAGCGTCCCGTAGTGTCTGGAAGGCCCCGGCGATCTTCCGCACCGGCCGGCCTCGATAGGCCACCAGCGGTCCCTGGGCAGCCTCAATCCATGGCCGAAGCCATGACGCCATCGGCAGTTGCGGACGGCGCTTCTTGGTCTGCACCCGGCCGGGCGGATTGAGATTGATGGTTCCGCGCTCAACGTCGCACTGGAACCGGGTCAGCTCTAGCACCGCCTCCGGTCGGGCCGCCGTGCCGATCAGCAGCGCCAGATAGACGCGCACGTGGTCCGGCATATCGGTGGACCAGAGGCGGGCCAGTTCCTCGATAGACAGGATGCGTTCGCGGCCCGCGCCCTCACGTATCGCGAGGAACGGCACTGGCCGGTCAAGCTCTCCGTTCTTCCATGCCCAGTTGACCGCCGCTCTTGCGATGGCGAAGCACCGCTTGACCGTCCCGGCGCCGTGGGTCTCGTGCATCTTGGCGGAAGCGCGGTGTTGCTGGTCTAGGGTCAGTTCCCCCACTGTCATGCCCTCGGGAAGCGCCGTGAGCATCAGATACAGGTTTCGCCGGTTGATGCCGGCGCTGCGGGTCGTGCTGCCGTGCTGCTGGTAGTAGCGCGCGAACACTGTCGCCAGGGCCACGTCACGCGGGTGCTGCTGCCGTAGCGCGACATTCATCGTGACCCACCGGGCGAGCGCGACGCGGGCGGCGCCAGGATCGTCAGTGCCAAGTGATGCGCGGCGCGTTTGTCTGGTGTCAGGATCGAACCATGTGCGGCACCACTGGTCGGAACCGGGCCGCTTTGACAGCCAGTAGGAGCCGATGCGTCCGAGATGGTCCTTGCTGGGCTTTGGCACGCTGGCACTGTCCTTGATACGAGGTAGGCGTCGATGTGGGCTTGCAGGTATTTCGGGCGTCCGCCGATCAGCACGTGGGCAATGCGCCCCCTCTGCCGCTCCCGCCGCACGGTATCCACGGACACGCCCAGGCGGTCCGCAACGGTGCGCTCGGTCATCAGGACAGGGAAGGGCACTACCTCAGACAACCGGCGCCTCCGTCACGGCACGTGGCCCCCAGCCTTCCATCTCCCGGACCTCGTTACGATCCAGAATGTCATTCTTGACCGCGATTTCCCACGCTTTCCACCGCGTTTCGAAGTCGCCACGCATCAGGCCCGACAGGTCAATTTCCAGGTGCGCGCCATCGTCGCCAGTGAAAACAGTCCGCGCAAACTCGGCCTCGATCTTCCGGCACCATGGCGCCAATGAGAATTGAGCGAACCACAATGAAGCCTGGGCAGAGTTGGTGAATGTGTTGTGCGTGTAGTCCTGCACGATCGGCGGCGGAACCTGGAACAGCCGGCAAAGTTCCTCGACCGAGAAACGGCGCGACGCCAACACTTCCGCATCCTCGGGCGAAACGGAAATTGATTTCCATTGCGCCTTGTTGTCGAGGATCAGCACCTTCCCGGCGTGCTTCGGGCCGGTGTAATTTTGGGTAAACTGCGCCCGCAACCGCTCGTAATTCGCCTGATTTAGCGCGCCGTCGATCTCTACAGCGCCGGACGGTTGCGCCTGATTTGCCCAGGCGTGCGCGGAAAAGGCTTGAAGACTAATTGCGTTGCCCACCGCATCCGGCGCACGGCTGATCCTCGACCGGCCGACAAGCCCATCGTCGGAACGGTCCTTGATGTAGAACACTTGGGCAGCCGTCAGCCGTCGCCGTTGTTCGCCGGGCAAGCTCACATGGAACACCTGGCGCCCATCGGGCAGGACGGCAGGTTGCACGTGGCGCCATGGGATGGGGCGAAGTCCAGTGATGGTGCCTCGGCCATCGGACAGAATTTCGGCCAGCGCATTGCCATGCAGCAGGGCTTGCGACATGGCCCACTCGCACCAGTCAGGCCATGTCAGCAGCCCCCAGGGCGCCCGCAATAGCCGGTTGACCGGATGCGCGGTCAGTTCCTCCCGCCCCGTGCCGCTCGGCCTGTAGATGCGGGGTGGCAGGCTCCCGATGGCACTCGCGATCGCCCCCACGCACGCGGAGACAGTCGCCAAGTTTTCGACGGTTTGTTCGTTGACTGCGATCCCGGTTGCCGATTGAAGCCCGAGCCATTCGGGGACAGGCCCGCCATGGGTGAACCGCTCGGCCGATCGGTCTTCCGTCTCGGCCTTGCGGCGGAACAGGTCGAGGAACCTCATCAGATCAGATCCGCCATCGCGCGGCGAAGGCGCCGCGCGCGGGCTTGCGCGTCAGTCGCCACCAGCCGTGAGCGCGCGTGAACCTCGGTCCGGTCATAAGCTGGATGCGAATGCACCACGCTGATTTCCAGTAGGTCTACCGCGCGCAATTCCCGCCGATCCCGCGCTGGCCAGGCTTCGTCAATTGCGCGAAAGGAAAAGGACATGCCCCCCAGGTCGCCACGTTCGGCCAGGGCCAGGATATCGGCCGCAAGCGTCGTTGCGGGAAGGTCGATGGCGAACGCCAGCCCTCGGGCATCCTCTGCCAGTGACAGCGTGCCCGCGCGG
>JBJXEK010000304.1:0-2765 GCA_046155055.1 Novosphingobium sp. | reverse complement strand
GAACACGACGATATCGCGCAAGGGGAGCAAGGGATAGTATGTCATGAGCGTATCAGTTCCATTCGCCCCGCCGGTGGGAGAGAGAACGGCGGGTTCTCTTGAATGTGAATATGGGAGCCCGCCCCCGTGCCCGCAATGGCCCGTTATACCGGGGTTGTGGATGAGGAAATTGTAATGCGCGTTAGGCCGGAGCGCTTAGCTGCGGCCAACTGGTCCGGCAGGCGCATGTGCGGCTTCCGTCAGCCGTCCTTATTGCCTGACATAGATCAGATTGCCGCCGACTTCCCGGTTGTTGATGGACAAGTTTTTGGCATGGTAGTCCGCCCGATGCAGACCGCTGGCATCGTTGAATTCCATGTAAACCGTGTCTCCGCCGAAGAGCACATGTCCCGCTTCGACGCTGATCCCTTCGGGCACGTTCAGAATGTAGCCATGCTTGCCGGGTTCGATCCGGTAGGCGCTGCTCCGCCGTTCGGAGGACAAAGACCCGTTCCGCAATACCAACGGAGCGCAGCAGGCATTGCGATATGTGCCGTTCGCCCAGGATTGCTCAGGTCGCTTGGGCGGGAATAGCAACGAGCAAGACCCGATCACCAGCAAGCCCGCCACCATGAGCAAGGTGGTCAAAAGCCTCATTCGGCTGATGAGATAGTCAGCGCTGTCCACGGCTCAGGGAACCGGCTGCACCACCGGCTCCGAGATGAACACCGGTGACGGCGGCGGGAGCGGCGGAGCGGGCGGCGCAGGCGCTGCCGGCTCGGCAACTGGTGCTGCAGGTTGCGCTACCGTCGTAGCCGCATCCGCCGCCTTGTCGTCCTGCTCCATCACCCGCTTCTCGGCGGCCGACACCGGGGCAGCCGCAGCGCCCACCGGCCGCGCGAAGGGACCGTAGCGGACCTGGCCCCTCACCAGCGGCCCGCGGCCGTGCAGCGCCTCGATCTGGTCGATCCGCGATTGCAGATAGACCCGGCGATAAGTCGAATAAGGATCGGCGGAATCGCGCAGGCGCTTGAAGTCCTCGTCCGCCTCGTTGCGATAGTCGAGCGCGTCGATCGTGTTGATCGGAATGGCGTAGTAAGCCTTGTTGAACGGCGTACCCACGCCGAGCGGCACGACCAGCCGGTCAGCCACCAAACCGAACAGATCGCGCACCGTCGTCGGCCCGACCAGCGGCAGGAACAGGTAGGGCCCGGGGCCCACGCCGTAGTAGCCCAGCACATTGGCAAGCCCGTTCTGGCGGTAGGGCAGGTTGAACGGCTTGGCTCTCGCCACGTCGATCGTCCCGCCAAGCCCTATGGTCGAATTGATGCCGAACCGGGCCGCAGTCTCGAACGCCTTGCCGGGCTTGACCTCAAGCAGGTAGGCAATCGCCACCACCGGATCGCGCACATTGCGGATGAAATTGCGCAAGGCCATGCGCAGCGGGCGCGGCACGCCCTTTTCATAAGCACCCGCCACCGGGCCGACGAGCTTGTCGTCGACTGTCTGCAGCACCTCGTACGACTTCTCGTTGGCCCGGGCGAGCGGATCGCCCGGTGGGGCCTTGAGCGAACCGGACACGACGATTTCGCCCGGCAGCGGCGGCAAGGCATCGGCTGGCGCGGCCTGAGCAGCCGGTGCGGGCTGGGTCGCAGGTGCGGTGGTTTGCGCAGTAGTCGGCGCAGACGGCTGGCCGGCATCGGCGGGCGGCGCGCTGGCAAGCGTGGCTGCAGCAAGAACAGTCAAAAGACTCAGAAAGAATGGACCTTGGATAGCGGACGCGCCGGAACTGGCCACCCGTTCAATTGTGGTAATGGTAAATTTTGTGACAAGTTTGTATAGCCGTCAACGGTATGCGACGCAAAGTGCCGCCGCAAAGTGCGCTCAGAACGGCAGCTTGAAGCCCGGGGGAATGCCCGCCGCCATCTGCACTTTCTGCATTTCCTCGCCCGCGGCAGCATCGGCGCGCGTGCGGCAATCGTTGAACGCGGCGGCAACGAGGTCTTCGAGAATGCCCTTCTCGGCCTTGTCCATCAGGCTGTCGTCGATCGAAACCGCGATAACCCGGCCTTTTGCCGACGCTCTGACTTTCACGAGCCCGCCGCCAGCGACGCCTTCGACCTCGATCTGATCGAGCCGCCCTTGCGCATCCTCCATCTGCTTCTGGATCGTCTGGGCCGCGGCCTGTGCGGCCTGGATCATCTCTTCCATCGACTTCATGCGCGTCTGCTCCAGGATTTCTCTGATTGGCCCGATATAGGGACGTCGTCGAGAATTTCAGCCCCCGGGAACGCGGCAAAGGCAGCGCGCACCAGTGGGTCTTCGAGAAGCGCGGCATCCTCGCTCGCGCGGGCGGCGGCGCGCGCTTCCTCGAGGCTCGGCATGGCATCAGCGCTTTCCGCCAGACGATCGACTTTCCATGCTGCCCCGGACGCTGTTTCCAGCCCCTTGCGCATGTCGCCAGTCGGATCGCCGGCAATCCCCGGCACCAGCACATAGCGCAAATGCCCGGGCGAAAGCGCGGCGACGCGCACCGAAAGCCGCATCGACGACCCGATCAGCGGAGAGAACTGCTCGACCTCACCGACCAGCCGCTCCCACTCCGCCGCCACGGCAGCGGGAGACGCGGCAACCACCGCAGCGGGCGCACCCTCAGCCGGGGCCGCAGGCCCTCCCGCTGCTTGGGCCGGCGGATTCGCCGCAAAGGCCTCCAGCTGCTTGATCAGCCCGCCCGGATCAGGCAGGTCGGCGGCGTGCATCACCCGCAGCAGTGCCATCTGCGCCGC
>JBJXEK010000303.1:0-11744 GCA_046155055.1 Novosphingobium sp. | reverse complement strand
TCACTCGCCCGTTGTCACGCCCCAGGCCGGTGTGCGGGACATAGCCCGGATCGAAGGACATGAAGCTTATGCCGGGCAAGCGCTTGGCCGCCTCGCGCGCGGTCATGATATTGCAGAGCTTCGAGCTGCTGTAGGCGCGGAAGCAGGCCTGGCGGGTGCGGGTTTCGCGGTGCGGGTCCGTCTCCGGGTGGGCGAGCCAATCGGCATTGGCATGCACCGGCGGGGTGACGGGTGTCTTCTCAGCCGGATCGTGCGTGCCGCTGCCGGTGAGGATCACGCGGGCGCCGGGCCGGAGCCCGGGCGCGAGGAGACGCAGCAGGAGATAGTGCGCGAGGTGATTGACCGCAAAGGTCCGCTCGAAGCCGTCGGCGCTGACCGCTGGCTTGGCAAGCTGGAGGCCCGCGTTGAGCAGAAGCACGTCGATCGGCCCATCCCCGAGCGCGGCGGCGAAAGTGCGGACGTTTGCCAGCGCATCGAGATCGAGCGGGAGGGCTTGGACGCGGCCGGTTAGCGCGAACGGCAGCGCTGCGGGGCTGCGCGCGCCGATAGTGAGTGTTGCACCGGCCTCAACCAGGCGCTCGGCGGCGAACAGGCCGAAGCCGGCGGTAGCGCCGGTCATGACGATGCGCATGGGGATGTGAGCCCGATTTAAGTTGCAACAGGAAACTTATATCGGGGTCGGAGCGCTGAAGCAAGCTCGCGAAAAATAGGGACCGTGCCTATTTCTTGGCCCTTTTTTCTGGCCCTATACCTCAGACCAGTTCGCGCACATCCGTAAGCCGCCCAGTCACCGCCGCCGCCGCCGCCATGGCGGGCGAAACGAGGTGCGTGCGCGCGCCGGGGCCCTGGCGGCCGACGAAGTTGCGGTTCGAGGTGCTGGCGCAGCGTTCGCCGGCGGGGACTTTGTCCGGGTTCATGCCGAGGCAGGCCGAGCAGCCGGGTTCGCGCCATTCGAGGCCGGCTTCCAGGAACACCTTGTCGAGCCCTTCGGCTTCAGCCTGACGCTTGACGAGGCCCGAGCCCGGAACGACGATGGCCCACTTGACGTTCGCGGCCTTGGTCCGGCCTTTCAGCACGGCGGCAGCGGCGCGCAGGTCTTCGATGCGGCTGTTGGTGCAGCTGCCGATGAACACGTTCTGGACTTCGACGCTGTCGATGCGCTGGCCGGGTTCGAGCCCCATGTAATCGAGGCTGGCACGCGCGGCGGCCTGCTTCGACGGGTCGGCGAAGCTTTCGGGCGCGGGAACGAGGCCGGTGATCGGCAGCACGTCTTCCGGGCTGGTGCCCCAGGTGACGCTGGGAGCGATGTCCGCCGCGTTGATGACAACGACCTTGTCGTATTTTGCGCCCGGATCGGTGGCGAGACTGCGCCACCAGGCTACGGCCTTGTCCCAGTCCGCGCCCTTGGGAGCGTAGGGCCGGCCTTCGACATAGGCGAAGGTCTTTTCATCAGGCGCGATCAGGCCCGCGCGCGCGCCGTGCTCGATCGCCATGTTGGAGACAGTGAGCCGGCCTTCGATGCTGAGGTCGCGGATCGCCTGGCCGGTATATTCGATGACATGGCCGGTGCCGCCCGCAGCGCCGAGCACACCGGTGATGTGCAGGACAAGATCCTTGGCGGTGACACCGGGCAGGAGCGGGCCTTCGATGCGCACTTCCATCGATTTCGAGCGCTTCAGGAGCAGGGTCTGCGTGGCGAGCACATGCTCGACCTCGCTCGTGCCGATACCGAACGCCAGCGCGCCAAGGCCGCCGTGGCAGGCGGTGTGGCTATCGCCGCAGACGATGGTTGCGCCGGGGAGCGAGAAGCCCTGCTCCGGGCCGACGACGTGGACGATGCCCTGTTCCGCATCCGCATCGCCGATATAGCGGATGCCGAACGCAGGCGCGTTGGCTTCCAGCGCGGCGAGCTGCGCGGCGCTTTCGCGATCAGGAATGGCGATGCGGGCGCCCGCGCTATCGCGCCGCGCGGTGGTGGGCAGATTGTGATCGGGCACGGCGAGCGTGAGATCGGGGCGGCGGACCTTGCGGCCCGCGAGCCGCAGCGCCTCGAACGCCTGCGGGCTCGTCACCTCATGGACGAGGTGGCGGTCGATGTAGACGAGGCTGGTCCCGTCGTCGCGGTCTTCGACGACGTGGGCGGCCCAGATCTTTTCGTAGAGCGTGCGGGGTGAAGTGCTGGTCATGGGCGGCGAGTTAAGCCCCCGCTGCCTGCTTATCAAGCAAGAAAGGGCAGTCAGCCTGAGGACACCTGCGCTTTGATCTGGCACCCAGGGAAGCGTTCAGAGCAGATCGACATCTGTGTGGAAGAAGTCTGACGCGGCGTAGTTCACCGGGGCTCGGTCGATCCTCACTTCGACCGTGACGGGCGAGGTGAAATCTGTGCCAGTGTTGGTCCGCCACTCGGGCATGGGATCGGACGGACGGCCGGGGGTTTCTTCGACCGGGCCCATGGTCTGGTAGATCAGCGCATCATCGGGATCCAAAGTGTAGAGCGCCGGCGTGCCGTCCTCGCCGTTGGGCTTGACGAAGTCCTCGTAGGTCCAGTCGAACGATCCGTCCGTGATGGCCCCGTCGTCGATGGAACCGGTATCGTCGATGGAACCGGTATCGTCGATGGAACCGTCCTTGTCGGTGATCATCGTGATATCGATCGTGCCGATTTCCCCGACTGGGTCGCCCTTGTTGCCGCCATCGGTTTCGCTCAACGAACCGTCGTCGGCTGTGACGTCATCCGTCACTGCGCCATCAAGCGTGCGCCACTCAGGCATGGGATCGACCGGGCGGCCGGGGACTTCCTCGGTAGCGCTTTCGGAATTATCGATGCCTCCATCACTAGCAACGGGCTCAAAAATCTGGTCATCGCCGCTGGACGAGCTACCGTCGTCCTTCGGCGGGAATTCGCTGCCTGTTTCAGCCATGCTGTCGTCAATGATTACAACCGGATCGATTACCTCGATGCCGACCGGGCCGCCGAAAGTCTGCGCATCTGGGGGAACATCGGTGCTGCCATCAAGTGCCGCCAGATCAACTGGCACGGCATCGACAATATCTACAGGATCAAGCGGGACAGGATCAATCGCGATATCCCAAACAGCCGCATCGCTATCAACCAGCACGCTATCAACCAGAACGTCGGTCGTCAGATCCAGCTCAGCACCTTCGGCAGCCATCGCGCGTCCCCCTTTTTGCATTGTTTATGGCCGTTATGTGGCACTTTGAAAACGATTCGGCGGTAAAGTGCCGATCCAGTTTTGCCCGGTCCTGTTCGTTTTTATCCGTTTTCCGGCTGAACCCTATCTGAACGTTGTGGCCGCAGCCTGGCAAGACCTGTCTTAACGGGCAGAGGCTCGCAAGCGGGACGCGATTGCGCTATATCTGTTTGCATGACGGCATTTTTGATCGTGTTCGCCACGGTATGGGCGATGGAAGCAGTGGCGTGGAGCAGCCACAAGTACATCATGCACGGCTTCGGCTGGGCCTGGCACCGCGACCATCATGAACCGCACGACGGGTTTTTCGAGCGCAACGACCTCTATGCGGTTGTCGGCGCGGCGATGTCGATCAGCGGCTTTATGATCGGCAGTCCGCTGATTGCGGGGGCCTATGCGTGGTGGCCCGCAACATGGATCGGCATCGGCATCATGGTTTATGGCGCGATATATACGTTGCTGCATGACGGACTGATCCACCAGCGCTGGTTCCGCTGGGTGCCCCGCAAGGGCTATGCCAAGCGGCTGGTGCAGGCGCACAAACTGCATCACGCGACGATCGGCAAGGAAGGCGGGGTGAGCTTCGGTTTTATCATCGCGCTCGATCCCGCGCGGTTGAAGCGGAAGCTGAAAGCGCAGCGCGAGGCCGGGGTCGCCGTGCTGCGCGAGGCGGTTGAATAAACGCTGACTATTCGGCGCGGGTCCAGAGCCAAGTGCCGCCGATGGCCATGACAGCCAGCGGGATCAGCAGCCACGGCCAACCAACGGCAAGGCCCGTAACCAACACCGATATGGCCATGGTGCCAAGCGCGGCGATCTTGGCCTTGCGCGGGATCGCCCGGCGCGTGCGCCAATCGAGCAGCATCGGGCCATAGCGGGGATGGGCGAGCAGACGCTGCTCCAATACCGGATTGCCGCGCGCAAAGCAGAACAGCGCGAGCAGCAGAAACGGCACGGTGGGCAGCAGCGGCAGCACCGCACCGACCGCGCCGATGCCGACGAACATGAGGCCCGCGCCGGTCCAGAGCTGGCGTTTCATTTTAGCCGGCTATGCGCGCGGCGTGTTCGCGCACCAGCGCGATCATGTTGGGCACGCCCTGGGTGCGGTTGGACGAGAGCTGGTTTTTCAGATCAAACGGGGTGAGCGCGGCGGCGATATCGGTATCGGCAACCTCTTTGGCGGGCTGATCCTGCACCGCGGCGAGCACGAGCGCAACGATGCCCTTGGTGATCGCGGCATTGCTGTCTGCCAGGAAATGAAGCTGTTCGCCGGCCCCAGAGGACCTGACTTGCGTGGGATAGACCCAGACACTGGCCGAGCACCCGCGCACGAGGGTCGCGTCGGTTTTCAGCGCATCGGGCATGGGTTCGAGCGCGCGGCCGAGTTCGATCAGCAGCCGGTAGCGTTCGTCCGCGTCGAGGAATTCATATTCTTCGAGAATGTCGTCGAGTTTGCTCATGGGGGCGCCATAGCGGATCGGGCGCTGGCGGGGAGAGGGATTTTTGGGGGCGGGCCGCTTCCCTTTAAGGAGAGGGCTCTTCCTTTACAGATCGACCCCGGCAGCGATGGCTTCCAGCTTGCGCAGGCGTTCCTTGAGGTCACTGAGATCGATCATGTTCAGCGCGTGACCAGCCGGATTGTCGCTGCCCTGCGCAAGTTCGGCGCGCTTGAGATCGAGCCAGTTGTTCCATCCGCGCAGCACGGTGTGCGAGAGGATCACAAGGCCGATGAGGGCAGCGGCGGCCATGACAGCGGCGGTTTCGAACGACATGGTGGTTTCCTCCTCCTCGGGCTCAATGCTCGCGCAGGGCTTCGATATCCTGCGCGAGGCGGCGAGTGTCGCGCTCGTCGGTGATGATGCGTTCGAGCACTTCGATGCGCTTGCGCAACTCCACCACTTCGCGTTCGAGCGCGGGAGATGAGGGCGGCGCGCTGACAGCATCACGCAGTTCGGCAAGCGGATGGCTCAGCCCTGCACGGTGGCGGGCGCTGCGCATATTGGCAAAAGCGATGATCGCGACGATGGCGACAATGGCGGTCCAGAAGCTCATGAAAACTCCGTGTGATGGGCGGCAGGCGCCAAAGGTCGGTCAAGGGCGGGTCAGTTGACCGCGGTGCCGCGCAGGTCCTCGATCTGTTCGGCAAGGTCGGCGGCCTGGTTGCCTTCCCGGTCGGTGGCGATGCGCTCAAGCACCCGCACGCGCTGTTCGAGCCGCTGGGCCTGCGCGGCGAAGTGTGCGGCCTTGTCGGCGTTGTCGCGGCTGGTGAGTTCGAGCTTGCGCTCCTTGAAGGCGAGGCGGCGCTTGTAGACATCCGCCAGCACGCCAATGACGATGGCGATGCCGATCATCAGGGCCGCAAAGGCCATGGTATCTTCCGGGCTCATTGCATTGCGCTCCTGTTTTTTGCGCCTTGCGGCGCGGGCGGGGCGCTGCGCAGCGCCTCGATCTCATGGGTCAGTCTGTAGCCGCTGTCAGTCACGATACGCTCGACATTGGCTTGGCGGACGCGGAGCCATGTGTTCACGGCCCAGCCGATGGTGATCGCGATGATGGGAACAACCACCATCGCGGGAGACGTATCTAAAGCCATTGGGTTCCCCCTTGAGTCTGGTTTCAGGCGTGGCCCTTGGGCTCGGTGCCGATCCGGGCCGGATCGCGCGCCGGATCGCGGAGAGCCTCGATCTGCGAGGCGACGTCGTAACTTTTGTCGGTGACGATCACCTCGAGAATGCGGACCCGCTCCTCGAGCGCCTGGGCACGGGCGGCGGCCTGCGCATTGCTTTCGGTGAGCGCACCGGCGCGGATCTCTTCGATCTTGCGCTGATGCTGGGTCCAGATCGCAATGATCGGGATCAGCAGCGCGAGGATCGGGATCATCAAGGCCATTTGTGCGGGATCCATTGGTCTTCCCCCCTTGGGACTACGGGACTTCAGGATGTGTGAGGATTTGGCTCAGGATGGAGCGAAAATGGCTGATTTTCAGAACCCGGAGCGCAGCGTACTTCATGTACGTTGGCACCGGAAGCTCGGAGAGTGGCCGCTCGCAGTCCGCCCTGGGGCAAATACCCTCACATTCTAGCGCAGCTTCTCGATTTCGGCGGAGAGGCGCGGGTTGCCCGAGACGTAGAACTGTTCGACTTCGGCAAGACGGCGGTCGATGTCGCGAAAGCTGGAGCGCACTTCACGGGCGGTTCTGGCCGGCGACTGGCGCACGCCCTGCCAGAACTTCTGCTCCGCCTGATCGGCATAGAGCCGGGCCGGCTTCTTGTCGGCCAGGAAGCCGAACGCGAAGTAGATCAGGAACGGCCAGCCCATCGAGAAGGCGAGGACGAGGAAGGCGATTCGCACCCAGAGCACATCGATCCCGGTGTAATCGGCAATCCCGGCGCAGACGCCCATGAACTTGCCGTTGACCTTGTCACGATAATACTTCGTGCGCTGCGGATAGTGGTCTGGCGAGCTCACTTCGAGATCCCTTTCTGTTCGGCGAGCATGCGGTCCAGCTCGCGCAGTTTCTGGTTGTCCACGTCGCGGTCCGGCAGGACGCGCGCGGGGCGGAAATCGGGGTTGTCCGCGGCGACAAGGCGCTCGACCGTGTCCATGCGCTCATCGAGCCGGCGTGCAAGCTGGTAGAGCTCGTCGAGCAGCGCCTCGTCGCCGGTGGTGAGCGTGGCAGCAGTCTTCCAGCGGGTGACGTAGTGGAGCACGACCCATGGCAAGCCGACGAAGATCGCGAGAATGGCGACCAGCGGAATGAAGCTATCTTCCATGGCTCAGACGTCCTTCGTTTCGCTGCTGCCACCCAACGCGCGTTTCATCGCTTCGAGCTCCTCGTCGACCTTGTCCTGCCCGGCAAGCGCGGCAATCTCGTCGGCGAGGCCCGGCTTAGCGTCGTCCGCCAGGCTGAGCGCATCGGCGCGGCCTTCGGCATAGTCGACCCGGCGTTCGAGCTGGTCGAAGCGCGAGAGCGCCTCGTCCACCCGTTCGTTGGTCATCAAGGTGCGCAGGCGCACACGGTTCTCGGCGCTTTCGAGGCGGGCTGCAATCGCGGTCTGGCGGCTGCGGGCTTCGCGCAGGCGCGTCTGGAGCTTTTCGATGTCGATTTCATACGCGCGCATCGAATCGTCGAGTACGGTGATTTCGCTGCGCAGCTGGGTGCCCATATCGACGGCCTTGTTCTTCTCCATCAGCGCGGCGCGGGCGAGATCCTCGCGGCCCTTGGAGAGGGCGAGCTGCGCCTTGTCCGCCCAATCGGCCTGGAGCCGGTCAAGCTTCGCAACGTGGCGGCCCATTTCCTTCTGATCGGCGATGGTGCGGGCGGCAGAAGCGCGCACTTCGACGAGCGTCTCCTCCATTTCCATGATGATCATACGGATCATCTTGGCCGGATCATCCGCCTTTTCGAGCAGATCGTTGAAATTGGCGGCGATGATATCGCGGGTGCGGGAGAAGATGCCCATCAGGTTGGCTCCGGCAGAATAGGGGGTGGTGAAAGGCGCGGACGACGACCGGCTGGCGGCATCCGAAGAGTTGTGGCTCTGGCGCAGCACGCCGAGTTCGAGATCGAAGCGCGAGGCAGAGCCCGCAGGTTTGCCCGTTGCAGCCTGAGGGCGCACAGGGCCGTCGGCGCCCATCAGGCGAGCTCACCCGTCACGGCAGCACTCGAGGCGACAACCTGCGGGGCAGGTGCAGAAGCGGGGCGGGTTACCACCGCGACGTTGAGAGCGGCCATGGCGGCGATGCTGATCAGCGCCGCGCGGCCGAACTGGGTCGAGAAGAAGCGGGCAGTGTACATCGGGTATCTCCTGAATGTGTCCCCGTTAGGGCGTTGCATGATGCTTTGCATAGTGTGTGCCAAGTGGCGAAACTGGCGCAAATCTGCCGTTTTTGCGTGTGCGCATCTCTAGTGACATGGTGATTATTGCTCATGCTTGGGATTTTCTGCTAGAGGTTGGCGTGGGTTCACATATGGGGGCGTGGCATGGACCGCGAAGTCCAGTTCATCGGCCAATCGGGGGCATTTCTCGATGCGGTGGAGCGTGCCAGCCGCGCCGCGCCGATGCGCCGACCCGTGCTGGTGATCGGCGAGCGCGGGACCGGCAAGGAACTGATCGCCGAACGCCTCCACCGCCTTTCGACGCGGTGGCAGGAGCCGCTGGTGACGATGAACTGCGCCGCGCTGCCCGAAACCTTGATCGAAGCGGAGCTGTTCGGCCACGAGGCGGGCGCGTTTACCGGGGCCACGCGCGTACGCGTCGGGCGCTTTGAAGAGGCGGACAAGGGCACGCTGTTTCTCGACGAGCTCGGCACGCTTTCAATGGGCGCGCAGGAGCGGCTGCTGCGCGCGGTGGAATATGGCGAAGTGGCGCGGATCGGGGCGAACAAGCCGATCATGGTCGACGTGCGCATCGTGGCGGCGACCAACGAGAACCTGCCGCGCATGGCCGCAGAAGGCCGCTTTCGGCCTGACTTGCTCGACCGGCTGAGCTTCGAGGTGATCACCCTGCCCCCGCTGCGCGTGCGCGAGGGCGATATTGCGGTGCTGGCGGACTATTACGGGCGGCGGATGGGCGCGGAGCTGGACTGGCCTGCGTGGCCGGGCTTTGCGGGCCATGTGAGCGCGGCGATGGAGGACTATGCCTGGCCGGGCAATGTGCGCGAACTGCGCAACGTGGTGGAGCGCGCGGTTTACCGCTGGGACGATGCGGGGCGGCCGATCGGGCATATCCAGTTCGATCCGTTCGAAAGCCCGTGGCGGCCAGCGCCTGCAGCCCCGGTGAAAGCGGCGAAGGCAACGGCGGCGGGCGAGGCCCCTTCCCCGCCGACCCACCGCGATTTCGATACGGTGAGCGACTTGCGCGCGGCCGTGGACGGGCACGAACGCGCGATCCTCGAGCATCATCTGGGGCGCAACCGGTATAACCAGCGCCAGACCGCCAAGGCTTTGGGGCTGACCTATGACCAGCTGCGGCACTGCCTCAAGAAGCATGGCCTGTTGGACCGGGGCGAAAGCGCCTGACACGCCTGCCATGCCGCTCACCCGCCTCACCTTGCGCGATTTTCGCAACCATGCCGCGACGCGTCTGGAGGGGACTGCGCGTTTCAATGTGCTGATTGGCGCGAACGGCGCGGGCAAGACCAATGTGCTGGAGGCGATCTCGCTGCTTTCGCCGGGGCGCGGCCTGCGGCGCGCGCATCCCGCCGAAATGGCGGGGCGCGGCGGGGATGGCAGCTTTGCCGTGGGCGCGGAGCTGGAGGATGGCGCAGTGGCGCTGGCGACAGCGACGACGCCCGCCGCGCCCGGCCGCCGCACGGTGCGGATCAATGGCGCGGAGGGGCCGGCCGCGCGGCTGGGCGAATGGCTTTCCGTGACGTGGCTGACCCCGGCGATGGACCGCCTGTTTGCCGAAGGGCCGGGAGCGCGGCGGCGGTTTCTGGACCGGCTGGTGCTGGCGGTGGAGCCGGGGCATGCGCGTTCAGCCAGCCGTTATGAAACCGCGCTGCGCGAGCGCAACCGGCTGCTGGACAGCCCGGGCGAGCCTGATCCGCAGTGGCTGGGCGGTATCGAAGCCGGGCTGGCCGAAGCCGGTGCCGAATTGACCCGTGCGCGCGGCGCGCTAGTCGACGCCCTGACGGGGGCGCTGGAAGCTTTGCCCGAAGCGCCGTTTGCGCGGCCAGCCCTGGCCTATGCGGCGGGCGGACCGGTCGAAGCGGGCGCGCTGCGCGAGGCCTTGCGCGAAGGCCGCCGGCGCGACCGGGCGGCGGGGCGCACTTTGGTGGGTCCGCACCGCGATGATCTGGCGGTGAGTTTGGCGGCGAAACAGGCACCGGCGGCAGAGTGCTCGACCGGCGAGCAGAAGGCGATGCTGATCTCGATCGTGTTGGCGCATGCGGCGCTTACGGCGGGGGAGCGGCCGCGGCTGCTGCTGCTGGATGAAATCGCGGCGCACCTCGATCCGCTGCGGCGTGCAGCCTTGTATGAACGGCTCTCCGATGTCGGCGCACAGGTCTGGATGACCGGCACCGAACTCGCGCCGTTCGACGGGCTGGGTACAGATGCGGCGCTGTGGCGCGTGGCGGACGGGGCGGTGACGCGGATTTAGGGGCAGAAGAGCTCGCCCCCCGTCCCGCAAGCGGGAGGGGGGAGACGGCGCGGCACTAAACTCCACCTGCTTGTGGGCGGGGTTTGAGGCGGGTTTCTTAGGGCTTGGTTGCGGCGTCGAGCGCCTTTGCGACTTGTCCGCTGGTGACCCCCACGATCTTGTCGACACCTTGAGCGTTCGGGTGGATGTGATCGTCGAGCAGAAGTTTGTCGTTGCCGATCACGCTTTGCAGGAAGAATGGCACGAGCGCGGCTTTGTGCTTTTTGGCGAGCGCCGGATAGATCGGGTTGAAGGCCGCGACATAGTCCTGCCCCATGTTCGGTGCGGCGAGCATGCCGGTGAGGAGCGCGGGTATCTGGCGCTTGTCGAGCTCTGTCAGGATCGCATCGAGATTGGCGCGGGTCTGCTGCGGCGGGAGGCCGCGCAGCATGTCGTTACCGCCGAGGCCGACGAGGACGAGCGCGGGCTTGGCCTTCTGGTTGTCGAGCGTGAAGGTCAGCCGGTCGAGCGCGGCGGCGGTGGTATCGCCCGAAACGCCGGCGTTGATCACGCGGACCTTTACGCCGCTGGCATTCAGCGCGGCTTCGAGTTTGGGCGGGTAGCCTTCGCCGGGCGCGAGGCGGTATCCCGCGTAGAGGCTGTCTCCGAAAGCGAGGATGACGGGCGCGTCTGCGGAGATGGCGGCGGCGGTTGCTGCCGCCTTGGGCGCTTCGGGCGCGGGCGCGGGTTTCGAGCATGCGGCCAGTGCGGCAAGGAGAAGGAGAGCAAGGCGGCGCATGGGAGTCCTCAAGGGCTAGGTTGCGAGGTGCAACCGATCCATGCCAATAGCGCGGGGTGACAAACTCCGCCACCGGTTCGCCCATCATCGCAGCACAAGACCTTACGCTGAGCCTTGGCCAAGGCGAGGCGCGCGTGGATATTCTGCGCGGGGTGAGCCTGAATGTGATGCCCGGCGAAACTTTGGCGCTGCTGGGGCCTTCAGGTTCGGGCAAAAGCTCGCTGCTGGCGGTGTTGGCGGGGCTGGAGCGCGCGAGTGGCGGCTCACTGCAGGTGGCGGGCGAGGATTTCATGGCGCTGAGCGAGGACGCGCTGGCGACAGCGCGGCGCGGGCGGATCGGGGTGGTGTTGCAGGCGTTCCACTTGCTGCCGACGATGACCGCGCTGGAAAATGTGGCGACGCCGCTGGAGCTTGCGGGGATGCCGCAAGCGGCGGAGCGGGCGGCGGCGGCGCTGGAAGCGGTGGGCCTGGCGCACCGCATGCGGCACTATCCGGCGCAGCTTTCGGGCGGCGAGCAGCAGCGCGTGGCGATTGCCCGCGCGCTCGCGCCGCGCCCGGCGCTGGTCTTTGCCGATGAGCCGACGGGCAATCTCGATCACCGGAACGGCGATGCTGTGGCGGACCTGCTGTTTGCGCGCGCGGCGGATG
>JBJXEK010000302.1:0-3776 GCA_046155055.1 Novosphingobium sp. | reverse complement strand
GGCGGGCGCGGAGGTGGCGCTGATTTCGGCGACCTTGGCGATATCTTCGAGACGATCTTCGGCGGCGCGTTCGGCGGCGGCGGGCGCCAGCAGGCGCGGCGCGGCGCAGACATCCGCTATGATATGGAAATCACGCTTGAAGAGGCGTTCCACGGCAAGAGCGCCGAGATCGCGGTGGAAGTGGCGCAGAGCTGCGGCCCCTGCGGCGGCACCGGCGCGACACCGGGTACTTCGGCGCGGCGCTGCAACCTGTGCGGCGGGCATGGCAAAGTGCGCGCGCAGCAGGGCTTCTTCATGGTCGAGCGCACGTGCCCGACCTGCCACGGCCGCGGCGAAGTAATCGAAAGCCCCTGCCGCGCTTGCCGCGGCGAGGGCCGGGTTGATGCCGAGCAGAAGCTTGAGGTCCAGATTCCGGCCGGTGTCGATAACGGCACCCGCATCCGGCTTGCTGCCAAAGGCGAGGCCGGGCCGTTTGGCGCGCCGCCGGGCGACCTTTACATTTTTCTCCATGTTTCGCGGCACCGCGTGTTCGAGCGCGAGGGTACGACACTGCTGACGCGCTGCCCGATCAGCATCACCACGGCGGCGCTTGGCGGGCAGATCGAGATCCCGGGTCTCGACGGCGCGCGGCATGCGATCGACAGTCCGGCGGGCATCCAGTCTGGCAAGCAGCTGCGCAAGCGCGGTGCGGGTATGCCGGTGCTGCAGGGCCGGGGTTCGGGCGACCTTGTGGTTGAAATCCAGGTCGAGACGCCGACCAAAATGACGGCGCGCCAGCGCGAACTGCTACGCGAGTTTCAGGCGAGTGAGACGGGCGAGGAAAGTCCGCAGTCGAAGGGCTTCTTCGACCGGCTCAAGGATGTGTGGACCGATCTGACGGAGTGATCCGCAGCGGGGCTGTGCGGACCGGTCCCTATTCCCCAACAAACGCCGCGTGCACTTCGGCCACGATCCGTTCGACCATGTCCGGCTCGGCGATCAGGCGTGATTTTTCCTCTTCCAGGATTGCCAGGAACACGTCTCGCTTGAACTGGCGAATGACGTTTTCCGGCAGCGGCGGCTCAGCGGTCGAGGCGATGAGGTCGATCGTGCGCTCGGCGCCGTGGAGGCGTCCCCAGAGGTAGTCGTTCTCGCGGTAGGCGCGCGCGAAGAACGCGCCGAAGTGGAAGAATTCTATACCCTTGAGGCATGCGAGCGTGCCGCCGGGGCGGATCGAGCTGGCATCCTCGGGCGAGATGCGATCAACTTTGACCGGATCGAATTCGCCCATGCCTTCGCCCTGCAGCAGCGGCAGCGTGGCGACATCATAGAACGGGAAGCCGAGATAGGCGTAGAGGAAGCGGCGGCGCAGCGGCTTGCTCATCGCTTTCAGCCCCTCGACGATCATCGCGTCGACCGCGACATCAATGCCCTTGAGATCGCGCAGGTCCGCGATGGCGGTGAGCACGTCGCCCGGACGAGCTAGGGCGTTCGCTGCAATGGCGGCAAAGTCCTCTCCAAGCCCGGCGGCTGTCTGCTTCGCCTGATAGAGCGCCTGCGCCCTGTAAACGATGTCGCGCGCCGCTTCCCGCTCGGCTTGCAAGACGCCCTCGGCCTCGTCCCAGTCCTGCGTCAGCCGCCGGGCAAGCAGCTTAAGCCGGCGGATGCGGAAGGCGAGATCGTGCTCGCGGAAAAAGGTGATCGCCTCCGCTGTAGCACCGCCTTTGGCTAAAGCGAGCCGTTCGAAGCCAAGGTGGGCGAGATGCGCCCACAGCTCTGTCTCGGCCGCGCCTCGCGGCGCTGCGTCGGGCATCGCCTCGGTGACCACCTCGGCGAGCGCCGCAACGACCCCGGCAAGTTTGACCTGCGCATAGCCGTGGAAGGCGAATCCTGCCTGTTCGGCAGCGGCTTGCTGAGCCTTGGCCCGCCAGGCGGTGAGGCGCTTGATGCTCGGCTGGTCGAAGAACACGGTGTAGCCGAACAGACGCTCGACCGCGGCGTCGATTTCGCTCCGCAGAGTATCGACAATCATGCGCAGCCGCGCCCGCTCGCGCGATTGGGCCTCGAGTGCTTCGAGGTTGTCGCGGATCGGCTGTTCGCGGGGGATCGAGGAAAGCGAGCCGAAGATCGCCGAAAAGAACCCGATCGAGCGCTCCATATGGTCGGGCAGGCGGATGCGCTCCGGGCTGGGGTCGATATAGACGAAGCGGCGGTCTACCTCGCGTTGGGCTGGCCGGTCGCGCAGCACGGCCATGGCGGGGGCGAAGGGCCGGTTGACCAGCACGGCGCCATCGACCAGCGCTACTTCACCCAACTGTCCACGCTTCCAGCGGCTGGGCATGACGCGTTTGAGGAAAGCCTCGCGGCCCGTCCAGGGCATCCCGCGCTCGGCAGTGAGACGGTCGATTTCGCTCAGCATCAACGGCGGGAAAGCGCCGGGAAAGCTTGCGGTGGCGCGTGCCGCAAGGACGAGTTCCGCGCGCTCGGCGATGTCCTCTCCCCGCGCGCTGGCGGCGGGGCGGCGAAAGCCGATGGCCAGGCGGTGCTCGCTTTCCTCGACCACCGGCGGGCTGTTGAGCTTGAGGTCCTCAAGGTGGCCGTTGAAATCGGTGGCGGTGACAAGAAGATCGAGCGGGTGCCCCGGTGGGAGCAGCGGGGGACCAGGCGGTTGCTCGCCCGCCATTGCTTCCAGCGCTTCGGCCAGCAGGCGCGAAAAGCCGATCCCGCTGAACGGCGGAGCGAACCAGCGCGCGCGGATCAGGTGTGAGACCTTGAGCCGCACTTCGGCGCGGGTGCCTTTGGCAACGGTGCGGCTCACCAGATTGCCCGGCCGTGTAAGCACGAACCATACGATCGGCTGCGCCCAGAACTTGGCGAAGCGGCTCCACGGCCGCGCATCGGGATCGAGCAGGACTTCGATATCCGCCTTTTCCAACCACAACCGGGTCAGCGGCTCGAGGCTCTGCCCGCTCGCCAGCGCCTGCGCCAAAAAAACGCCGTTGATTCCGCCCGCGCTGGCGCCCGAGATGATATCGGGGATGATCCGCAGCCGGACCTCCCGCGACTGGGCGAGCGTATCCAGCAGGCGGTGATACACGGCCTCGGCCCCGCGCCCACGCGGGTCACCATTGTGAAACGCGCGGCTGGCGCGCGTGGCGTACCAGATCTCCTTGGTGACGCCGTGCATGTAGACCGCCAGGCTGATGCCGCCATAGCAGACCAGCGCAAGCCGCAATTCCTTCTGCCGCATGGCATGCAGCATGACACCGCGGGTTGCAGTGTGCCAGCGCGAAGTTGGGTGGCCGGGAACATCGAGGCGGTCTGGGGCATTATCCATGCCAGTGAATGGAAGAAAAGGAACTGCCCATGGTTGAAGAACGTATCATCGAAGTCGAACGTCCCTCCAGCGGCGGAGCTGGCTGGATGATTGCCGTGGTGCTGATTGTTGCGTTGGTGGGGGCTATCCTCCTCTTCGTGAACATGTCCAATGGCAGCACACGCAAGGACAACGCGATTGCCGCGGCTGCGAACGACGTCGGCAAGGCAGCGACCAAAGCCGGCGACGCTGCACAGACTGCGGCAAACAAGGCTGCGCCTTCCAACTAGGCTCGCCTGTAAACCGAACCGACAAATAGCGCGCGCCTCCGTTGGGGGCGCGCGTTTTTGTTGATTTTGCAGGCCCATATCGCTCTTCTCAGGTGTTAAGTTTACCGACGGTTTACGCCTTGGCGGGTACACATGGATCATGATCCGCCTGTTCAAACTCTATATCCCTAATGCAGTGTTCCTGCTGGCGC
>JBJXEK010000301.1:0-11565 GCA_046155055.1 Novosphingobium sp. | reverse complement strand
CCAAGACCAACTTCACCACCTCCAGCTTCACCATTCGCGGCATCGGCGATCTGTGCACCGGCGTGACTTGCGACAGCGCGACCGCCATTCACGTCAACGACGCACCGTTGTTCTTTACCCGCCTGTTCGAAGGCGAGTTCTTCGATCTGGCGCAAGTCGAAGTGCTGCGCGGGCCGCAGGGCACCCTGTTCGGCCGCAACGCCACCTCGGGCGTGGTCAACTTCCGCACGGCCAAGCCCGATCTCAATGGCTTCGGCGCATCGGGTGAGGCCGAATACGGCAACTACAACTCGATCCGTATAAAGGGCATGGTCAACATTCCGATCAGCGAGACCCTCGCGGTGCGCGCGGCGGGTTACTACCTGAAGCGCGACGGCTATACGACCAACCTGTTCGACGGCAAAAAGCTCGACGACCGCGACATGTACGGTATCCGCGGATCGCTGACCTGGCAGCCCAACTCGGGCACGACCATCGACCTTATGGGCCAGTACTTCCACGAGAAGGACAACCGCCTCCGCATCCAGAAGCAGTACTGCCAGAACGATCCCACAGGTATCCTCGGCTGTCTCAACAGTTCGCGTGGCACCGGCACGACCAACAGCAACGCACTTTTGGCGGGGATCATCACGTCGAAGGAATTCTTTGCCGTGCAGGGTGTGCCCGGTGCCTTCTCGCTCGGCAGCGTCTACGGACCGAGCACCTACAGCAATGTTGTGAACCCGAGCGATCCGCGCGTCGTCAACACCGATTTCACGCCGACCTATGCCACTTCGGAGACGATCCTGCAGGGTTCGTGGAAGCAGGACATTGGCGAAAAGTTCGGTCTGCGCATTTCGGGCAACTACCAGAAGGTCAAGATCGACTCGCAGCAGGACTACAACCTGGCTGTGACCGACCGGACCAGCTATGCAGGCGGCCTCGGTGCGCTTGCAGCCGCCAAGGCAGGTCTGCTTGGACCCGGCCTGCAGGCCTATCTCACGCCCGCGGCCAACGCGCTTATTCCGGACGGCCCCAATGGCAAGCTGTGCACCTCGCTCGGCGAGGGCACCGGCACCGGCATTTTTGGCGGAAATAGCCTGTGCGCCAACACTCCGCTCGATTTTGACCGGTCGGTTCAGGATCAGTCGTCGTGGACCGGTGAAGCCATCTTCAGCTCCAAGTTCGACGGACCGTTCAACTTCCTGCTCGGCGGTATCTACGGCCAGTTCAAGATCAGCCAGAACAGCTACTACGTGAGCTCGTTCGGGCTTGACTACTTCTCCGGCGTCTTCGGCAGCTTTGCGTCACTTGGCGCGGGTGCGCCCGCGTCCTTCCTCGCGTCTCCCGCGTATCGCAACAACGGTGCGAGCAACGACGGCGCCAGCGGCTACAAGCTGACCACCTATGGTCTGTTTGGCGAGGCTTATTACAAGGTTGACGACCGCGTTAAGCTGACACTCGGCCTGCGCTACAACAACGACAAGAAGTCGATCCGGGCGCGCACGACGCTTTGGTTTGACTCATCATCTCCGGTCAAGGCGGTGCTGGTTCCCTATGGCAGCGGTTCGATCAAGGATGCACTCGGCTATGCCGGGCTAGACTATGACGCCAATCTGCCCGGGGCGCAGGAATTCACCGATCGTCAGGTCAAGTTTGGCGAATTGACCGGCCGTGCCGTGCTCGATTTCCAGATCACGCCCGATAACCTCGTCTATGCCTCGTACTCGCGCGGCTACAAGTCGGGCGGTATCAACCCGCCGTTGTCGCCGATCTTCACGGTGCCGGAGAGCTTCGCCCCCGAATTCGTCGATTCGTTCGAAGTCGGTTCGAAGAACTCCTTTGGCAATGGTGCGCTGCAGCTGAACCTCACCGGGTTCTACTACAAGTACCAGGGCCTGCAGCTCTCGCGCATCGTCGCGCGGACTTCGGTGAACGACAACGTCAACGCCACCATCTACGGCGTTGAAGCCGAAGCCGTTATCCGTCCGATCCGTCCGCTGACGATCAACATGAACTTCAGCTACCTCCACACCGAGGTGTCGCAGGACAAGTTCCTCGCCAACCCGCGTGACTTTGGTGCGGGCCGCAAGGATGCTGTGATCATCAAGGATATCACCAACGCGGCCAACTGCGCGGTTGGTTCGAATTCGGGTAATGTCGCTGGCGTAAACGCCTTCGTGAATACGGCCAATACGCTGATCAACGCAGGGGCAATCCCCGGTGTTGGCGCCAATGTCGGGCTCCGGGGCACGACACCGTTCCCGGCTGGCGGCGGTATCGCCTCCACCGGGGCCTACTCAATCTGCGCCGTGCTCTCTGCGCTCGCGCCGACGGTTGGCAACGCGCCGGGCATCGGCGGCGTCACGGTCTATTCGTCGGGTATCCCGGTCAACATCCGCGGCAACAAACTGCCCGGCGCTCCCAGCATCAAGTTCTCGGCGGGCATCCAGTATGCGATCCCCATCGGTAACCTGACACTGACTCCGCGTGCCGACCTCAACTTCACTGGTAAGTCGACCGGCACGATCTTCAATGGCGGGCCCGACTCGATCCCCTCGTTCGTGCAGACCAATGCGCAGATCCAGCTCGATGGTCCGGAGAAGAAGTGGTATGTCCGCGGCTTCATCCAGAATATCAACAACGACAACTCGGTGACCGGTCTTTATGTGACCGACCAGTCCTCGGGCAACTTTACCAACGTCTTCACCCTCGAACCGCGCCGCTACGGCGTCGCGGCCGGCTTCAAGTTCTGAGTGTACAGGGGGTACCGGCCCGACGCAGTTCGCGCGCAGGCCGGGACATGGGATAGGGTCTCGGAAGAAGGCGCCGGGGGGAAACCTCCGGCGCCTTTGCTTTGGGGCATGATCGGCAGGACCGATCCGTTTTCCAGACTGAACCGCCCCCGGCATTGCCGGAGCCTCCAGCTCTCGAATAGACCAAGCCATCAGGAGCAAGGCGACAACCGCAGTTGCAAACGAGGTACAAAAGCTGGCTAACTGCATGATCCTCTGCCAGCACGCGATTAGCCCTCGCGTTGGACGGCGGTGGTTTCGCTAGGATATCGCGTAAAGGTGCTGGAGCACGAGAACCGTGACCTGCGACAGGTCCCACGATCAGGCGCAATGCGGTGCCGGGTTGTCCTTCAACACCCTGTCGATTCAGCCGCTGTGAAGATCGCAACAGTACAGCAAACTTCGATCAAAAAATCGAAGAGCGCCCAAAAAGCTCAGCGCCAGGCCCCGCTGGCGTCCGAGTTCATGCCCACGGCGCGGTACGCAGCATCGATCAATGACTGGCCGCGCGGATTGAGCAGGATGCCCGCACCCATACGGTTCATGGTATAGCCGAAGCTAAGCCCTTGCGCCGGATCGGCAAACCCGATGCTGCCGCCCATGCCTACATGGCCGAATGCGGTTTCGCCCATGATCAGGCTGTCGGCTCCCAGAGCGCGGTTGTCTGTGCTCATCATGAAACCCATGGCAAAACGCATCGGCTGGCAAAGCACAGCATCGCTATGCGTCGCAGCGCTGACCCGGCCCATCCGGTGCACGCGGTCTGCCGAAAGCAGCGCGCCACCGCCGTTGGCGAGCGGCGCATACATGCCGGCAAGGCCGCGCGCATGGGTGATGCCGTTGGCGCTGCCGATTTCCGCAGCGTGGACCTCGCGCGAATTGAAATCCGCACCGCCAAGGTTGGTGAGGAACAGGTTGGGCAGGCTTCCGGGCTGCGTCATCGCCGCGCGGAAGAAGGCGGAACTGAAGTTCACTTCCGCCGGGTCCGGCGAGATCATCGGCGCGACGCGGCCTTCCTCGCTCTCCGGCAAACCAATGTGGAAATCGAGCCCAAGCGGCCCGGCCACATGCGTCTGGAAGAATTCGCCCAGCGGCATGCCCGACACGAGACGCACAAGCTGCCCCACGGTCCACGCATAGGTCACGCCGTGATAGCCCTGCCGCGTGCCCGGCTCCCAGTGCGCGGGCTCCGCCGCCACGCGCGCGGTCATGTAGTCCCAGTCTGCAATCCCGCCCGCCTTGATGGGATCGGCCACATGCGGGACCGGCGAGGTGTGCGCCAGCATCATGCCGACGGTGGTCGCTTCCTTGCCGCCAGACGCGAATTCCGGCCAGATATCGCCGACCAGCGTTTCGTAGGTCACGCGCCCCTGATCGACCAGCATGTGCAGGCACAGCGCCGTCGCCGCCTTGGTGCAGGAATAGACAATCGAGACGGTATCGCGCGTCCAGGGCTTCGCCGTTTCGGGATCGGCGAGGCCGCCCCACAGATCGACCACGGTGCGCCCGCCCAGCGTGATCGCCACGCTCGCGCCGACCTCTTTTCGCTCTTCGAAATTGCGCCGGAATTCGGTCAGTACGCCAGTAAACTGGGGATCGCAGGAGCCGGAAATGGTCCGTCCGTCGGCAAGCTCAAGGGAAATCGCGCTCATGTCAGGGTGAAATCCTCTGCCTTGAAGGTCTTGGTCATCTTCCAGTAGTCGACCAGCCGATAGGGCAGAAGCGCAAAAACGCGCCCCGCGTCGTTGCGATACCAGTTGGTCAGCCCCTTGTGGGTCCAGACCATGTTCGCGTGGAGGTGATCCACCTCCGCCACATAAGCGTCATGCGCCGCCGGTTTCACATCGATCGCCTTGGCCCCGGTCTCCAGCACTTCGCGCAAGGCCGTGAGGATCAGCCGCATCTGGCATTCGGTGATGAAGATGACGTTCCCGCCATGCGCGAGCCCTGTGTTAGGGCCCATCAACGTGAAGAAATTGGGGAAGCCCGGGACCATCGTGCCGATATAGGCGGTGGCATCGTCCGGCCCCCAGACGTCGTGCAGATCACGCCCGCTGGAGCCGGTGATCGTCATGGGGCTGAGCATCTTGCTGGCCTGGAAGCCCGTCGCATAGATGATAACGTCGGCCTCGACGAACGTCCCATCGGCCATGACCACACCTTCGGGCACGATCTTCGCGATCCCACCCGTCATCAGATCGACATTGGGCCGCTGCAGCATCTCGTACCAGTTGTTGTCCACCAGAATGCGCTTGCCATAGGGCGGATAGCTGGGGGTGCACTTGGCGATCAGATCGTCCCGGCCCGCCAGCTTGCCGCGCAGATAGCGCTCCATGAACAGCCGGTGGCGCGCATTGGTCTGGTTGATCGAGCGGCCGCCATCCTCCCATTCAGGATCAACCTGCAGCGAGGCATGGAGCCCATCGGCGAACGCCCAGAACAGCTGGAAACGGTACCAGCGTGCAAAGAACGGCACATGCGCGAGCACCCACTTCATGCCTTCTGACACTTCGGCGAAGTAGTTGGGATTGGGCACGACCCAGTGCGGCGAGCGCTGTAGGATGGTGAGATGCCCCGCATCGGGCGCGATCGTCGGGCCGACCTGCTGGCCCGAGGCGCCGGTGCCGATCATCACCACGCGCTTGCCGGTCAGATCCAGCCCCTCTTGCCATTGCGCGGTGTGCAGCGCGGTGCCGGCGAAACTCTCGCGGCCCGGAATATCCGGCAGCTTGGGCCGGTTGAGCACGCCGACCGCCGAAATCACCGCGCGCGCTTTCAGGTGCTGCACCGTGCCCGAGGCATCGCGCGTTGCGATGTCCCAAGTGCCGTCGGCGTCGTTGTAAGTGGCTGAGGCAACTTCGGTTTCGAAGCGGATATGCTCGCGGATGCCGTACCTGTCTGTCGCGCGCTCGAAATAGGCCCAGAGTTCGTCGCGCTTGGCGAAGAAGTGCGACCATTCGTGGTTGAGATCGAACGAGTAGGAATAGAAGTGGTTGGGGGTGTCGACCCCGCAGCCCGGATAGAAGTTCTCGTACCAGCTGCCGCCGACCGCTGCGTTTTTCTCCAGGATCGTGTAGGGAATGCCCGCCTGCCCCAGCCGGATTGCGGCGCAGACGCCTGACATGCCCGCGCCGATGATCACCACCGGGAAGCTTTCGAGCGCAGCGGCAGCAGGTCGTTTGCGCCAGATCAGCCCGCGCGGATCGGGTTCGGCGGCTTCCAGATCCTCGCGCATCATCGCACAATAGTCGGCGCTGACGATCTCGCCGACGGCGGTGGAGAGCATCTCTTGCAGAAACTCGCCATCGGGCAGCGGCGGCAGCGGACGGCCGGTGCGCGCATGGTCAAGCAGCGCCGCCTCCAGCCGCATGCGGATTTCGGCGCGCAAGTCCTCGGGCATCGTCTCGTGATAGTTCATCGGCCCGATGATGTGAGGGCGGGCGCGTTCGAGCATTTCACGGTCGCCGGTAATCTGGACAAGGACGAGCATGAGCGTCGCAGCGTCCGCCTCGGCCAGCGCGGCGCGCAGCGCCTTGGGATCGGCAGCGAGAACGGCAAGACTGGCTGCTTCCGGCACATCCGGTTCCAGATTCAACGTGGGCAAGCCGCTCTCCCTCAATATCTCTTGCAATCTACTTAGCTTGGCAGTTATCTACGCGCCAGTAGATAAAAATGCACGTAGTCACACGCTGCGGCATAGGGGGAGAGACGATGATGCGCACGCAGGATCTGGCGTTCGGGGCATTCCATATCGGCACGATTTCGACACGTCGCAGCGCCGCTGCGGGGTTGCTGCTTGCCGGTGCCGCGCTCGGCGCGATGCCCGCGATGGCGCAGGAAGCCGCGCAGCCCGCCACGCCCACTGGGGGCCTCGCCGATATCATCGTGACCGCCACGCGCAGTTCGGAATCGCTCTCCAAGGTCGCGGCCTCGGTCTCGGCTGTCTCCGCCGCCGATCTCGGCGTCGGCGGGGTCAAGGACGTCCAATCGCTCGCCACCGCGATCCCCAACCTTTCGGTGGGCGACCAGTTCGGCGTGAATCGCATCTTCATCCGCGGCATCGGCCTCACCTCGATCGACCTTGGCGCAGACGGCGGCGTCGCCTTCCTGCAGGACGGCGCGCAGATCGCTCGCCCGGCAGCGCAGCTTTCAGGCTTCTATGATCTGGAGCGGGTCGAAGTTCTGCGCGGGCCGCAGGGTACGCTCTATGGCCGCGGCGCGACTGCGGGTGCGATCAACCTCATCACCAAGAAGCCGACAGCGGATCTCGATGGCTATATGCGCGCGAGCTACGGCAACTACAATGCAGCCGTGATCGAAGGTGCGGTCGGCGGGGCGATCGGCAGCGACAAGGTGATGATCCGCCTTGCCGGCAAGTATGACCGGCGCGACGGCTACGGCGTGAACGAGTTCACCGGCCAGGACATCGACAACCGGGATGCCTATGCCGTCCGCGGCACCATTCTTGCCAAGCCTGCGGAAGATCTCGAGGTTATGGTCTCGGGCGAATATTTCAACGAGAACGACAGCAACTACGCGTTCCACTATTTCGGCCCGACAGTGCGGCCGGAGAACTTCCTTGGCGCGCTGATCGGCGGCAAGTCGCTGTTCACCGTGGCGGCGGCGGCTGGCAGGAAGGCCAACATCCGTAACATCTATTCGGATCAGGAGCCGCTCAACCAGCGCCACGGTTACAGTTTCACTGGCACGATCGGCTGGACTCCGGGCGATTGGGACGTGAAGTCGATCACCTCTTACCACAACTTCACCCGCTTCAACCGCGATGACCTCGATGCCTCGAACGTCAACATGTTCGGGCAGAACAACTACGACGAGCGCAGCAAGACGTTCAGCCAGGAGTTCGTCGGCACCTACAAAAGCGACAAGTTCGATGCGCTCATCGGCGCAAACTACTTCCACGAGGATCTGTTCGGCAGCGTGCGTGTGCCGCTGACCAATCTCGGCATCCTGTTCGGTCTGCCGGCCAACACCTTCGATGCCGCAAACTATCTGCAGTTCGGCACGGTGAAGATCAATGCCTACGGCGTCTACGCGCAGGGCAGCTATGCCGTTACGGACAAGCTGAAGCTGACCGCTGGCGGCCGCTTCAGCCATGAAAAGCGCGACGGGGTTGGCACCTTCGATTTCCTCGGCAGCGTCAACACTGACAAGGGCAAGAGCTGGAACGCCTTCACCCCCACGGTCACGCTCAACTACCAGGCGAACGATGCCACGCTGGCCTATGCCTCGGTGACGCGCGGCTTCAAATCGGGCGTGATCAACGTCGGCTCGCAAAACGACGTGATCAACCCGGAATATGTGTGGAGCTACGAAGTCGGCCTCAAGACCGCAACATCGGACCGCAAGCTGCAGGCCAATCTCGCCGCGTTCTACATGGACTACACCGATCTCCAGGTCGGCTTCGTCAATGCGGCCAGCGTCGTCACCACGGTCAACGCCGCTTCGGCGCGCAACTATGGCCTCGAGGCCGAACTACGCGCCAAGCCGGTGCCGGGTCTCACGCTCGAGCTGTTCGGCACCTACCTCAACGCGAAGTACCGCAAGTTCACCACCGGCGATTATCGGCAGGCGTTCAAGCAAATCAGCGTCGCAGGCAACCGGCTCTCCAATGCACCGGAATTCTCGTTCCGCGCCGGTGCGGACTACGACATTCCCATCGGTTCTGCCGGCAAGCTCAACGCGCGCGCCGAAGTCAACTGGCAGGGCCGCGTCTACTTCACCGAGTTCAACAACGCGGACGCGACGCAGGGCGCCTATGCGCTGGTCAATGCGGGTCTCAAGTTCACCTCGGCGAACGACCGCTGGACCGTCGATGTCTGGGGCCGCAACCTCGGCAATGCGCTGGTGATCACCAACAACATCATCACAGCGCCGCTGTTCAGCAGCGTCCGCGTCGGCTCGGTCGCCCCGCCGCGCACCTATGGCGTGACCTTCGGCCTGAATTTCAGGTAAGCGAAAGCGCGCTCGGGGGGAGAGGTTCGCCTCTCCCTGCTACCGGCAAGAAGCGCCCTAAGGATTGGCCTCGATTTCGCTCGACACGAACGCCGGAACGGTCGCAGGCCATCCAAGGAATGGCGCTAAAGCCGCTCTTTCTTCAGCCGCATCCCCGCCTTCTCGCGGTCCCACGTATCGGGCGTCACGCCTTCCGTGCGCAGCTGCGCCTTTATCACCTTCGCCGTAGGCGTCTTGGGCAGTTCGGGCAGAATGCGGATATAGCGCGGCACCATGAAGTAGGGCATCCGCGCTGCAAGGAATTCGCAAAGCGCCACGGGATCGACCGTGGCCCCTGGCACCGGGGCGATCACGGCCATGACCTCGTCTTCCGAATACTCGCTTGGCACACCGATCGCGGCGGCCTCTCGCACGTCCGGATGCGCCATGACTTCGCTTTCAACTTCAAACGAGGAGATGTTCTCGCCCCTCCGGCGGATCGCGTCCTTTACCCGGTCGACGAAGTAGAAATACCCCTCCGCATCGCGGCGGAACGCATCACCGGTGTGGAACCAGCCGTTGCGCCAGGCGCGCGCGGTCGCATCATGATTCTTGTGATAGCCGCTGTTCATTGCCCAGGGCCGGTCGGTGCGCACGATCATCTCGCCCACAGTGCCCACCGGCACTTCGCAGTCATTGGCGTCGACCAGCCGCACATCGACGCCGGGGCGGGCCTTGCCGCAGGTGCCGAGCTTCACCGGATTGGGCTCGGAGACGATGGGCGAGGAAATCTCCGTCATGTTGAAGATCGTGTAGACGTCGATGCCGAACCGCTCGTGAAACGGCCCGGCCGCCTCGGTCAGCGGCACCATGAACGCCTTGCGCACGCCGTGGCCCCGGTCCTCAGGCCCTGGCGGGCGCTTGATCAGGAACGTCGCCATCACGCCGAGCAGGAAGATCACCGTGCACTCGGTGCGGCGCGCGAAATCCCAGAACGTGTCGGTCGAGAAGTTTTCCATCAGCGCGATCGATCCGCCGCGAGCCAGCATCACGAAGGGAATACCGAGCCCGCCGATATGGAACACCGGCATGTTGACGAGAAAACGGTCTTCGGAGCCCACAAAGTGCCAGCTTTCCGGCCCGGCATTGGTATAAAGGTGCAGGTAGGAAGATAGCACACCCTTTGAGGGGCCGGTGGTGCCCGACGTGTAAATGATGGACTGGGTATCCCACGGCTCGATGGGTCGCTCCAGCGGCGCAAGCTCCGCTTCCTCGCCCGTCACGGCGGCAAAGTCATGCAACGCTAAGCCACTGATCGCTGGCCCCTCGCTCAGCGTTACCACCGTCTCCACCGATGCCGTATCGATCCCCACCAGCCGATCGAGCAGCCCGCCATGAGCCACCAAGACCCTGGCATCGGAATTGGCCAGTACATGTTCGAGGATCAGCCCGCGATAGGCGGTGTTGAACGGCACGAACACGCCGCCGAGGTAGTTGATCGCGTAGAACGTGATCAGCGCCTCGCGACCATTCGGCAGCCACACCGCGACATGGTCGCCGCGCTTTACGCCAAGCCGCTGCAAACCCGCCGCCTTGCGCACGACAAGCTTGCGCAGCTGCGCGTAGGTCCACTGGCCGCCGTCCTCGAACACGGCATAGACGGCCTCGGGCTGCGAGGCCGCGAAATCGTCGATCAGATAGCGCAGCACGCATTTGCGCCGATCGAGCACACGCGGATCGGTGTGGGCCTGAACCTCAACCCCGGTTGCCTCAGGCATGCGCGCCACCTGCCGGTTGCACCATCTTCTGCACCATGGTGATTGCGTCCATGACCACCTCGGTCGCCGACCAGCGCCCGCCGTCGTGATACCACAGCGCGATCCAGCTCAAGAGGCCGCTGACCCAGATCGCAGTTCGCGAGGGGTGCTGCACATCGAACTCGCCCGTCCGCTTGCCCTTTTCCAGCAGCGCCGCCAGCTTGGTATCGAAGGTGTGGCGCAAATCGCGGATGCGGCGCGCATCTTCGGGCAGCAGGCTCTTTTCCTCGCGCAGGTATACGGTCACGTAGCGCTGGTTCTCGATGATGATCCGCGCAACGCGCTCCACCACGATCTTGAGTTGCTCGGTCGCGGTGCCGTCTACGGAAAGCGATTCCTCCAGCGCGGTCAGCGACAACTGGATGCCGGTCTGGCAGATCTCGTAAAGCAGCTCGCCCTTGTTCTTGTAGTACGAGTAGATGAACGGTTTGGTGACATTGAGCTGCTCGGCCACCGAATCCAGCGTCGTCGCCTCATAGCCGTTGGCGAAGAAGAAGTGGCTTGCCTCCTCCAGAATCCGCCGCCGCTTGTAGGCGGTGATCTCGTCCTTTAGCTGGGCGGCGGCGCGCTTCTTCTTCGGTTTGTCCATGATGTCCGCAAGATCGGTGATGTCAGCGAGTTTGTGCATCAGCCCATTGCGGTCCGCAAGATTTCCATCACATCCGCCGCGGTTTTGATCGGGCGCGGATTGGTGCGACCCCAGATATCCTCGAGCGTGTATTCCGAGACGAGCTGGAGCTGGTTTTCACTAACGCCGACTTCCCTGAGGCTGCGCGGCATGCCGAGCCCGCGGATAAGCGCATCGAGCAGCTCCGAGGCCGGGCGCGAGGCATCGCCGAGGCAGGCGCTGATGCGCTTCTGCCGCTCGGCGTTCACCGAGAGGTTGAAGGCCTGGACGAACGGCGACATCACGCACGAGGTGTAGCCATGTGGCACATCGCACGTGCCGCCGAGCACGTGGCCGATGGCATGGCTCGCTCCCATTGGCACGCCGCCGATGATCGGGATCATCGATTGCCATG
>JBJXEK010000300.1:0-19727 GCA_046155055.1 Novosphingobium sp. | reverse complement strand
AAATGGATCTCGGCGACGCGGGTGTAGTTGCCGGTGGTGAGCCCGTAGAGGATTTCCGCGAGCCACTGGCGCGCGCGGCGGTCGATGCGGCCCATGATGCCGAAATCGATCGCCGTGATCGTGCCGTCCGCTTCGACGAACAGGTTGCCCTGGTGCATGTCAGCGTGGAAAAAGCCGCCGCTTATCGCTTGATTGAGGAAGGCGAGCACCAGCCGGCTGGCCAGTGCCTTGCGGTTGTGGCCTGCGGCATCAAGCGCGGCATTGTCGCTGATCTTGACACCATCGATCCAGTCGAGCGTCATCACCCGGCCATTGGTGCGATCCCAGTCGATCCCGGGCACGTGGTAGCCGGGGAAGGCATGCATCTGCTCGGCGAGTTCGGACGCGGAGGCCGCCTCGCACCGCAGGTCGAGCTCGCGCAGCGTCCAGCGCTTGAAATTGGCGATGACCACGCGCGGACGCAGCCGGTTCGCCTCGCCGCCCAGCGCTTCGAGATGCGCGGCGGCCCATTCGTAGGTCGCGATATCGCGCGCGAACTTCTCCCGCACGCCGGGGCGCAGCACTTTGACCGCGACCGTCCGCCCATCGGTCGTCACTGCGCGGTGGACCTGCGCGACCGAAGCGGTGCCGACCGGCTCGCTCTCGAATGAGGCAAACATCGATTCGAGGGGGCGCTCGAACGTCGACTCGATTTCGTGCCGGATCTGGTCAAGCGGCACGGGCGGCAGCTTGTCCTGCAGTGAAAGCAGGTTGTGCGCCGCCTCCGGGCCGACGAGATCAGGCCGGGTGGCGAGCGTCTGGCCGAGCTTGATCGCGGCCGGACCGATCGCTTTGAATGCGCCCGCATAATCGGGCACGCGCGGCTGACGCGCGCCGAACCGGGCGATCCGGCACAGTCGCCGCACTTGTGCGGGCGTGTTCGGGTTTTCCTCCAGCAGGCGCAGTGCGCCGTGACGTGCTAGCACGCGGCCCCAGCCAAGGAGCCGCCAGATATGGGTGGTGTGATGGGCCAAGGTGCTAGATTTTCCAGCCCGAATGGATCGCGACCAGTCCGCCCAGAATCGGCTCGACCTTGGTGTGGCGGAAGCCCGCCTCGCGGATCATGCCTTCAAATTCGCGCATCTTGGGAAAGCGGCGGATCGATTCGATCAGATAGCGATAGGAATCCGCGTCCCCGGCGATCATTTTGCCCAGCTGCGGCACCACGCGGTGTGAATAGACATCGTAAACTTCGGCAAAACCCGGCCATTCGGTGGTCGAGAATTCGAGGCAGAAGAACCGGCCGCCGGGCTTCAGCACGCGGTGCGCTTCGGCCAGCGCGTGGTCGATCCGGGTCACATTGCGGATGCCGAACGCGATCGTATAGGCGTTGAAGAAGCGGTCGCCGAAGGTTAGCTCCTCGGCGTTCTGGCGCGACCACACGAGGCCGTCCAACCCTCGCGAAACCGCGCGTTCGATGCCGACATCGAGCATGTCCTGATTGATATCCGAAACGGTGATCGATGCGCCGGAGGCGGCCATACGAAACGCGATGTCGCCGGTGCCGCCCGCCATATCGAGGATCGTTTCGCCCGCGCGCGGCTTTACCCGGCGCACGAAGCGGTCCTTCCACAGGCGGTGCATGCCCGCCGACATGGCGTCGTTCATCCGGTCGTAGCTCTTCGCCACCGACGAAAACACTGCGCCGACGCGCTCGGTTTTCTCTTCCGGCGTTACTTCCTCGTAACCGAAGGAGACGGTCTCTGGCTCGCCAGTTTCGCCGGGCGCTGCGGGGTTCGGATCTGCTGTCATAGTTCGCGCCTTTAGGAGGGAATTGCCGTCACCGCAAAGCCTGTTAGGGGCAGTGGTATCATGCCCGAATTGCCCGAGGTAGAAACCACCGTCCGCGGTCTCGCCAGTGTCCTTGAAGGGCAGGCCATCGCGCGCGTGCAAGTCAACCGGCCGGACTTGCGCCGACCGTTCCCGCCGGGGCTGGTGCAGGCGCTGACTGGTGCGCGGGTCACAGGGCTTAGCCGCCGCGCGAAGTACGGCCTTATCCATGTCGATCGTGGGCAGACCATGGTGTTCCACCTTGGCATGAGCGGGCGCTGGCGGATCGATCCGGATGGGATCGGCAAGCACGATCATCTCGTTATCGAAACCGGGACAGGCCAGATTCTTGCGCTTAACGACGCGCGCCGATTCGGCTCGGTCGATCTGGTCGATACCGCCGCGCTCGATGCCTGGCCGCAGTTTGCCGCGCTGGGCCCCGAACCGCTGGGTCCCGGGCTGACCGCCGCACATCTTGCAGCTGCGTTTGAAAGCCGGTTCGCGGCGATCAAGCTGCTGCTGCTCGATCAGCGCGTCGTCGCGGGGCTCGGCAATATCTACGTGTGCGAGGCGCTCCACCGCGCGCGCATCCACCCCGAGCGTGAGGCCGGCAAGGTCAGCCGCACGGCCCTGAACCGGTTGGTGCCGGAAATCCGCTCGGTGCTGGAAGAAGCGATTCTCGCAGGCGGCTCCACCTTGCGCGACTATGTCCGACCCGATGGCGAGCTAGGCTATTTCGCCAAGGACTGGCGCGTCTATGGCCGCGAGGGCGAGGCGTGCGGCTGCGGCCGCCCGGTCGAACGCGTGGCGCAAGGCGGGCGTTCGACTTTTTTCTGCGGGCATTGCCAGAGGCTCTGACAGGTTCGGTTCATGTTGGATCAGCTTGGGCGTTGAACTCGGCGGTGGGTCTGACTAGCGCCGTTCAACGTCAGCGCACCCGCCAAGCCGGGTTGCGCTCTTTTTGTCCTAAGTCAGCGGAAGTGCGCAGGAGTTTGGTTTGACCATTGCAGTGATTTTGGCCGGCGGCCTTGGAACCCGGCTCGGTGAGGAAACTTCGGTTCGCCCGAAACCGATGGTCGAAATTGGTGGCATGCCGATCCTGTGGCACATCATGAAGATCTATTCCGCCCATGGTGTGAATGATTTCGTGATCTGCCTTGGTTACAAAGGCTATCTGATCAAGGAGTATTTCGCGAATTACTTCCTGCATATGGCGGACGTGACGCTGGATCTCACCAAAAACAGCATGGAAGTCCACCAGAACTGGAGCGAGCCGTGGAAGATCACACTGGTCGAGACCGGGGCTGACACGATGACGGGCGGGCGCCTCAAGGCGGTGCGGCCCTATCTCAAGGAGGGTGAGCCCTTCTGTTTCACCTATGGCGACGGCGTGGCGACGGTCGACATCACCGCGCTGCTCGATTTCCACAAGGCGCACGGGAAGCGCGCCACGATCACCTCGGTCATTCCCCCGGGCCGCTTCGGCGCGCTCGAGATCGAGGGCGAAATGGTGCGCAGCTTTCAGGAAAAGCCGGCCGGTGACGGCAACACGATCAACGGCGGTTTCTTCGTCGCCGATCCCTCGGTGCTTGATCTGGTCACAGGGCCCGAGACGCTCTGGGAGCGTGAGCCGCTCGAAACGCTGGCCGCTACAGGCGAACTGGGGGCCTACCAGCACGACGGATTCTGGCAGGCGATGGATACCCTGCGCGACAAGCTCTATCTCGAAAAGCTGTGGGAAGCAGGCGCGCCGTGGAAAATCTGGTGAGCGACGCCTTCTGGCGCGGCCGGCGTGTTTTCCTGACGGGGCACACCGGTTTCAAGGGTAGCTGGCTCGCGCTCTGGCTCCACGCGATGGGGGCTGAGGTTACCGGATTTGCCCTGCGCGCCGAGCCGGTCAGCCTGTTCAACCAGGGGCGCATTGGGGAGCTGATCACGCATATCGAAGGCGATATCCGCGATCTCGCGGCGGTCGAGGCGGCGATGCAGGCGGCGCAGCCCACGGTGGTGCTGCACCTTGCCGCGCAGCCGCTGGTCCGCAAATCCTATGTCGAGCCGGTGGAGACTTATGCCACCAATGTGCAGGGCACGGTCCACGTGCTCGATGCCTGCCGCCGGGTGCCGGGGCTGGAGGCCATCGTCTGCGTCACTAGCGACAAGTGCTACGAAAACCGCGAGTGGGTCTGGCCCTATCGCGAGGACGATCCGATGGGCGGATACGACCCCTATTCCAGCAGCAAGGGCGCGGCGGAACTGGTCGCCGCTGCCTATCGCCGCAGCTACTTCAGCACTGTCCCGGGGCCCCGGCTGGCCACGGTTCGCGCGGGCAATGTGATCGGCGGGGGCGATTGGGCGGAAGACCGGCTGGTTCCCGATATCGTGCGGGCGCTGCTGGGCAGCGCAGCGCCGCTGATCCGGGCGCCGCATTCGGTGCGGCCGTGGCAGCATGTGCTCGAAGCGCTGAGCGGCTATTTGCTGGTGGCGCAGCGGCTGGCTGGCGGCCAGTCCGGGATTGATGGCGGCTGGAACTTCGGGCCGGCCGAGAACGATGCCCGCCCGGTCTCGTGGATTGCCGATCAGCTTATGGCGGCGTGGTCAGGTGCTGCGCCAGGCACCGGCTGGGTCGATGCGTCGAGCGGCGAGGCGGTGCATGAGGCGCGGCTGCTGCGGCTCGACTGCGCCAAGGCGCGCGCCGATCTCGGCTGGCGCACGGCGCTTTCGCTGCAGGATGCGCTGGACCTGATCGTCGATTGGCACAAGGCCGTGAGTGCGGGGGACGACGCGCGCGGGGTTACGCAGGCACAGTTGCGGGACTATCGGGGGCGCTGCGCCGCGCTTGCCTGATCCCCGGGAACGGCGGGTTGGGCCTTCACGGGCGGATTGAGCGCCACGACATGCGTGGTCCAGCCGCCAATCCGGCCTGGGACGGTCGCGAAGGTGGCGACTACGCGCCCTTCAGCCAGCAGCGCGCGATAGGCGGCGTATTCCTGCGGGAATGTGCCACGCTCCGCCGCATAGCGATCGTATTGGGTGAGGATGGCGTAGTCGGCGCGGCAGCTGCCGCGTTTGGCCAGTGCCACGGTGCCATAATCGACGTTGGAGCGCCCGCCGCGCCCCGCATCCACGGTATTGTATTGCACTTTGCCGCCGAGATAGGCGCGCACATCGACGCAGCCGACATCGCCGACCGGAAAGATCAGCCGCCAGGGCCGGGGCAGGATGTCGAACGCGAAGTGCTCGATCAGCACAGTGCTGCCCGGCGGTATGTGCGTGGCCGCCCACGCCGTGGCAAGCTGGCGCGCGTCGTGCAGTCGCTCGGTTTTGCGCGATGCGGTGGCCATAGCCGGCTGTATCAAGGCTGCGGCCAGCAGGGCGAACCCTGCGGGGCGCAGGGCCGGTGTTTGCTCCAAGCGCGCCATCAGTTGCGCCCAGCCTAGCCCCATGGCCAGCGCGAGCAGCGGCACAAGCGGCAACATCCAGCGCTCCCACACCAGCGCCTGGCTGCAGATAGTCGCCATGAAGGCGAATGCCACCGGCAGGATCACCGCGCCGGCGCGGCGGCGCAGCAGCCACCACAGCCCGCCGAACGCCAGCAGGCAGCATGCGGCTCCCAGCCCGGAAAGGACCGGGCCCGCCGCATACCAGCCCAGATTGTAAAGCGGGCTTCCCCCGGTCGCGCCGAGATGATGGCTCTGCGCCTCGCCATGCAGATTGCGCACCACCGTGCTGAAATCGAGCGCGAGATAAGGCGAGGCGGCAAGTAGCCCGATGACGGTTGCGGCAGCGCCTGCGACAAGATCTGCCGCAATCTTGACCGGCCGGGTCTTCCCGGCGGCAAGACGCGTGCCCGCCGCACCCACCAGCGCGATCGCGGCAATCCCGGTGGGCCACTTGGTGGCGATCGCCAGGCCTAGCCAAAGCCCGGCGACAATGTGGTCCTTCAGCCGTTCCTGCCGCATTGCGCGAAGCGCGGCGCGCAGGCTTAGCAGCATGAAGAACGTGGCCATGATGTCCGTGCGGATGACCTGTGACCAGGCTACACTGGCCGGCTCGATCGCGACCAGTGCTGCGGCCGCAAGACCGGCGCGGCGGGCGAGCGTCAGCTCGTCGCGGCCTTCCGCCAGATCCTCGCCCAGCCGGAAGGTCTGCCACACCGTGCCGGCTCCGAAGGCGGCCATGGCGATGCGCCCGGGCAGGATCATCCACGCCGGGTTGGCGTAGATCGCGCTGGCGAAAGCCTTGGTATCGGCAAACCACCCCATGGCCTTGCCGAAGCCGAAAACACTCAGATTGACGGCGGCGAGCACTTCCATGGTGGTCGTGCCCGGATGACCGAACCATCCCGGATTCAGCGACATCGAGCGCAGCATGCGCAGCGCGCCGAGTTCGAAGATCAGCTCGTCAGGGTCGTTGAGCGCGGGCAGGCCGAACCAGGCCGCGTGGACCCGCAAGGCCAACGCCATCACCACAATGCCCGCGATCGCCAGTGTGGCCGGGCGGGGGCGGCGGCTGGGGCGGTTGGCCCTCAGCGGTATCGGGGCTTGGGCGTCTGCCATCGAATGTCCCTGTTCCAGCAGCCTGCCTGCACGCCCGGCTTGCGCAAGGGGCCGACCGGCGCTGCGCTTAGCATAAACGGTGATCATTCCAAGCGAAGCGCGCGCGTGCGGATACTGCCGGAACGGCCCTCACTTGCGGTGGAGCCCGCGCTGGTCCAGACCATGGGACATGCGCAGAGCCCCGGCTTTCCTTTTGGCATCACTACTTGTGGCGGCGGCTTTGCCGTCTGCGGCGGCGTCTGGTGCAGAGGCAGGCGCGGGTAGCACGGTCGAGGCCGGGAACAAGGCCACGCTTCCCACCGGCGAAGACGCGCGGCCCCGCGGCCCGCTCGCACCCGAACTGGCCGATTTTGTGGCCGATTTTGCAGCAGGGCCTCACATTTCTTCAGCCTGGCTTGCAGGCGGTCCGGGCGGGTATCACGCCTTATCTCTGGCACCCGGTCCCTTGCATCTATCGTCGCGTTTCGGCTGGCGCAGCGACCCACTTGACCGGGGCGCGCGCTTCCATGCCGGGGTTGATATCCCGGCGCGCGCCGGTGCGGCGGTGCGCGCGGTGCAGGCGGGGCGGGTCGTGTTTTCGGGCTGGGCGGGCGGCTATGGCAATCTGGTCGTGATTGATCACGGCGACGGGGTGCGCTCGCGCTACGGGCATCTCGAACGCGTGCTGGTGGCGGCAGGGGACCCGGTCGGCACCGGCACTGAAATCGGCGCGGTCGGCTCGACCGGGCGCTCGACCGGACCGCATCTGCATTACGAGGTGCGCGTCGGCGGCACCGCCATTGATCCGCTTCGCGCGGCCATGCAGGTTCCCGATGAACCGTTACGTGATCTGGTCTGGCCTGAGAGCAATGTGCCGCTGGCCGATGTCGCGCCGCGCTGGTCGTGGCGCGATGCTGATGAGGTGGATGTGCTGCCGGTGCCCGTTATCCGCTAAGCTGATCAACCAGCGTTTCAAAGCTGTGGTGGACGATCCCGTCAGAAGGCATCCAGCCGGCCTCGGCATAGCCCCAGCTGAGGAAATGGAACGGCATGCCCGCGCCGCGCGCCACGGCATGGTCGATCTCGCTGTCACCGATGAACACGCCCTCGCCCCGGGCCAGCCGGTGCGCTGAAAGCACGCAGTCGAGCAGATCGGGCTCGGGCTTGGCGCGCAGGTCAGGCCGGCTGCCGACAATGGTTTCGAACCACTGCGCAAGGTCAGTATCGATCAGCACTTTCTCGCACAGCGCCTGCGGCTTGTTGGAACAGATGGCCATGGTGAAGCCGGCCCCGGCCAGTGCTTCCAGCCCGCGCGCCACGCCGGGAAACAGCGTCTCGCGCGAAGTGGTGTGGCTGGCATAGCGCTCGCGGAATTCGCTGAGATCCGCATCGGGATCGGCGCAGGCATCGGCCAGCAGCGCACGCACCATCTCGCGCCCGCCGCGGCTCATATATGTGGAGGCCATGCGCTCGTCGATTTCGATCGCGCTGCCGCGACTGCACAGCATTCCGCGCAGAATTTCGACACAGGCGGCATTGCTATCCACCAATGTGCCATCGAGGTCGAACACGAGCAGCGGGGCCATGGTGTCTCAATTTCGAACGGTTTCGGAAAAGCCTCTAGCAGCCGGCACTGCCATAAAAAAGTATGCTTAATGTGACGTTAAGATACTCGGCGCCATGTGGATGGGGAGGGGCTCCTGGAAGCAACGGGTTCTCCCTAAGGGGGTTGCAGTGCAGCAATTTGCAGCATAAGCCCAGATTAAGGGATCAAAGATCGGGTTCCGCCGAGAAAATTTGATCCAAAATGGAGAAATCGCGTGAACCTTACCGAACGCCACATGCTGGATCTTCTGAAGCGTGGCCGTGAATATTACGGTTTTATTGCTATCAAAACGGAATTCGAGGCAGAAGGGACGCGTGCGGACGAAATGCTTCGCCTCCTAGAGATTGCGCACCGTGCGGATTTGAAGGTCGCGATCAAGATCGGCGGGTGTGAAGCCGTGTCCGATCTTCTCCAGTCGCGCAACTATGGTGCAAATTACATTATCGCGCCCATGGTGGAGACCCCTTACGCCTTGTCCAAATTCGTTGAGGCGAAAGACAAGGTTTACGGCAAGAACGAGCAGGAAACCGAGTTCCTGTTCAATCTGGAAACCCAGATCACCCTCGAGAATCTGGCGGCCATGATGCCGGTGGCCAAGCAGGGCGGCATCGACGGCGTCGTGTTCGGCCGGGTCGATTTTACCCTTTCGCGCGGAATGCCCCGCGGCGCGATCAACGATCCTTCGGTGACCGAGGCCGTGCTTGAGGTTGCGGATGCCTGCGCCCAGCACGATCTCGATCTCGTCGTCGGAGGATCGGTCGCGGCAGAAGCGGTGCCGGCTCTCGCGCGCTTCCGCGGTGTCCGGCTCGATCGGTTCGAGACCCGCAAAGTCGTATTCGATGGCAGCGCCGCCGTCAGCGAGACGATCGCGCACGGCATTGCCATAGCGGTTGATTTCGAGCTGGCCTGGCTGCGCAACAAGCACGAATACTATAGCGCCATCGCGGTTGAGGATCTCGCTCGGATCAAGATGATGGAAGAACGTCAGGCCTCGCGACGCCATCTTTCGGCCGTTGCCGGTTGATCTGATTGACGTGTCCCCGGCCATATCCGGTCGGGGATAGACGCCAGTTAGCGGCACGGGATTGCGCCTGAGGGTTCCTCTGGGGATATTCCGCATCGGCAGGTGAATCGCGGCATGCTAGTGGCTGCTGCCCTTAGCGGTTTCGCGGCATGCTGAGTTCGCATGGCTTAAGCGGGATCGGGCCCGTTGCAGGATCAGACCCGGGGCGGAATCAGGCGCAGTGATGCATAGTTTTTGGATGGGCCGTTCGTTGAAAATCACCAAGCGTGGAAACAGTGCCGTTGTTGCGCTGCTTGCCGTATATTGCGGCGTCATGGCTGCCCCCGGCCAGACCCAGGTGGTCGATCCGGCGCAGGCCTCATCCGGTTACAATGGTCAGGTTTCAAACGGCTCAGCGCAGTCGGTGGCCACGCAGAATGCGTCCAATCGCGTCTTGCAACCTTCGCCTGGCGCGCAAAGTTCTGGTATTCCTGATTATCGCCCGGCGCAGTTATCAGTGCCTGCAGACGCTCAGGCCAATGCTAATTCCGCCACTGCGGACGAACCCCAGCGCGCCCGGCGCCAGCCGCCGGGCCCTCCGGGCGAGTTCGAGTCCTACGTGTCCGAGATCGTCGGCAAGCCGGTGCGCCGGTTCGGGTCCGAACTGCTCACGCCGGAAGCGCGGGATTACACCGCGCCGCCGGTCGTCTCGGTGCCGCCCGACTACCGGATCAATCCCGGCGACGAAATCCGCCTTGGGCTTACCGGCAATGTTCAGGCCACCAATCTGCGCCTACAGGTGGATACCGAGGGGCGGATATTCGTGCCCGAAGTCGGTGCGATCCAAGTGGCCGGGGTGGCTAATCGCGATCTTCAAGCGGTTATTGGCCGGTCGGTCTCGCGCCAGTACAAGGATTTCACCGCTTCGGTCGGGGTGACCCGGCTTGGCGGCATCACCGTCTACGTCACCGGCTTCGCCGCTGTTCCGGGGTCCTACACGGTCGGTAGCCTCTCTACCGTGGTGAACGCTGTGCTCGCGGCTGGCGGGCCTGCAGCAGGGGGCAGCTTCCGCTCGATCCAGGTGCGGCGCGGCGGCAAGCTGGTTTCCGATTTCGATTTCTATGACTTTCTGCTGAAGGGCGACAAGTCTGCCGACGTCGTGCTGCAGAACGGCGATGTGATTTTCATCGCTCCTGCCGGCACACAAGTGGCGGCGATCGGCAGCGTCAATCGCGAAGCGATTTATGAAGCGCGGGCTGGCGATACGCTGAAGGACGTGCTGGTCTATGCTGGCGGGGTCAATACCGTGGCCGATGTCCGCCGCCTCCATGTGCTCGATCCGATGAGCGAACAGGGCTGGCAGGAACTGACGCCGGAAGTCGCCGGCGCCACACCGGCTCAGCGCGGGCTTTTGCTAAGGGTCCTTTCGGCCGTGGGCATTGCGCAGCCGGCGCAGCGCCTGCCCTCGCTCGTTACCGTCGGCGGCGAAGTACAGAAGCCGGGGCGCTATTTCGTACAGCCCGGCACCACGCTCGAAGAGGTTATCGCCAAAGCCGGCGGGCTGACCGACCGGGCCTACCCCTTTGGCGCGGTGTTTGTACGTGACAGTCTGCGCCGCCAGCAGACCTACAACTTTGGCAAGGCGGTCGACGAACTGAAGGTGACGCTGACGGCTGAACCGCTGGTCCGCTATGAAAATCAGGACAAGGATCTCACCGCCCGGCTCTCTGCGGTCGATGCGCTGGTGGGGCAGCTCAACGGCCGGCGGATCGAAGGCCGGCTGGTTCTGCCCGTCGCGCCAAGCGACCCAAGCCTTCCGGCCGGGTTCCTGGTTGAGAACAATGATAATCTTGTTATTCCCACCCGGTCGCTGGCCGTCGGGGTCTATGGCATGGTCAACAGCTCGGCCGATTTCCGCTTCAAGCCGGGCTCCAAAGTCGGCGAATATCTTGCGCTGGCGGGCGGGTTCAACCGGCTGGCGGACCGCAAGCACGTGTTCGTCGTGCGCGCCAACGGTACGCTGCTGAGCGGCCGCAAGACTCTTTCGGCGACAGCGCTGCCCGGCGATCTGGTCTTCGTACCCATCGATTCGCAGCGCGGCGCGTTCTGGGCGCGGTTCAAGGACCTCCTGAACTTCGGGTTCCAGGGCGCGCTCGCCACCGCCTCGATTGTGGCGGTAACCAAGTGACTTCTCGGCTCGGTTTCGGGCGGCTGCGCGATCGCCGCGTGCGGTTGATCGCCTATCTGGTTCTCGGCGTGGTTCTGGCAGTGCTCTGCGTCTTCCCGCGTCCGTTCATGGCGCGGGCGAAAGTCGTGCCGGGCGATAACAATACGGCGTCGCTTTTCAGCATGTCCTCCGGCGGATCGCAGCTGCAGAATCTGGCCTCGATGTTTGGTGATCGCAGCGTGACGGAAGTGACACTGCAACTAGCCAAAAGCGAAGCAGTTGGCAGTGAGGTCGTCACCCGCCTCAAGCTCGCGGGGCCAGGCCGGGCTTATGCCGATGATCGGGCTGCGCTGGTCGCGCTGGACAAGCATGTCGATATTCACTCGCTGCTGGGCGGGATCATCGAATTCGAGAGCCGGGCCTACGATCAGGACTGGGCGCTGGCCGTCACCAAGGCCTATGTCGAGGCGATGAGCGACCGGATGGGCACTTACGTGCAGGCGCAAGTCTCGCGCAAGCGCCGCATTGTCGAGGATCGCCTCCGCAATTCGCAGGAACGGTTGGTTCAGGCACAGGCGCAGCTCGATGCGTTTCGCAAGATCAACCGGCTTGCCGACCCGGTCGCTCAGCTTGGCGAGCAACTGACGGTGCGTGCCGGACTTGAGGGCCAGTTGCAGGCCAAGAAGGTTGAACTGGATACGCTGCGCGCCACCGCAGGCCCCGAAAACCCCCGGCTGAGCGTCGTCGCAGGGCAGGTTGCTTCACTCCAGTCCCAGATCGCCCACGCGGCCACAGCAAGTGAGGGACAGTCCAGCCCCAATGTTGGCGCTATTTCGGCAACTGCGCTGGCCTATGCCCGTCTGTATCGTAACTTTGTCTTCGCGCAGGGCGTTTCCGATGTCTACTCGCGCGCGGCGGAAGAAGTCGCTGTCCAGGAAATCGTTTCGCAGGACCGGGCGCAGGTTTCGATCATCGATCGGCCGCACGTCGATGCAAGCCGCTATTTCAACACCACTGCCGTGGCCCTCCTCGCGCTGCTGGTGGCGCTCGCGCTGTTCGTAGAGCTCTATGCGCCGGCGACAGGCCTGTTTGATCTGGGACGAAACCGCCGCGAAACGGCGCCCGAACCCGGTTCGCACCCCGGTTCTGGGCTGGCTTGAGGCTGGCGGCTGCGCACCATGAGCGACATCGAAATCTCCGTCGTCATTCCCTGCCTCAACGAGGAGGAGAACGTCGAGGGCATTTATGGAGAAGTGCGCGTCGAGCTCGAAAAGCATGCGCGCTCGTGGGAGATCCTCTTCATCGACAACGGCTCCAGCGATCGGACCCGTGACATCATGCGCTCGATCTGCGCTGCCGACAGCCACGTGCGCGCGATTTTCAACACCCGCAATTTCGGGCAGATGCGTTCGCCCACCCACGCGATCTATCAGGCCGAGGGCGCGGCGGTGATCGGCATGTGCGCCGATTTTCAGGACCCGCCAGCCCTGCTGGGCGAATTCATCCGCAAGTGGCGCGAGGGGCGGCGGATCGTGCTGGGCGTTCGGCGCAGCGAAGAGAAGGCGGGAGCGATGCTCACCGCTGCGCGCAAGGCCGGTTACGGCTTCCTCGCTCGCAATGCCGATTATGCCGTCATTCCCGGCGCGACGGGCTTCGGCCTCTATGACCGGCGCGTGGTCGATACGCTGGCCCGATGGCACGAGCCCGAGCCGTTTTTTCGCGGGATGCTGGTCGAGAGCGGTTTTTCCATCGGCCTCGTCCCCTATGACCGGCCGGAGCGCCGCGGCGGGGAGACCAAGAACGACGTGTTCGCCTTGCTCGATTTTGCTGTCTCGGGCCTTGCCGGATCATCCAAATCGCTGCTGCGCCGCCCGATCGTATGGTCGTTCGGCTTCATGGCGCTGGGGCTGGTGCTGGCGCTGTGCGCGGTGGCGGCCGCTGTTGCCGGGTGGACTGCTTGGCCCTGGGTCATTCTCGCCAGCCAGTTCGGCCTGTTCGGCTTCGGCTTCCTGTTCACCGGCCTGCTTGGCGAACAAGTGCGGATCATCGCCGAGCGGACCCGGCGGGTGCCCTTGGTGATCGAGCAGGAGCGGCTGAACTTCCCGGCAGATCGCACGATGCCGGTGCGCCAGCCCTTCGTTGTTGCCGAAGATGCCTGAAGGCCGGGCACAGGCTGCGCGCCAGAATTTGCGGCTCGCCTTGCGGGCAACGTTGCCCGAACTTGTGCTACTGCTGCTGGTGCTGGCCTCGTTCGTCTCGCTGGTCCGAACGTTTCTGGTGACCGGGTACTTGCCCCAGCCTTACATCTGGGATCCGCAAGATACCTTCATGGACTGGTTCAATACCGCGTATTGGGCCAACCACTGGGGGGCCTATTCGGTCTGGCGCTCGATCTATCCGCCGCTGTCCTTTTTCGTCCTGCGGGTTTTCAGCATCTCGTCGTGCTATGCCACCTCGCCGTTCGCCGCGCGCGATTGCGACTGGCTCTCGATCACCGCCATTCTCACGTCTTATGTCGCCGCAATCGCCGTGTCCTACCTCGCCCTGCGCCGCAACGATCCGCGCACGGCGGTCATGCGGACGCTGGCGATAGCATTCGGTTATCGCTCGCTTTACGCGCTGGAGCGGGGGCAACTCCTGATCATGTGCTACATTGGGATGGTCGTGGCTTTCGGCTTCTTTGCCGCCTCGCGCCCGGTGCGGGCCATAGCGGCGGGGCTCATGATCAATTTCAAGCCCTATATGCTGGTGGTGACGCTGGCCTGGGGCATTCGCCGGGAATGGCGGCAGCTCGAACTCGCCGCCATCGCCACGGTGCTCATTTACCTTGCTACCTGGGCGGCAGTGGGCGGCGGAAGCCTGGCCGAGTTGATAGCCAATACCATCAACTGGATCACCTTCACCGGGGGCGACGTTGTCGGCGAGATCTATTACTCGACCAGCTTCAACGGCCTGTTCGGCGTGATCGACCGGGGCGCGTTCCCGGTTCTGCGCTATTTCCGCTCGGACACGTACGATACTTTCCGTTTCGTGATGAAAACCGTGATGGCCGCCGCGCAACTGACCGGCATTGTCGCGCTGCTGCTGGCGTGGCTGCAACCGCGCGCGGTGCCGCTCACGCGGCTCGCTTGCATCGCACTGCTGATTTCACTGACCAACCGCTCGCCCGGCGGCTACACCGAGATGTTCCTGATGTTCCTCGTATTCATGGAGCCTTGGCGCGGCTTTGCCCGGATCACCGCGATCACGATCATCTATCTCAATGCGCTCAACATCGATTGGCAACTGTCCACGCTGCCTGCTGTCCATATGATCGCCTGGCTGAGCGGCAAGGCGGTGACGGGCCAGTTCGGCATTGCGATCGGCCAGTTCACGCATCCGCTAGGCTTGCTGGTGGTGTTGATGCTGCTTTCGCTGGAAACGATCCGCGAAGTGACGCTGGCCTATCGCACGCAGCGGCCACAGCTGTCGCTGGCCGCACGTCCGCAAGGCACTGCCACTTGAGCCTGCACCCCGTCCTCGCTGAAGACTTTGCGGACGTGGTAAGTACGTTGGCGGCCGATTGGCCGGCTCTGCGCGGTGCCCGGCTGTTCATCACCGGCGGCACGGGGTTGATCGGTCGCTGGATGCTGGAGGCGCTGCGCCTCGCCGATGAAGCGCATGACCTGGGCCTCGAAGTTGCGGCGCTGACCCGCGATCCAGCCACTTTCGCGGCCAAGTCGCCGACGCTGGCGGCATGGCCCGCGCTTCGGCTGGTGGCGGGCGATGTGCTGACTTTGCAGCCCGATGGCGCGCACTACACCCACGTGATCCACGGCGCGACCGATGCCAGCGCCGATCTCAACGAAAACGATCCGCTGCGCATGTTCGATACGATCGTGGCGGGCACGCGCAACACGCTCGATTTCGCGCGGGCGGCGGGGGCAGGGCGGGTGCTGTTCATGTCCTCGGGCGCGGTTTACGGCGCGCAGCCGTGGGACGTGACCCATGTGGACGAGGACTATCGCGGCGGACCGGACCTTTCGACGCACCGCTCAAGCTACGGCGAGGGCAAGCGCGCGGCGGAAATGCTCTGCGCGATCTATCGCCGCCAGTTCGGGCTGGATATCGTCACCACGCGCATCTTCGCGTTGCTGGGTCCGATGCTCGCGCTCGATACCCACTTCGCGGCGGGCAATTTCATCCGCGATGCCATGGCCGGGCGCACGGTCACCGTGAACAGCGACGGGCGCGCGGTGCGCTCTTATCTTTATACCGCCGATCTGACGGCGTGGATGTGGGCGGTGCTGCTGCGGGCGCCCGCCGGAGCGACGTACAATCTGGGCTCGGAGCAGGCGGTCTCGATTGGCGAACTGGCTGAACGCGCCGCTAGGCTGCTCGGCAGCGGCCAATTCGAGATACTCGGCAAGCTCGATGCAGGCTGGAACCCCGGGCGCTATGTCCCGGCAACTCACAAGATCAGGCAAGAACTGTCCGTGGTCCCTACGGTTGATCTGGATGAAGCAATTCGCCGCACTGCGGCCTGGAATGGATGGATGCGATGAGCAAGGTGAAGCTTTCTGACTGGGTGGCGCAGCAGCTGGTGGCGCATGGCATCGGCGATGTGTTCATGCTCACCGGCGGCGGGGCGATGCACCTCAACCACTCGATCGGCACGCACGAAGCGATCCGCACAACGTTCTGCCACCACGAGCAGGCGCTCGCGATCGCGGCGGAAGCCTATGGGCGGCTGACGGGCCGTCTGCCTGTGGTCAACGTCACCTCGGGGCCGGGCGGGACCAACGCGCTTACCGGGATCTACGGGGCGTTTGTGGATTCGGTCGGCGTCCTCGTCATCTCCGGCCAGGTCAAGAACGAGACCACGGTGCGCTACACCGGCCTGCCGCTGCGCCAGTATGGCGATCAGGAGCTCGATATCGCGCCAATCGTCCAGACGATCACCAAATATGCCGAGATGGTCACCGATCCGCAGACCATCCGATACCACCTCGAGAAGGCTATCTACCTCGCGCGTTCGGGCCGTCCGGGGCCGACCTGGCTCGATATTCCGCTCGATGTGCAGGCGGCGAAGATCGATCCCGATGCGCTGGATCCCGGCTTCGATCCGGCCGAGCTCGACGAGCCCTGGAAGAAGACCGATCTGGCCGCGGCGGCAGAGGCGATCATTGCAAAGCTCAAGACCGCCAAGCGCCCGGTGGTGTTCGCGGGCGGCGGCGTGCGTTTGAGCGGCGCGCATGCGGCCTTTATCGAACTGGTCGAAAAGCTCGGCGTGCCGGTCGTGACGGGCTGGAACGCACACGATGTGATGTGGGACGATCACCCGCTCTATTGTGGCCGCCCGGGCACGGTGGGCGACCGGGGTGGCAACATGGTCAACCAGAGTTCCGATTTCCTGCTCGTGCTCGGCAGCCGGCTCAATATCCGGCAGGTAAGCTACAACTGGGCGAGCTTTGCGCGCGAGGCTTACAAGGTCTGGGTCGATATCGATCCGCTGGAGCTGCAGAAGCCGAACGTCAAGCCTGACATGCCGGTTGTCGCCGATCTCAAGGACCTCATCCCCGCGCTCCTCGCCGCCGCGCCCGCCAAGCCTACGGCAGAGCAGCAGGAATGGCTTGAATGGGCTGTCCAGCGCCGACGCAACTTCCCGGTGATCCTGCCGGAGTACAACCAGAACGCAGTGTGCAATCCCTATGTCGCGCTCGATGCGCTGTTCCAGGTGCTGGACGGCGAGGATGTGGTCGTCTGCGGCAATGGCAGCGCCTGCGTGGTCGGGTTCCAGACCGCGCAGATCAAGGAGGGGCTCAGGCTCTGGACCAATTCGGGCTGCGCCACGATGGGCTATGATCTGCCGGCTGCTATCGGCGCGTGCGTCGGGCTGGGCGATCCGCGACGCGTGATCTGTGTGGCGGGCGATGGCAGCATCATGATGAACCTGCAGGAGCTGCAGACCATCATCGGCTATGGCATGCCGGTGAAGATCATCCTGCTCAACAACAACGGCTATGTCTCGATCTTCCAGACCCATCGGAACTATTTCAACGGTGTGGAAGTGGGCGGCGGACCCAAGAGCAACGTGACCTTCCCCGATTTCTCCAAGCTCGCCGCTGCCTTCGGCTATGGCTACTGGCGGGTTGATAGCCACGAGAACCTTGGGGCTCTGCGTGAGGCGATCGAGGCGCCCGGCGCCACGATCTGCGAGGTGATGATCGACGAGAACGCCTCGTTCGCGCCCAAGCTGGGGGCCAAGGTCCATCCCGATGGCCGGATGACCTCGCCGCCACTCGAAGACCTCTCGCCGTTCCTGCCGCGCGAGGTTTTGCGGGAAAACATGCGCATTCCGCTACTGGAAGAATGAGCTTGTGACCCTGATCGACCGCATCCTCGCGCGCCTGCGTCGGGGTGAACGCCCGGTGCGCTATCTGCTCGCTGGCGCAGCCAACACCGCGTTCGGGCTCGGCTTCTTTCCGGCGCTGTTGTGGGTTTCGCCATGGTTCGCGCGCAACTACATGGCCGCGCTGGTGCTTTCGCAGGTGATCTGTGTTGGTTTCGCCTTCAGCACTTACAAAATCGGCGTCTTCCGCACGCGAACCAATATACTGCGTGAATTTGCCTACTTTTCGTCATTCTATTACGCTGTATTCGGGGCCAATCTGATCGCATTGCCGCTGCTGGTGCAAGGTCTCGGACTGCATCCGATACCCGCCCAGCTTAGTTTTGGATTGATCACATTGGTGGGCAGCTACTTCTGGCACCGCGCCGTAACGTTTCGTTCTGATAAACCGACCTAATACAAGGGCTTGATGATCGATGGCAGCTTTTCTTGAGCGGTCTTGTCCCTGCTGCGGGGGCGGGCAAACCGCCCCTGAAATGCAGAGTAAACCCGCGGGCGAAGACGTGGGCCTGGAAGGCCTCGTGCCGTTCTGGGAGGGGCTGCGCAAGGAGCGCATGTTCTTTACCTATGCCCGCTGCAGCACCTGCGGTCTGCTCTATTGCCCGCGCTATTTCACGGGCGAGCAACTTGGCGAGCTCTACGCCAATCTCGCCCCCAACATGGAAATGGTGCCTTCGGCCGCGATAACCGCGACCCAGCGTGGCTATTGGTCGGCGGTGGCGGGCAGCGTCACCCCGGGCGACTATCTCGAGATCGGCCCCGACATCGGACACATTGTTGCCCCGGCCGCTGCCTCGGGCAAGTTTGGCCATGCCTGGCTGTTCGAACCGAACCGGGCGGTCCACGATGTGCTTGCGCAGTCCGCAGGTAGCCTGCCGCACACGATAAGTGCTGCGATGGATGATTTCAGCGGCGTGCCCGATGGCACGATCAGCCTCGCCGTGATGATCCATGTACTCGATCACATCACCGAGCCTCTCGCGATCCTGCGCCAGATACGCACCAAGCTGAAGCCAGGGGGGCGCATCCTGATTGTCACGCACAACGAGAAGTCGCTGCTGCGCACGATCATGGGCCGCACCTTTCCGCCGTTCTGCCTGCAGCACCCCGAGCTCTACAATCCCGAGACGATGAAGACCGTGTTGACCACCGCCGGTTTTTCGGGCGTCGAGGTCCAGCGCAGCGTGAATCACTTCCCGATCAGCTTCCTCGCGCAGCAGGCCGGGCAGACCATCGGGCTCGATCTGTCGCGCCTGCCCCTCCCAGACATGGCAGTGGGCCTGAGGCTGGGCAACATGCTAACCATGGCTCAGCCATAAGCGCATCTACCGGGAGAGAGCCTGCCATGAAGACCCGCATCACAGACCTGTTCGGCATCGAGCATCCGATCATCCAGGGCGGCATGCACTATGTCGGCTTTGCCGAGATGGCCGCAGCGGTCTCGAACGCCGGCGGCCTTGGTATCATTACCGGCCTCACGCAGAAAACCGCGCCCGATCTTGCCAACGAAATCGCGCGCTGCAGGGACATGACCGACAAGCCGTTCGGCGTGAACCTCACCTTCCTGCCCACGGTCAACGCGCCCGATTATCCCGGCTATATCCGCGCGATCATCGAAGGCGGGGTCAAGATCGTCGAGACCGCGGGCAACAACCCCGCACCGTTCCTGCCCTATTTCAAGGACGCCGGAATCAAGGTAATCCACAAGTGCACTTCGGTGCGCCACAGCGTGAAGGCTGAAAAAGTCGGGTGCGACGCGATCTCGGTCGATGGCTTCGAATGCGGCGGCCATCCCGGCGAGGACGATATTCCAAACTTCATCCTGCTGCCCCGCGCGGCGGAAGAGCTGACCATCCCCTTTGTCGCCTCGGGCGGCATGGCCGATGGCCGCAGTCTGGTCGCGGCGCTCGCGCTGGGGGCAGATGGCATCAACATGGGCACCCGCTTTATCGCTACAAAGGAAGCGCCGGTGCACGAAAAGGTGAAGCAGGCGCTGCTCGCGGCCTCAGAGCTTGATACGCGCCTTGTGATGCGGCCCTTGCGCAACACCGAGCGCGTGCTGACCAATGCAGCGGTGGAACGCCTGCTTGAAAAGGAGCGCCGCCTCGGTCCTGACCTGAAATTCGAGGACATCATCGAGGAAGTCGCGGGCGTCTATCCGCGGATCATGCTGGAAGGCGATATGGAAGCCGGCGCGTGGAGCTGCGGCATGGTGG
>JBJXEK010000299.1:0-3174 GCA_046155055.1 Novosphingobium sp. | reverse complement strand
ATGTCGCGCGCGGTCCCGTAACGCAGGATCGTCACCAGCGGCGGGATCGCCTGCGCCAGACTGCCGATGTCACTGGTAGCGGTAGCCTGGGCTTGCAACAGCGAAATCGCCCGCCGGGCAGCCTGGTCGAGGCCGGCCAGCAGACAATCCTTGACCACTTCCGAGACGGTTCCAAGCGAGGATGCTGCTTGCGCGGCAGCGATGGCCGCATTGCCCGCAGCTTGCTCAACCGTCGTGCCATGCACCAGCGCCTCGGCAAGGCGGACCGAGAATTCCGGTTCCCATCGCAGCGTCCAATTCTCCCGGAAGGTGCCACGCGAGGAGCCGACGCCCTGCAGCGTTCCCCATGGTACCTTGATCAATAGCAACCGATGCAGCAGCAGCGATTTGGCCAAACCGGCCTCCGTGCGCAGATCGAGCGACAGCTCACGATCGAGCGCTTCGGGCTTCAGTTTGAGTTTTTTCTGCCAACGCGCGAGATCGGCCGCGAGCGGCATTTGCGGTACGCCGTCATCAATTTCGCCGACGGCGCGGCCGATCACGAGCTCGGTCTCGATCAAATGCCAGGGGGCAGCTTCCCCATGGCAGAGCGTCGCCAGCGTTGCCTCGCGCATTTCATCAAGACCAGGCAGGGCGAGTTCGCGCAGAGCGGCCAATGTTTCTGCAAGCCGGGCCGCTTCGATGACAGAGGCCGTGGACGCCGAGCGTCCGCTCTTGCGCAACAGTGCGGCGACCCGCGATTGCCAGCGCGCCGTGAAGGCGCGTGCTGACAGATCGGCGCCGGGGCGCTGGAACTCGGTCCACAGATGCGTGTACCAGCCCGGCGACAGCACGCCGGCGCCATAGCCGCTGGTAACCGCCAGGCGCGTATCCGTCCACGGGACCCAGGTGGCGACGACTTTGGACTTCGGCAAGCCCTTCAGCAACGCCTTGTCATCGGCTGATGCAACCTTGCGGCGCAAGGCCGGAACGTGCCAGGCGCCGCACACCACGGCGACGCTGCCCGCAGTCTCCTTCAGTGCGGTCGCGATGGCGAGGCGCATATGGGCTTCACGCTGGTTTTCGCGCCGCGTCTCGGCCTCGCTCATCGTTGGGTTGGCGTCGGCATGCGCCCGCAACGCTTCCATCGCCGTTTCGATCGCGGCAAAGATTGAAGGTGCATTCGCCCCCTGTTCGACAAGCGCATTCCACCAGGCCTCGCCATCTTCGTAGCCGGCGATTTCGGACAGGTAGCCGAGCGGGTCGCGACGCGCCAAAAACGGCTCGGTATCCGGGGCAGGGTCCTGTTGCTGCTCGGTATGGGCTTGCGCCTCGGCGACAACCGCGGCGGCACGTGCCGCCAGCTGGTTGGCGGCTGGCAGATCGATAAACCGCACTGTCTTGCCAAGCTTCAGCGCCCATCGCATCGCCTGCCATTCCGGCGAGTAGATCGCGAACGGGTAGAAACTCGATTGCGACGGGTCGGCTTCGTCATGAACAAGCAGCGCCACCGGTGGCACCATATCCGGCGACGCCGCGAACGTGATCATCGTATCGGCATCAGGCGGACCCTCGATCAGTACGGTTGCTGGATCGGCTGCATCAAGAGCCGCCAGCAGGCTGCGCGCCGATCCTGGACCGTGATGGCGGATGCCGAACAGGTGCAGGCGGGCATCGTGCTTTGCTGCCGCATCACGCGCCATGCATGGTCCCCATCATGGGCAAGCCCATTGTCCGCAGGGCCGCGCCCATTACATCACCTCGCGGATGGCGGTGTAGAGGTCGGCCCAATCCATGCGGTCGCGAATGACGGTTTCGACATATTCAGCCAGTACGACACGATCCTGCACGGGGTCTTTGACCACGGCGCCGACCAGGTTCGCCGCCAGACATTGCGCATCGATCCGGCCATCGCCGAAATGCCCGGCCTCGGCCCAGGCGCCGATCGTTACGGCAATGGCCTCGGCGGTCGAGAGCGAGCCCGACGGTGTCTTGAGCTTGAGCTTGCCGTTGAGGGTCTGTCCATCGCGCAGTTCACGGAAGATCGTGACGACGCGCGCGATCTCCTTCTCGGCGGGTTCGATCTTGGGCAGTTCGAGGCCCGCACCGATCTCGCCGACGCGCTTGATGACGATGCGGGCTTCTTCGTCGAGATCGCTCGGCAAAGGCAGGACAACCACATTGAAACGCCGCTTCAGGGCCGATGAGAGATCGTTGACCCCCTTGTCCCGGTTATTGGCGGTCGCAATCATGTTGAAACCGCGCGCGGCGTGAACGGCGTCATTGAGCTCAGGGATTGGCAGCATTTTTTCCGACAGCACGGTAATCAACGTGTCCTGCACGTCGGAGCCCATGCGGGTCAGTTCCTCGAAGCGGACGATTCGGCCATCCTCCATCGCGCGCATCAAGGGTGTCGCGACCAGGGCGTCGCGCGAAGGCCCTTTGGCCAGCAGCATTGCGTAGTTCCAGCCATAGCGGATCTGGTTCTCGTCCGTGCCGGCCGTACATTGCACCAGCATCTGGGAAGAGCCCGAAATCGCGGCGGCCAGATGCTCGGAGACCCAAGACTTCGCCGTGCCGGGCACTCCTAGCAGCAGCAGCGCACGGTCAGTTGCCAAGGTTGCAACGGCGGTTTCGATGAGGCGCTGATTGCCGATGTACTTTGGCGTGATCTCGACACCGGATTTGGTCTTGCCGCCGAGCAGATAGGTAACCACGGCACGCGGCGACAGGTTCCAGTTTGCCGGCCGCGTGCGGTCGTCTTCCTTGGCGAGTGCAGCAAGTTCATGTGCAAACAGGCTCTCTGCCGTTTTGCGCAGCGGCTCGGCTACTGCGTCGTTTTCGTTTTTCGACTTGGCCATGGCATTGCCTCAAGGTCTCAGGATTGCGCGGGGATGGCGAGAACGAGATCCGCATAGGCGCGGGCCTCGCGGGCGCCGGTCGATTCAACCGGTTCAATTGCGGCAAGCAAACGGGGCATGGCGCTGGCCGGCATCAGCATGGCCGCAATGAGCAAGGCACCATCGTCGCGATTTGCGGTCTCGGCACTGGTCAGGCGTGCGATCAACCCGGCCCAAGCGGGCGACGCCAGGAACAGCTCGGCGGTGGCGTCTGGCATCGGCCCGCGCGTCAGCGTGTGCAAGGCCATCAGCGCGTAGGCCGCCTCATCGGCCTGCGCAGCGGCGGTCGCCATCA
>JBJXEK010000298.1:0-4449 GCA_046155055.1 Novosphingobium sp. | reverse complement strand
CAGCCGCCACGCGCAGCCTCGCCTCAGAAGCGGTGCGGCTGACCGAGCTGATCGCGACCTTCAGGACGCGCGATATCACCACGCGGCCCGCCGCCGTTGCCGTGCCGGACGAGCTGCGCCGTACCTCTTCGCTGCAAAGCGCGCGCAACCCGGTCAGGCTGGCCCTGGCGAGCTAAACGCGGCGAGCTAAGGGACGGCGAGCTGATCTCCCAGTTGCTCAGCGTGGGCGGCGGTGCTCGCCCTTGACCCAGCGAACGGTGCCCGAACTGGCGCGCATCACCACGCTGTCGGTGGTCATCACCCCGCTCTTGTTCGTCTTCACACCGGCGAGCAGCGAGCCATCGGTCACGCCGGTCGCCGCGAAGATGCAGTCGCCGCGCGCCAGCTCCTTCAGATCATAGATCTTGTTCAGATCGGTGATGCCCCACTTGCGCGCGCGGGCCTTTTCGTCCTCGTTGCGGAACAGGAGGCGGCCCTTGAACTGGCCACCGACGCAGCGCAGCGCCGCGGCTGCGAGCACGCCCTCAGGCGCGCCGCCGATGCCCATGTAGAGATCGATGCCGGTGTCCTCGTTGGTCACCGCGATCACCCCGGCCACGTCACCGTCGGGGATCAGGCTGATGCCGCAACCAATGCCGCGCAGTTCGGCGATCAGGTCGGCATGGCGGGGCCGGTCAAGCACGCAGATGATGATGTCCTCCGGCCGCACGCCCTTGGCTTCGGCTACGGCCTTCACATTCTCGGTCGCCGTGCGGTCGAGGTCGATGATGCCGTCAGGATAGCCCGGACCGACCGCCAACTTCTCCATGTAGACATCGGGGGCATTGAGCAGGCCGCCCTCTTCCGCGACCGCGAGCACCGCGAGCGCGTTGGGCCCGGCCTTGGCAGTGATCGTGGTGCCTTCTAGCGGATCGAGCGCGATGTCGATCTTCGGCCCCTTGCCCGGCGCAGCGCCGACCTTCTCACCGATGTAGAGCATCGGTGCCTCATCGCGCTCGCCCTCACCGATTACGACGGTGCCGTCCATGTAGAGCTCGTTGAACGCCGCGCGCATCGCCTCGACCGCGGCGGCGTCGGCCGCCTTCTCGTCGCCGCGCCCGATCAGGCGCGACGCGCCGATCGCAGCGGCCTCGGTCACGCGCACCATTTCGAGCACGAGGACACGGTCAAGCACCTGGGAGGCAAGAACCTGGGCGGCGGCGGGGGCTGGGCGCATGTCGGTCACGTTGACTCCTGGGGCTGCTTGGCGGAAGTACCACGGCCCTAGACGGAGGAATGCACGCTTGTCGAGGCGCGGATTTGTACATCGGGTCGCACTTGCCGCAATCCTATGCGTTGGCGTGTTTTGCGGAATCTCGGCAGGGGCGGTCTGGGCACAGGAAACGCCGCCCGCCGCCGCGCCCAAGCAGCCAGCCGGCCCCGCCGCTCCAGCCGCCCCAGCCGCCCCAGCCTTATCGACGGCAGAGACGAATGCCGCGATTGCGCAGCGGCTGCTCCGCGCCGCGGAGAAGCCGCGCTGCGGGGTGCCGGCCGCTGACGGATCGATCGTCGTCTGCGGCGGCCGGGAGGCCAGCGACCAGGAGCGCCTGCCCTTGCGCGGTGAGCTCGATTCGGCGCGGTCCACCAAAGACGGCCTGCCGCGCGCACCCAATGTCAGCGGGCTGCCCGATTGTAGCCGGGGCTGCATCGGTCTGGGCGGGGTGCCGCCGCCGATGTACTATTTCGATATCACTGCGCTGCCTGAGGCGCCGCCTGATTCGGATGCCGACAAGATCGCGCGGGGCGAAATCAGGGCGCCATAAGTCAGTTCCGCCAACGCGGAGGGCGGCGCCAGCCCGCCGGAGCGAAGTCCGGACAGGCAGAGCACTCGCGCTTCAGTCTTCGAGGATATGCATGACCAGCGGCGGCGCGCCGAGGCTGGGTGAGCCTTCGAGCAAGCGCAGCGCTTCGGCGATCGCGCTTTCGGGTCCTTCGTGGGTCACAATCGCAACGAGCACCTGATCCGCGCTGCCGATCGCGGCGCGGCCCTTCTGGATCAGGCTCTCGATCGAAACCCCGGCATCGCGCATCGCGGCGGTAATCTCGGCCAGCACGCCGGGCCTGTCCGCCACGGTGAAGCGCAGGTAGGCTTTGCCGGTGCGGTGCCCGGTCTCGGCCGGGGCGGCCACTTCCAGCTCAGCGGCGGGGATCGAGAACGGCGCGCCGATATCGCCGCGCGCGATGTCGATAAGATCGGCGACCACCGCGCTCGCCGTCGGGCCATCACCCGCGCCCGCGCCCTGAAACAGCAGCCGGCCGACGAAATTGCCTTCCGCCACCACGGCATTGGTCGCGCCGTCGACATGCGCCAGCGGGTGATCGCGGTGGACGAGCATGGGATGGACGCGTTGAAACAGCCGGCGCTCGCCCGCCGCGTCCACGGCGGTCTCGGCCATGCCGATCAGGCGGATGTAATAGCCCAGCGCATCGGCCTCGGCGATATCGGCGGCCAGCACCCGGCGGATGCCGGTGGCGGCAACGGGCGGGAAATCGATCGCGGTGCCGAAGGCGATGCTGGAAAGGATCGCCAGCTTGTGCGCGGCGTCGATGCCGTCGATGTCAAAGCTGGGATCGGTTTCGGCGAAACCCTTGGCCTGCGCTTCGGCGAGCACGTCGGCGAAATCGCGGCCAGTGTCTTCCATGGTCGAGAGGATGTAATTGCAGGTGCCGTTGAGGATGCCGTAAACACGGTCGATATGGTTGGCCGCCGCGCCTTCCTTCAGTGCCTTGATCACCGGGATGCCGCCTGCCACCGCCGCCTCGAACTTGAGCGCGACTTTGGCGGCCTCGGCCTTGGTCGCGAGTTCCAGCCCATGGTGTGCGATCATCGCCTTGTTAGCGGTCACCAGCGCCTTGCCCGCCTCGAACGTGGTGCGCGCGAGCGCCAGCGCGGGGCCGTCTGCGCCGCCCACCAGTTCGACCACGACATCGACATCGGGCCGCTCGCCCAAGATCACCATGTCGTCTTCCCAGGCATAGCCCGAAAGATCGACGCCGCGGTTTTTTCCGCGGTTGCGCGCGCTGATCGCGGTGATCGTGATTGGCCGACCGGCCCGACGCGTGATCAGTCCGGCGTTGGCCTGCAGCAGGCGAATCACGCCGCCGCCCACGGTGCCAAGCCCGGCCAGCGCGATGCGCAAAGGTTCGCTCATGATGATCCCCGTAAAGTCTTATCCTGCGCCTTAGGGGAGCTGATGGCCCCTCGCAACCGGCGCGACGATGTCAGAAGTGTGCCGCGTTCCCCGGCAGGGGAACCAACGCTAGAGCGCGCCCCGCAGCCGCGTGCAGGGGCCAAGATCGCTCAGCACTTGCGCATAGTCCTCGGCAGCGGTTCTGCGATCCGCAAGCGTTCCGGAGATGTTGGTGCGTTCGGGCACGCGCTGCGGCAACCCGCAGGCGAGGCGGTACCAGGCAAGCGTCGCAGGGAGCGGCTGCCGCGCCGCCGAATCGACGATTTCGGTGAAGCTGACACCCCAAGTCGCAGGCTGGCCAGGGCGGCGCAGCACCGAAATCGAGACGGGTGCGCCGGTTGTAGTCGCCAGAAACAGCTGGGTTTCGCCCTCGCCCGCCAGATTGCCGGAGACGTGCAGCACTTCGCGCAGTGCGGTGATCGCGGGCGGCGCATCCGGACTTGCCGTCTCGGTGAGAATCGCGCGCAGCGTTGCTTCGCGCCCGGCGGTCAGCGGCAGCATTGCATCGGGGGCGACCAATTGCAGTTCGTCGGGCCGCTCTGCCACGGTCCGCGCCAGCACCAGCACCTCGGTCTTCGTCAGCTTCGGCACCTTTCCGCGCGCATCAAGTGGCACATCGGCGAGGAAGCGGACCGATTCGCCAAGTTCCGGCCCGATCAGCAGAACCGTCGTGCGCGCCTCGATATAGAGCCGCGCCCGGCCGGCCGGAAGCCCGGGCGCTTCCTCGGGCTTGAGCCGCACGGCCTTGCGCACTTGCGCGCGCAGCACGGTTTCAGCCGGCAGCGCGAGATCGACGAGATCGGCATAGGCATAGACCGGGTCACCCTCAAGCCCAGGCACCATCGGCACCGACAAAGGCGTTTCTTGTCCGTATGTTGGCGTGGTCGACAGCAGGGCCAGACAGAGGACCAGCGCCGCTGCCAGCCCTGCACCGTCAAGGAGATTCACCCCAATCCAGAGAGCAAGGCGACGCGAGAAATGGGGCATGGGCAGGATCCTTGTTGCATGGGCGCGGCAGCGCTCCCGGCTATCGCCCGATGTTTCAGGCAGCGGAACCGTGAATTGATGGTTAACCGATAAAGCATTTGCGCGTGTTTGGCTTCGGCGTTAAAGGTTGAGGTTATCGGGCATTTCAATAATGAAAGCACGATAAAGCCGTCGCCGGGTTCCTTGCACCCGATGTCGGCGGACCGGTTTGCCGGCAGGGTGGAACGAAATC
>JBJXEK010000297.1:0-10679 GCA_046155055.1 Novosphingobium sp. | reverse complement strand
GCGCGGCTTCCAGCTTCAGATCGGCTATGGCGACTTTGGCCCCGGCGGCGGCATAACGGTGGGCGATGGCAAGGCCGATGCCGCTGGCGGCGCCGGTGACGATGGCGATCTTGTTTTCAAGGTTCATGGGGAGGCTCCTTGGGGATGGGGTCAGGCGAGATCGAGGGTAACGATCCCGCAATCGGGTAAGTTCCGGTTCTTCCAGCGCGGGCTGGCGAAAGAGCGTTCGACATCGCGGCGACCCGCTGCCCAGTGGTCGTTGATGGTCGCGCGCGAGAATTCGTAGTCCTTGCCCTGCGATTCGTAGTCCTCGCTACGGTTGATGAGATGGAGAATCGTCACCGGATAGTCGACAGCCTGCCCCATCAGTGCGGCGAGGTCGGGATCATTTTTCAGTTCGGCGGGCAGCCGCTCGGCGAGACGCGTGGCGGCGGCGGCCATCGCCTCGATCCGCACTTGCTGATCGGTGCCCAACCGGGTGCGGCTGGAAAAGCGGATGTCCTTCTCGCGCTGCGTCGCCTCGGCGATGGTGCGCGGCATCATCCCGCGCGCGCTGAACAGATCGACCTGGAATACCAGCAGCGGCCCGGCGTCTTCGCGCAGATCGAGCACATATTGCAGCGGGGTGTTGGAGACGATGCCGCCGTCCCAATAGGGCTCCCCATCGATCATGATGGCTGGAAAGCCGGGCGGCAGCGCGCCACTCGCCATAATGTGCTCCGGCCCGATCAGCCGTTCGCGGTTGTCGAAATACGTGAAGTTGCCCGTCAGCACGTTCACAGCGCCGACGCTGAAACGCATCGGGCCATTGTTGAGCAGGTCGAAATCGACGAGTTCGAGCAGTGTCTCGCGCAGCGGGGCAGTGTCGTAGAGGCTGATCGCCTCGGGCGAGCCGGGCAAGGCCAGCCACGGCGGGGTGGTGCGCGGAGTGAAGAAGCCGGGGATGCCGGTCATCGCGACGATTCCGGCTGCGGCCTCGTTGAACAAGCGGCGACCCCAGCCATCGGCAAAGGGCGCGGGGAAGGGCACGCGCGAGGAGGTGCGGTCCCAGAACGTGCGCAGTCGCTCGGTGCGCCGCTCGGGCGGATTGCCGGCAATGATCGCGGCGTTCACTGCGCCGATCGAGATGCCGGCGACCCAGAACGGATTGTGGCCAGCCGTCCCCAAAGCTTCGAACACTCCGGCCTGATAGGCGCCGAGTGCGCCGCCGCCCTGGAGCACGAGGATGCAGCGTTCCTCGTCCGCGCGATCGTCTGCCATAGAGCTTGAGTCCTTGCTGCGCCTGACCCCGGCGCTTCTTGTGCACTGCAGCGACGACTTGGCAAGCGATGATCACCGCCGGATTGGCCCAAGATCGGCTGGGCTGCCCTTTTCATTCCGCTGCGGGGGGCCTACATGCGCTTGACCATGGCCCGTCCCACTCCGCTCGCATTCGACAAAGCCAAAATCGTCGCGCAGAATCGGCGCGCGCGGTTCGACTATTTTATCGAGGAAGTGTTCGAGGCGGGCATTGCGTTGACAGGTACTGAAGTGAAGTCGCTGCGCTTCGGTGATGGCTCGATTGCGGAGAGCTATGCCGAGGTGAAGAATGGCGAGGTGTGGCTGGTCAATGCCAACGTGCCCGAATTCAGCCACGGCAACCGCTTCAACCACGAGCCCAAGCGCCCGCGCAAGCTGCTGCTGAAAGAGCGCGAGATTAGCAAGTTCCACGGCGCGGTGGAGCGCAAGGGCATGACACTGGTGCCGCTGTCGGTCTATTTCAACGGCCGGGGCCGCGCCAAGGTCGAACTCGCGCTCGCCAAGGGCAAGAACAACGCGGACAAGCGCGCGACGACCAAGGACCGCGATTGGGAGCGCGACAAGGCCAGAATCATGCGCGAACATGGGTGAGCGCACAAATGACTCATCATGCGCGAACATGGGTGAGCGCACAAATGACACGTCATGCGCGAACATGGGTGACGGGCTGTTTCAAAGTGGACCCAAGGTGCGGCAAGACCACGGCGTGAGGGGGCGGGTTTCGGGCTGGTTGCGCCGCGCAGTCCCCACGCGTGAGGCGCTGGCGCAGAGCCGCATCGTGCGTCCGCTGGCCGAGCGGCCGCATCTGTGGCTCTATACTCGCCGCTCGGTGCCGCGCGGCGTGGCGGTCGGATTACTTGTCGGCATTTTCGTGATGATCCCCGGGCTGCAAGTGGTGGGCGCGGCGCTGCTGTGTGTGCCCTTCCGCGCCAATATCCCGCTCGCTGCCGGCGCGACGTTCCTGTCCAATCCAGCAACGACCCCGCTGATCCTCGTCGCGGCGCTGTGGGTGGGCAGCTTTCTCGGGCTCAATGCCGATCTCGCGACATTCCAGGCACTCGTCGCTAGCGGCGCGGGTTTTGGGGCGTGGGCCAATTGGTTGATTTCGTCTGCGGCGCCTGCACTGCTTCTCGGCCTGCTGGCGATTGCGGTTGTTTCTGCCGTGGCGGGCTACGCCGCGTCGGTGCTGATCTGGCGCTGGTGGACGGCGCGCCGCCGCCGGACCCGGCTGGCGCGCGCGGCCATGCTGAATGCCAAGCCGGTTGCAGGCGCTGAACCGCGCGCATGACGAACCCCGAAAGCCCGGAATCGCGGACGCACTGGCGCGAATGGTCGATGGTGATCAGCGGCGTGGCAGTCAGTGCGCTGGTGCTCTGGCTGATATCGCGCGAGCCGGTGGTCGCGCTGGCCTATGCCGGCGGGGTCGGCTGCCTTGCCGCCGCGCTGTTCTTCGCGCTGCGCCTGCGGGGCGAACCCGAGGCTGCCGAGTTTGCCGCGCCCGACTGGTCGGTGACGCATGCCGCGATCGATCGCGGCGAGCAGGCCATGGCGATTATCGACCGGGCCGGACGGCTTACCTGCGCCAACACGCGGTTTGCCGAATGCTTCGGTATCGGGGCTGCTCCGCCGCGCCTCGGACTGGAGTCGGCTCAGCGCGAGGCGGTCGAAACGGCGGCGCGGACAGCCTGGCGGGACGGGCGCGCCGTGGTCGAGCCGATCGACACTGCGGGCGTGCAATGGCGGCTGGAGATCGACCGCGCCGGGCGGGGCGAGGACTTTCTGGTCTGGCGTTTCGAGCCGGTGGTGCGGCATGATCCGCTGGCCGAGGCCATTGACCATGTCAGCGGCAAGGTGGGCCGGGCACTGGCGCGAGAGGGGATCCAGGCGGCGGTCGTCGCGCCCGATGGCCGGATACATGCTGCCAATCCGCTGTTTGCCGCCCGCGCGGCGGGCGATACCGATACCGAGATCACCGGCACCGATTTCGTCGGCTATTTCCATGCGGATGAGCAGGAGCGCATCTTCTATGCGCGCGAAGGCAGCAAGGGCGCGCCGGTCCGCCTGATCCATGTGCCGATCGCCGATCCGGATGCGACGGCCAAAGGATCTGCGCCCGCCGATCCCGCGCAGACCGCTTCGCTGTTCCTGCTGGTGGACAACCAGGGCGGCGTGGGCGACGCCCGCACCGGCCTGCCGCAGATCGAAGCGCTGCTCGCGCGGCTGCCGCTGGGCCTTGCCATGACCGACCGGGATGGCCGCTTCCTGTTTGCCAACAAGGCCTTCCTGCGCGCCGCCGGGCATGACGAAAGCGCACCGCCGCCCTATCCGTCCGATCTTGTGATCCGCGAGGACAAGGGCGCCATTGCCGATGCCGTGCGCCGTTTTGCCCAAGGTGCGAGCGGGGCGGGTGATGTCGCCGTGCGGCTGCGCACTTCCCCTGAAGACCCGGTTTCGCTGAGCCTTGCGGGCGTGCGCGGGCTGGGTGAGGGCGCGGTGATCCTCAGCCTCAAGGACTCGTCCGAGGAAACGCGGCTGAAGCGCGAGATTGCGCAGGCAACCAAGATGCAGGCGGTGGGCCAGCTCGCTGGCGGCGTGGCGCATGATTTCAACAACGTGCTGACCGCGATTATCGGCTACTGCGATCTCATGCTGATGCGCCACACCCCTGGCGACAGTGACTACGACGATATCCAGCAGATTCGCGCGAATTCCAACCGCGCGGCCAGCCTCACGCGCCAGCTGCTTGCGTTCTCGCGCCAGCAGACCTTGCGGCCCGAAGTGTTGCAGCTGCCTGATGTGGTCGCAGAAATCTCCACGCTGTTGAAACGCCTGCTGGGCGAGAAGATCGTGCTGGAAGTGACGCATGACCGCAATCTCGGGCTCGTCCGCGCCGATCCGGTGCAGCTCGAGCAGGTGCTGCTGAACCTCGCGGTCAATGCGCGCGATGCGATGAACGGGAATAGCGCCAGTTCGGGCGCGATCCCGAGCAGCAAGGCGGGCGGCATGCTGCGCCTGATGACTCGGCGCGTGACCAGCGCCGATGTGCGCGCGATGAAAAGCGATATCCTGCCGATCGGCGATTATACCGCGCTCATCGTCGAAGACACCGGCCACGGCATCAAACCCGCGCAGATCGGCAAGATCTTCGAGCCGTTCTTCACAACAAAGGAAAAGGGCAAAGGCACCGGGCTCGGGCTCTCCACGGTCTACGGCATCGTCAAGCAATCGGGCGGGTTCATCTTTGCCGAGAGCGAGGTGGGCAAGGGTACGCGCTTTTCGATTTACCTGCCCGTCCATGTGCCCGATGCGGCCGAGACCGCCGAAGCCGCCGCGCAGGCCGCTGCCGCCGCGCGGCCGGCCAAGCGCCGGCAGTGGTCGGGCGGCGGGCGTGTCCTGCTGGTCGAGGATGAGGATACCGTGCGTGCGGTGGCCGAGCGCGCACTTGTCCGGCAGGGTTATGAAGTGACCACGGCGGCGGACGGCGAGGAGGGTCTGGAAGCACTTGGGCGTGCGATCGACGGGGCCATAGACGGGGTGGGCGAGTTCGATCTCGTGCTGTCCGACGTCGTTATGCCCAGCATGGATGGCCCGGCTATGGCGCGCGAAATCCGCCGCTTGCGTCCAGAACTGCCGGTGCTGTTCATGTCGGGCTACGCCGAGGAGCAGCTGCGCCGCGAGATCGACATTCCCAACATGTACTTCCTCGCCAAGCCTTTCAGCGTCGCGCAGATCTGCACGGCGGTGGAGGATGTGTTAAAGGCGAGATAGAACGAGCTACGGCAGCTTGTTGAAGTCTGGAATCGCTTGGTTTTTCCACGCCTTGGCGACCACCGACAGATTGTTGGCATGAGCTTCGTGATAGGCCCACCACACGCTGATATCGCCGCGCTTCACCGCATCGTCCACGAAGCTTTCGAGTGACTGCTCCTGGAAATCGGCGTCATGCGAATGCTCGACCAGCCTGCGGATATAGGCGCGGGTCATGTCGATCAGGCCGAGACCGTAGCCGCCCTTGGTTATGACCTCCGGGTTGCCGTGATTGGGCAGGATTTTTGTGAATCCCCACTGCCGCATTGCGCCCAGATTACCGTATTGCTGCGGTATGGACAGCGGCTCGGCGACAAACGTGGCGGTGTCTTCCAGCGTATCGCCGGCGAGAAGGATCTTGTCGTCTGGCAACTCGATCACGAGGCCGTCCGCCGAATGGATCGCTTCCGGGCGCAGCAACACCCGCACAGTGCCGACCATCACGGTCGTGTCAGAGGTGAGGCCGATATCGGGCACGGCGAGCGGCTTGATTGCAGGGGGGCCTTCTTCGGTGCCGTCCTCGATCGCGGCGCGTTTTGCGACCAGCTTGACCCTGGTTGCCTCGGTCGCAAAGCGCGGGCTGTCGGCATAAACCGCGTTGCCACCGATGTGATCAAGGTGCCAGTGGCTGTTGACCAGCATGAAATGCTTGACGCCGGCCTTGGCCAGCCAATTGCGCACCCATTGCGCCGAGGCGGTGTCGGTGAAGGTGTCATAGACCAGCGCGGTGTCACCCTTATGGACCGCATACGTCGCGACACCGACGAAGATCGCGCCCAGATCGGGCCAGTGTTTCGGGCCGGGATTGACAGACGCCTCGTCCGGTCGGCCCTGGTAAAACGCTGTCAGGTGGTCGTTGATCGGCATCACGCGCACCGGCATGGGCAGGGCCGGATCGTCCGCTGCACAGGCAGGCGCGGCCATGGAAAGCGCCGTGGTCGCCGCGCCGACCATCAAACAGAACGAGGCCTTCATGCGCGTCTCCATGCAACTGCCGGGCACGAACTGCCCGGCTGCGGAAGGGGCTACGAACGGGCCTGAGCGCTGTCAATTGCGCGGCAGACGGCTAGTACAACCGCGTCAAGCCAAACCTTCCCCGGAAAATTTGTTCAGGACTGGTGGCAATTTCGTAGGTTATCGTGTCTGGGATCGCTCCACGCACTATCGAGGATTAGATAAAAACTATTAGTACCAATTGCTTGGGAAAAATCCCCACCAATTTGGCGAGGAATATCGTTCCTCTCTTGTTCCATTGGAACATAATGGGTACAAGGCTGGCATTGACGGTTCGGTTCGGTCATTACTAGCAAAGGGAAGCAGCCATGGCGGCACAGTTGAAGCTTATCCAGGAAGGCAAAGACAAAGACATGGACCGTCAGAAAGCGCTCGATGCAGCGCTCGCCCAGATTGACAAGGCGTTCGGCAAGGGTTCAGCGATGCGGCTTGGCTCGAAGGAGACGATGCAGGTCGAAGTAATCCCTACCGGATCGCTCGGGCTTGATATTGCGCTCGGCGTCGGCGGCCTGCCGCGCGGCCGTGTGATCGAGATCTATGGGCCGGAAAGCTCGGGGAAAACGACCTTGGCGCTCCACGTAATTGCCGAGGCGCAGCGCGGCGGCGGCACCGCGGCTTTCGTCGATGCCGAGCATGCGCTCGATCCGGTCTATGCCAAGAAGCTTGGCGTCAACATCGACGAGCTCATCGTCTCGCAGCCCGACACGGGCGAACAGGCGCTCGAGATTGTCGACACGCTGGTGCGCTCGAATGCGATCGACGTGCTCGTGGTCGACTCGGTCGCAGCGCTGGTCCCCCGCGCTGAGATCGAGGGCGAGATGGGCGACAGCCACGTCGGCCTGCAGGCGCGCCTTATGTCGCAGAGTCTGCGCAAGCTGACCGGCTCGATCAGCCGCTCGCGCTGCATGGTGATCTTCATCAACCAGCTGCGCATGAAGATCGGCGTGATGTACGGCAACCCGGAAACCACTACCGGCGGCAACGCGCTCAAGTTCTATGCCTCGGTCCGGCTCGACATCCGCCGCACTGGTCAGATCAAGGACCGCGATGAGATCGTGGGCAACGCGACACGCGTCAAGGTCGTCAAGAACAAGGTTGCGCCGCCGTTCAAGCAGGTCGAATTCGACATCATGTACGGCGAGGGCATCTCGAAGATCGGCGAGATTCTCGATCTCGGCGTCAAGGCCGGCGTGGTCGAGAAGTCGGGCGCGTGGTTCAGCTACGACTCCATTCGGATCGGCCAGGGGCGTGAGAACGCCAAGACATATCTGCGCGAACACAAGGAACTTTGCGACCAGTTGGAAGCTGCGATCCGCGGCCAGACCGACAAAGTCGCCGAAGGATTGATGGCGGGTCCGGACGCGGACGACGACGTTTAATCCTTCAGGTGGCCAGTGTGGCAAGGTGGGTGCTTACCCATCCCCTCGCACGCGCCGCCAGTCCAAAGACCGGCGCGTTCCAAGGGCGGAACGCGCCGGGTTTCTTTTTGCGCGGTTTCGCTTCGGGACGCTTCCCCGGGTGCTGAAAAGATCTTAGCGTGGTGCAAACCAGCTAGAAGGATGCATTGATGCAGATCGTTCTCCACCACCTCAACAACAGCCGCTCGCAGCGGGTCCTCTGGCTGCTGGAGGAACTCGCGGTTCCCTATGAACTGCGCACGTATCAGCGCGATGCTGTAACCAATCTCGCGCCGCCCGAACTCAAGGCTGTGCATCCGCTCGGCAAGTCACCGCTGCTTGAGGTCGATGGCCGGGTCATCGAAGAATCGGGCGCAATCGTGCAATATCTGTGCGACAATTTTGGCGGCGGCGCGTGGCTGCCAGCTGCGGGCAGTGACGATGCGCTGCGCCATCTTGAACTCATGCATTTTGCCGAAGGTTCGGCGATGACGCCGATCCTGCTCAATCTCTATGTCTCAAGCCTTGGCGAGGCGGGCGCGCCGCTCCGCCCTCGGATCGACGATCAGCTTGGTGCCTTCTTCGGCTATCTCGACACCATTCTGCGCCCGTCTGGCCACTTTATCGGTGACAAGTGGACCGGCGCCGATGTGATGCTGAGTTTCCCTGCAGAAGTCGCGATCATGCAGGGTATGGGTGAGAAGTACCCCAACCTCGCCGCCTTTGTTGCGGCAGTCCATGCACGTCCCGCCTGGCAGGCCGCACGCGCCAAGGCCGGCCCGTACTTCTCGATGTAAGCCTCACTGCGATAAGGCTTGTCGGGTCCGCAGGCCGCGCCTAGCCTGCAGTGCATGACAGGCGCACAAGAATGGCGGGGGCGGGTCGGCCAGAACTGGGCGGCCGAGTGGGAGCGGACTGACCGCAGCTTCGCTGCGCTCACGCCGCATCTGCTCTCCGCGATCGCATCCGAGCCGGGCGGCCGCGTGGTGGACGTTGGTTGCGGGGCCGGTGAGCTTTCGATTGCCGTGGCAAAGGCGCGACCGGCTGCGCGCGTCACCGGTATCGATATTTCGGCAGACCTCATCGAGGCGGCGCGCGCTCGGGCACAGGGCGTCCCCGGAATGACGCTTGAAGTCGCCGACGCTGCCGTGTGGCGCAGTGAGGCGGGGCCGATCGAGCTTTTTGTATCGCGCCACGGGGTCATGTTCTTCGACAATCCTCCGGCAGCGTTCGGCCATTTGTCCGAAATCGCGGCACCGGGAGCGCGAATGGTGTTTTCGTGTTTCCGTGCGGCGGCTGAGAACATGTGGGCCGCGGAGATTGCGCGGCTTCTGCCCCCGGCCCAGCCCGGGGCGCCCGCAGCGTTCGCGCCCGGACCCTTCGCATTCGCTCATCCGGATCATGTGCGCACGTGTCTCAAGGGCTGGCGTGATATCCAGTTCGAGCCACTCGATTTTGCCTATGTGGTCGGCTCTGGCACAAATCCGGTGGTCGATGCGCTGTCGTTCTTTAGCCGAATCGGCCCCGCTGCCGCCGCTATCCGGTTCCTTCCCGACAAGGCCCGTGCCATGTTCGAGCGCGGCTTGCTCGAACTTGTGCAATCGCGCCATGTCGGTGGCCGGGTCTGCTTCCCGGCGGCGGCCTGGCTGGTGACTGCGACCGCCGACAATACCTGACCGCAGCAGGTGCAGGTTCGGTTCGTGGGTACAAGCGGGCGTGAAGGGCTGAAACGTGCTTGTTACACGCCGAGCGCTCGCCTAATCGGCAAGGTATGACCTCGACGAACGAAATCCGCCGATCCTTCCTCGACTACTTCGGCACGGCCGGGCACGAGATCGTGCCGTCCGCGCCGCTGGTGCCGTATAACGATCCGACGCTGATGTTCACCAATGCGGGCATGGTCCCGTTCAAGAACGTCTTCACCGGGCTGGAGACCCGCGCCACCAAGCGCGCAACCTCCTCGCAGAAGTGCGTGCGCGCCGGGGGCAAGCACAACGATCTCGACAATGTGGGCTACACTGCGCGGCACCACACGTTCTTCGAAATGCTCGGCAACTTTTCGTTCGGCGACTATTTCAAGGAGCAGGCGATCACGCATGCCTGGACCCTGCTGACCCGCGAATGGGGGCTGCCCAAGGACAAGCTGCTCGTTACGGTCTATCACACCGACGACGAGGCGTTCGACCTGTGGCGCAAGATCGCTGGCATTTCAGAAGACCGCATCATCCGCATCCCGACTTCGGACAATTTCTGGTCAATGGGCGATACCGGACCGTGCGGGCCGTGCTCGGAAATCTTCTTCGACCATGGCGCGCATATCTTCGGCGGGCCCCCGGGCTCACCCGACGAGGATGGCGACCGGTTCATCGAGATCTGGAACCTGGTGTTCATGCAGTTCGAGCAGGCCGCCGATGGCACCCGCTCCAATCTGCCGAGCCCGAGTATCGACACCGGCATGGGCCTCGAGCGTATTGCCGCGGTCATGCAGGGCCAGCACGACAATTACGACACCGATACGTTCCGCGCGCTGATCGCCGCGTCTGAAAGCCTGACGGCGACCAAAGCCGAGGGCGAGAGCCGTGCCAGCCACCGCGTGATTGCGGACCATTTGCGCTCTTCCAGCTTCCTGCTGGCAGACGGGGTGCTGCCCTCCAACGAAGGGCGCGGTTATGTGCTGCGCCGGATCATGCGCCGCGCGATGCGTCATGCGCACCTCCTCGGCGCGAAAGAACCGCTGATGCACCGGCTGGTCGGTTCGCTGGTCGCCGAGATGGGCCAGGCCTTTCCCGAGCTGGGCCGCGCTCAGCCACTGGTCGAAGAGACGCTGCTGCGCGAGGAAATCCAGTTCCGCCGGACGCTGGCGAACGGCTTGCGCCTGCTCGATGAAGAGGCTGGCGATTTGGGCGAGGGCGACAGCCTGCCGGGTGAGACGGCGTTCAAGCTCTATGACACGTTCGGCTTCCCCTATGACCTGACCGAAGACGCGCTGCGCGCGCGGGGCATTTCAGTCGACCGTGCCGGCTTCGAAGCCGCGATGGCGCAGCAGAAGGCGGCGGCGCGCGCGGCATGGAAAGGCTCAGGCCAGACTGCCGACAGCGAAGTGTGGTTCGATATCGCCGAACGCGCTGGTGCGACCGAATTTACTGGCTACACTGCGAATAT
>JBJXEK010000296.1:0-19684 GCA_046155055.1 Novosphingobium sp. | reverse complement strand
CTGGTGCCGCCGCAGGAGACAGCCGGCTATCCGCGCCAGATCGATCCCTATCGCCAGCCCTCCCCCACGGCAGACGGCCATATCGTGATCGTGCCTTATACGCCCGATTCCATTGATATCATGATCGAACTGATGGCCGCTCCCGAACTGGCCAGTGATCCACGCTTTGCTGATTACCGGTCCCGCGTGAAGTACATGAGCGCGTTCTATCAGGAAATGGCGCTGCGCACGCCGAAGCGGACGACCGCTGAATGGATGCGCCTGATGATCGAGCATGACATCCCCGCCATGCCCGTGCGCGATCTGCAGGACGTGACCGATGATCCGCATTTGCAGGCGGTCGATTTCTTTCAGCATCGCATCCATCCGACAGAGGGCGAGTACCTCAAGATGCGCGCGCCGGTAACATTCTCGGTATGTAGCTTCGAAGTGTGTCCCGCTCGCTCGATCGGAGAGGACAACGCGGAGCTTGGCGGGCCGCCGTTGCCTCAGCCGGTCAAGCCTCGAGCTGGCTGAAATCGGTCAGCGCCGCATCGCGCAGGCCGCGCCAGACGCGCAAGGCTTGCACGGTTTCGGTCACATCGTGAACCCGCACGAGCTGCACGCCGGAATCGAAGCCGCGTCCGGCCAGCAGAACCGAACCGCCGAGCCGCTTGTGGGCCGGCACTTCGTTGGACAACGCTCCGATCATGCGCTTGCGGCTCGCGCCCAGTAGCAAGGGCTGTCCGAGCGCGTGGAACAGCGGCAGCGCATTGATCAGCGCCAGATTTTCGGCCAGCGACTTGCCGAAGCCCACGCCCGGATCAAGCAGGATCTTGTCCCTCGCAATACCACCCGCCACCGCCGCATCGCGCCGCTCGCGCAGCGCGTCGAACACATCGAGCACGACATCGCCGTAGTCACCATCGGCATGGAGGTCTTTCTCGCCGCCTGGCGCATGCATCAGCACGACAGGCGCGCCGCTTGCGGCAACAACTTCGATCGAACGCGGATCATGCCGCAGCCCCGAGACATCGTTGACGATATGCGCGCCGGCCGCCAGCGCCTCTGCGATCACTGTCGAGCGGCGGCTGTCGATCGAGATAGCAGCGCCGCTGGCGGCCAGTCTCGCAATCACTGGGACGACGCGCTTGACCTCGTCGCCTTCCCACACGGCGGGCGCGCCCGGACGGGTGGATTCCCCGCCGACGTCGATGATCGCAGCCCCCGCCTCGAGCATGGCCGCGGCATGTTCCAATGCTGCCTCAGGCTTGTCGAGGAACTTGCCGCCATCAGAAAAGCTGTCGGGCGTCACGTTGAGGATGCCCATGACTTGCGGCTGATCGAGCCGAAGCAAGCGCGCGCCGCAAGTCAGCGGCACATGTTGCGCCTGCAGATTGGCCCACTGCGCCGCGCCTTCCGCTGAGAGCGCATCGGGCAATGCCCCCAGCATGGCAGGAGCTTCGTCGGCACTGAACCGGCGGCGCGAGAGGATGCGCGTCCCCTCGCGCACGATCAGCGCAAAGCGCGCGGCATGGACGAGCCCACCAGCAATCCGGATGGACGCGCCCTCCTCGCTCTGTGGGCTTTCGGCAAAGCCGATCGGGCGGATATAGAGCTTTTGCATGATGGCTGTGTGCGGTTCCGTCTAGCGTTTCGAACCAGAACGTAGCGCGCGCAGATGCGTCATCACGACATGCCCGGTCCAGCGCGCATGATAGCTTAGCAGCAGTGGCTGCTGCAGTGAGACCAGCACTGGTCCAAACAGCGGCAGCATGTCAGTCTTCGACCGCAAGGAGGTACAGTTGGCGCAGCGCATCAAGCGGCTTGATCTCGCCCTCGTGCTCTACATGCCAGAAAGTCCAGCCATTGCAGGCTGGGGCCTCCTGAACCTGTGAACCCACACCGTGGATCGAACCGGTGATCGCACCTGACAGGATCGAGCCATCGGCGCGGACTGTCGCCAGCCAGCGCCGCTTGCGATCGAACAACTGCGCGCCCGGTGCGATCAGTCCGGTCTCGACAAGATGGCCGAACGCAACGCGCGGGGCCGCGCGCTTGCTCATCATCGTGGTGAGCGCGCTTTCATCGAGCGGAAGCGCGGCAGCGATGCGCTCCTCGGCCACCGCGATATAGTCGCCCTCGCGCTCACAGCCGATCCATTCCCGGCCAAGTCGGCGGGCAACGGCACCGGTTGTGCCGGTGCCGAAGAAGGGATCGAGCACGACGTCACCGGTGTTGGTCGTAGCCAGCATCACCCGGTAGAGCAGCGCCTCGGGCTTCTGGGTCGGGTGGGCCTTCACGCCGTCCTTGCGGATGCGTTCTTGGCCGCCGCAAATCGGCAGCACCCAATCCGAGCGCATTTGCAACTCGTCATTGAGCGTCTTCATCGCGCGGTAATTGAATGTGTACTTCGATTTCTCGCTGCGTGAGGCCCATATCAACGTCTCATGCGCGTTGGTGAAGCGTGTGCCCTTGAAATTGGGCATCGGATTGGCTTTGCGCCAAACGATATCGTTGAGGATCCAGAACCCCAAATCCTGCAGGATTGCCCCGACACGGAAAATGTTGTGATAGCTGCCGATCACCCCGATCGATCCGTCAGGCTTCAGCAGGCGCCGCGCTTCGGTGAGCCATTCGCGCGTGAACTGGTCGTAGACGGCAAAGCTGTCGAACTTGTCCCAGGCGTCGGTTACGGCATCGACATGGCTGCCGTCCGGACGCGCGAGATCACCGCCGAGCTGGAGGTTGTAAGGCGGATCAGCGAAGATCATGTCGATCGAGCCGCTGGGCAAACCGCGCATGTGCTCGATGCAATCGCCGCGCAGGATTTGCCCGAGCGGCAGGGTCAGCCGCGTGGCCTTCGCCGTTTCCGCCCCGCGCAGCGCGCGCGCCTGTCCTTTGGTCAAGGTCCCCTTGGCCAATCGTTCCTTGGTCAGAGTTACCATCGCGCCAAATCCCCTGCTCGCCGAACCCCCAAGTGAATCATCCCGGACTCGCCGTCAAGTCGCGACTCGCGGGAATTTGGCGAGTCGCGACCTTCTAGTGACGGAGAACGAAACGAGTCCGCATCCATATCTGGAGTCTGTCGCGGCAGCGTGGCGCTAGATCTGGTGGTGTGGCAGTCGGGATTCACCGGCCAAAAAAATTGGTCCGCTAATCGCCTGCCCTGAATACGGCGGCAACCGGCGCAAAGCTGCGGCGATGTAACGGGGTCGCGCCGTGCTTTCTCAGCGCGGCCAAATGCTCGGCGGTGCCGTAGCCGGCGTTGCGTTCCCAGCCATAGTGCGGATGCACGGCTGCGGCGGCGCGCATCAGCCGGTCTCGGTGCTCCTTGGCGATGATCGAGGCTGCCGAAATGCACGGCTCGCTTGCATCGCCGCGCACAATGGCGCGGGCCGGCCAGCGCCATTCGGGCCGACGGGCGGCAGGGGTCATGTTGCCGTCGATCAGCACCATCTCGATCGGTGTGTTTTGCAGCAACTCGCTCAGCGCCGCGACTGCGAGGGTCATCGCCAGCATCGTCGCGCCTAGAATGTTCAGCCGGTCAATCTCGTCGGCTTCGACAACGCCCACCGACCACAGGCAATGTTGCTTGATTGCGCCTTCCAGTGCTCCGCGGCGCTTCGCGGTGATCGTCTTGGAGTCGCCAAGACCTGCAGGGACCTCAGCTCCCAGCACGACAGCCGCTGCGACGACCGGTCCCGCAAGTGGTCCGCGTCCCGCCTCGTCCACGCCGATGATCACCGATGAGCCGTTCCGTCCGGACGGTAAACAGTCACTGACAGACGGCATGTTCACTGGCATTGTGATTCTCATGAAAACAGCGATCCTTACCTCCCTGGCCGTGATGGCCATCGCCGGGTGCAGCAGCCCTGCCGCTGCGGGCGACAATGTCATTGTTACTTCACCCACCAAGCAGATCACCCAGGTGACGATCACGGACGAGGCCGTGTTCGACGAGCCCTGGGCCATGGCCTTCCTGCCGGGCAGCAACTTTGCGCTCATCACCGAAAAGAAGGGCAAGCTCAAGCTGTGGCGGCATGGGCGGACGGCGCAGGATGTCAGGGGCGTTCCGGTCGTCGCTTATGGCGGCCAGGGCGGGTTTGGCGATGTCGTCCCCGCACCTGATTACGAGACCAGCAGGATGATCTACCTGAGCTGGATCGAAGCCGCCGGCAGCGGAGACCGGTTTGGCGCGGTGGTGGCCCGCGCGAAGATTGAATTTCCCTCGACGGGGCCGCGCCTGCAAGGGCTTCAGGTGATCTGGCGTCAGGCGCCCAAGGTGACCGGTCAAGGACACTATTCGCACCGGATCGCGTTTTCGCCCGACGGCCAATATCTGTTCATCAGCTCGGGCGAGCGGCAGAAGTTCACCCCGGCGCAGGATCTCAAGGTCAACCTCGGAAAGATCGTGCGGCTCTTGCCCGATGGCACGCCGGCCCCCGGAAATCCCTTTGCGGGCAAGCGCAACAAGTCGAGCCAGATCTGGTCCTATGGCCATCGCAATGCACTGGGGCTGGCGTTCGACGCCAAGGGCGAACTCTGGGATCTGGAACATGGGCCCATGGGCGGTGACGAGCTCAATCACGTCAAGCCAGGCAAGAACTATGGCTGGCCGCTCGTTTCAAACGGCGACAATTACGACGGAACGCCAATTCCGCGCCATGCCACGCGCCCCGATCTGGAGGCGCCGGCAATCAGCTGGAACCCGGTTATCGCTCCGGGCGACCTGATTTTCTATTCGGGTACGCTGTTCCCGGGCTGGAAGGGTCATGCCATCTGCACCGGGCTGGTCAGCGGCGGGCTGGTGCGCGTGGAAACCAAAGGCGAAGGCGCAAAGGAGATCGAGCGCATTCCGCTGGGCAACCGCATCCGCGAGGTTGAGCAGGGACCTGACGGTGCGATCTATATCCTCGAGGATGGCGCGGGCGGCCGCTTGCGCAAGCTTACCCCCACGCCGGCGGGGAGCTGAGCGGGTGGCATTTGACCCGACACGCGTCGATTGCTGGATCTTTGATCTGGATTACACGCTCTATCCGCCGGCCTGCGGGCTGTTTGGCCAGATCGACCAGCGCATGGGCCTGTTCATTGCGGATCTGCTGGGCTGCGATGCACAGGAAGCCCGGCGCGTGCAGAAGATGTATTTCCACGATCACGGCACCACGCTGGCGGGCCTGATGCATTATCATGCTATAAATCCGCGCGAATTCCTCGATTTCGTGCACGATGTGGACATGAGCGTGCTGAACAAGGCACCGCGCCTGGCAGACAGGCTGCTCGCTCTCCCCGGCCGCCGCCTCATTTTCACCAATGGCGACAGGCTTTATGCCGAAAAGGTCGTGGCCGCGCTGGATCTCACCGGCTGCTTTGAAGGCATGTGGGACGTGATCGCCATGGACTTTCGCCCGAAGCCCGAACCGTCAGCCTACCACGGGCTGATCGAGGCCTTCGGGTTTAACCCCGAACGCGCTGTTTTCGTCGAGGATTCGGCGCGCAACCTCCCTCCGGCCAAGGCGCTAGGCATGCAGACCGTGTGGCTCGACTGCGCGAGCGAATGGGGCGACCGCGCCAAGGACGACGCCGCGATCGATCTGGTTATCGACGATCTGCCCTTGTGGCTCGATACACTCGCCCCGGAGCTTGCGGGCAGCGCCGCGCTCGGTTAGGCGGCTCCCTCTATTTCGGGGAACTTTGCCATGACCGCTGAATTGCAGGCCGCGATCGAAGCCGCTTGGGAGGCTCGCGCCGACGTTACGCCCGCCAACACTGCGGTGCGCAAGGTGGTGGAAGCCGCGCTCGAACTGCTTGATGCGGGCAAAGTCCGCGTGGCCGAGCCAGCTAACGGAGGTTGGCAGGTCAACCAGTGGCTCAAGAAGGCCGTGCTGCTCTCGTTCCGGCTCAATGACAACGCCTTGATTGAGGCTGCAGCAGGCGGTGCGCCGGCCTATGACAAGGTCCCCTCCAAGTTTGCCGGATGGGGCGAGAACCGCTTCCGCGAGGCCGGTTTCCGCGTCGTACCCGGCGCGGTTGCTCGGCGCGGTGCGCATATCGCCAAGGGCGTCGTGCTGATGCCGAGCTTCGTTAATATCGGCGCATTTGTCGATGAAGGCACGATGGTCGACACCTGGGCGACGGTCGGCTCCTGCGCACAGATCGGCAAGAATGTGCATATCTCGGGCGGCGCCGGCATTGGCGGTGTGCTCGAACCACTGCAGGCCGGCCCGGTGATCATCGAAGACGGTGCGTTTATCGGCGCGCGGTCCGAAGTGGCCGAAGGTGTCGTGGTAGGCCGGGGCGCGGTGCTCTCGATGGGCGTATACCTTGGCGCCTCGACCAAGATCGTCGACCGCGCGACGGGCGAGGTCCACATGGGCAAGGTACCGCCCTATGCCGTGGTCGTGCCCGGTGCGATGCCGGGCAAACCCCTGCCCGATGGCACGCCCGGCCCCTCGCTGTACTGCGCTGTCATCGTCAAGACGGTCGACGCACAGACCCGGAGCAAGACCGGCATCAACGAATTGCTGCGCGACTGAGTGATTGCTGGGCGTTGACCGAGGGGCGTTGACCACTGCGCCGCAAAGGCGCACTCTTTGCTGTGGGGCGGTTCTCTTGAACGGAAGGAACCTCGGGCATGTACCGCGAAGGCGAAGAAACGCACTTGTCTACCGATGAAGCGCGCGGGGGCGAAACCTCCGGCGTGATGCGCTGGGTTTTGCTGATCGGCCTGCTTTTGGCAGCAAGTGCCATGACGATTATCTGGGTCACCGGAGCGCTTACCGCTGGCTGATCTGCCAGCAGCGCGCCCGTTGGCCCGTATTGTCCTGCGCTGGGTTCTGGCGCTGGCCTATGCGCTTGCCGGCGCACTGCATCTGGCGTTTCCTCACCCCTTCCTCGGCATCATGCCGACATGGGTGCCCGCGCCCGAGCTGGTGGTGATGCTGACCGGTGTGGCGGAGCTGGCCGGAGCAGTGGGCCTGCTCCAGCCATGGTCGCCCCAGCTGCAACGCGCGGCAGGCTGGGGCCTTGCGTTGTATGCGGTCTGTGTGTTTCCAGCCAACATCGTCCATTTCATCCGCGACATGGCGAGACCCGATCACGGGCTGGGCTTGGGCTATCACGTACCGCGCATGTTTCTGCAGCCGGTGCTGGTCTGGCTCGCGCTATGGGTTTCAGGCGTCCTGCCCTTTCAAAAATCGAGCAAACCATGAGCGATGACGACTACGTCTATGACGAGGACAGCGGAGAGTGGCTTCCGGCGGCAGATCTCGCCGCCAAGCGGGCTGCGGAAGGCGCAGTCGAGGTACGCGATTCGGTCGGTAACCTGCTGACCGATGGCGATCAGGTCACGCTGATCAAGGACCTCGAGGTCAAGGGAGCGGGGCAGACGCTCAAGCGCGGGACCTTGATCAAGTCCATCCGCCTGACCGGCGACGCGCAGGAAATAGACTGCCGCTTCGACGGGATCAAAGGCCTGGTTCTGCGTGCCGAGTTTGTTCGCAAACGTTGAGGTTCAGGGCTTCGACTGCACACCACTGAGGGCGTAGCTGCCATCGAGCTTATGCCAGACGGTCGCCTCCCACATCGTGCCATTGGCAAGGCGCAGGACCATGCGGAAATTGACTCCGGCAACGACTTGCGTCTGCGCCGAGCGCACTTCGGCGAGCGTGCCCTGCCCTTCCGGGAGCAGGGTCACTGCATACCTGGCAGCGTTTTGCACCGCTTCGCTGGCGGGATCGGCAGTGTCCCAACCACCAACGATCACGGGCGCAGATACAGGCGGTGCAGCGGGTGCCGGCGCACAGGCTGAAAGCGCCATGCCGAGCACCGCAGCAGCCAAGCGAGCACGCTGCTTGCGCTTTTTGCAAGTGGTGCGGCGATCATCACATTTGTGGCCTCGCACTTGCAGCATATCCATAGGGGGAACCAGAAAACAGGGGTGCTTGAAGGCAATTCTTTCCGAATTCAAAGGGGAAATTGCCATTAACTTCAAATCCTTGCAGATCGTTTTTGCTGCTCTGCTCATTGGCGAGCCGGTCGCTGCATCTGCCAAAGATGCCGGTGCTGACCACCAGTTTTCGCATCAGGGCGTGATCTATGAATATACAACCGAAGTCACCGGCAGCGAGCGTGTTATTCGTGGTACGGCTTTTTCCGGCAAGGTTCCATTCGAACTGCATGTAAAGGGCAACCTCGTTTCGGGCAATTTCGACCACCAGAGTGTCGCGTTTTCGCAGGCCAAGGCCCGGGCGCTGGGTATCCAGGTCGCCGCGAACTGAGCCGAACTGAAAACAGCCCTTACCGGCCCGCTGCTCTGGCGCTCAGCAAGGGCTTTTTCGTCTCGCCGGCCATCATGGCGCGCCAATGCTGGCCAACACCGCGCCAAAGGCCTACCGCTGCTGCCCGGGCACGCCGCCTGGATGGAGAGCGATGATGGCCAAGAGCCAGAAGAAATCGAGCCGCGAAGTGCGCAAGCCCAAGGCGGAAGCGCCCAAAAAGCTGAATGCCTCCAACCCCAGCCAGAAGGCAGGAGTCGTTGCCGGACTCGACAACATGAAAAAGAGCGGCTGAACGCCTGCGCCCTCTCCCCCCGAGCGAGGGAGAGGGCCGCGTTTCCGCTTAGCGGCAGCGGACGTTTTTACGCTGGTTGCTGCGATCGAGCGACTGACCGATCGCCGCGCCGCCAACGCCGCCGATAATCGCGCCAAGTGTACGCGAATCGCCCGGCGCGATAATGGCTCCCAGCGTTCCGCCCGCCAAACCGCCAACAATCAGGCCGGTCGTGCCATCGGCGCGGCGGCAATAGTACCGATTGTCGCGGCCGCGATAGACGCGGTCGTCTGTTTGCAACTGACGCTCGCGATAGCGACGGTCCTGCCGGTAATAGCGGTCGGCGTAATAGCCGCCGGCGTTCGGATCCGGGTTGTTGTAGTCATAACGGCCATACTGGTCGTACGAGTTCCGGTCATAATAGCCCCATTCACCGGCATTCGGATCCGAAGCGTAGCCGGGCCGCTGGCCGTAGACATCGGACGAGCAACCGCTGACAATCGCAGCAGCGCCGATTGCGGCGAGAAGGAAAGACTTGGTCATCACACCATCTCCAACAGACAGGCGCGCCGGGAATGGCGAACTCTGGTCTCGCTGGGGAAACGCGTGGGGGCGGCTTTTGGGTCCTTGGCCACCAGCAGTGGTTACCCTCGCCTTCTGAGCCTGTCTAAGAACGGGGAGGAATTGAACGATCATGCGCCGTTGTGGCAAGGGGCCGCGATGAACACGGAAGATTCCGCACTGCGCATTCTGATCGATGGCGATGCCTGCCCGGTGAAGGACGAGATCTACAAGGTCGCGTGGCGGCATGAGGTCGCGGTTGTGGTGGTCAGCAATGCGCCGTTCCGGGTGCCGGTGCATCCGCTGGTGCGCCGCGTGGTGGTCAGTGATGGGTTCGACGCGGCGGACGACTGGATCGCCGGAGAAGCGGGGCCGCGCACCGTGGTTGTAACCGCCGATATCCTGCTGGCGGACCGCTGCTTGAAAGCAGGCGCACTGGTCCTCTCGTCGACCGGTAAGCCCTTTACCACCAATTCTATAGGCAGCCAGATCGCCACTCGCGCGATCATGGCAGACCTGCGCGCGGGCGGCGATGTGATCGGCGGTCCCGCCCCGTTTTCCAAAGCGGACCGCTCGCGGTTTCTGCAGGCTTTAGACGAGGCGCTGGTGCGGCTTAAACGACTGTAATCGGCAGCCTCAGGCCGGACGCACATGCTGGCGAAGCCAGTCGGAGAGCTCGTCATAGGTGAGTTCCCCTGCGGCGAGGGCGAGGATGGCAACGACGAGTTCGGCATCGTTTGCGGCCAGCATAAAGCCGTTCAGCACCAGAAACGTTTCCACGACGACTGCAGCGGTACGCTTGTTGCCATCAACGAACGGGTTATTGCGTGCGATGCCATTGGCATAGGAGGCCGCAAGCGCAGCAACATCGGGATCGCCGTAGTTGGCCAGATTGCGCGGACGTGTGAAGGCGCTTTCAAGCAGGCCATCGTCGCGCACACCCTCCGCGCCGCCGTGTTCAGCAAGCTGCTCGGCATGCGCCGCGCGCGCCACTTCGGACGCGACCCAGAGCCAACCCTGAGACATGGTTACTTCGCGAGTTCGCGCAAGGCCCGTTTGCGCCGTACCATGACTTCGCGCGCAACAGCCATCTGGGCCGAAAAGTTCGGCTCTTCGGCACGCAGCTCGATCCCGCCCGGTGTGGTGACCACGGAGAGTGTCTCGCCAACTTCAGCGCGAGGTGGGACAGCATCTCGCGCAGGAGTATGATCCCGGCAGAATTGCCGATCTTGGTGATCTTGAGGGTCGCGTTCATACGGTGGTTATAACGCACATTGAGCCAATTGGTGAACCATAGGCCTTGCGCATTGCCGAGCGTGCCCCTCCAACACCCTTCGGGCAGTCCCCCTCCCCATTTGTGCTTCGCAAAAATGGGGAGGATCGGCGTTTATTCTGCAGCCGGCAGGTACAGTTCGCTACCCGCCAAGCGGTACTTCTCGCTCATTTCCGCCATGCCAGCTTCGGCTTCGGCCTCGTTCGCCACGAATGTCGCGATCTCGGCGTTCTGTTTGGCGGCGAAATCGCGGACTTCCTGCGTGATCTTCATCGAACAGAACTTGGGGCCGCACATGGAGCAGAAGTGCGCGGTCTTGGCGCCTTCTGCTGGCAGTGTCTGGTCGTGGTACTGCTCGGCCGTGTCAGGATCGAGCGACAGGTTGAACTGATCGCGCCAGCGGAAATCGAAGCGCGCACGGCTGAGCGCATCGTCGCGGAACTTGGCCGCGGGGTGCCCCTTGGCGAGATCGGCGGCGTGGGCAGCGAGCTTGTAGGTGACGACGCCGACCTTGACGTCGTCGCGATCGGGCAGGCCGAGGTGCTCCTTGGGCGTCACGTAACAGAGCATCGCGGTGCCGAACCACCCGATCATCGCCGCGCCGATGCCACTGGTGATGTGATCGTAGCCGGGCGCGATGTCCGTCACGAGCGGCCCGAGCGTATAGAACGGCGCTTCACCGCAAGCGGCGAGCTGCTTGTCCATGTTTTCCTTGATCTTGTGCATCGGCACATGGCCGGGGCCTTCGATCATCACCTGCACGTCCTGCTCCCAGGCGCGCTTGGTCAGCTCACCCAGCGTGTAAAGCTCAGCGAACTGGGCCTCGTCGTTGGCATCGGCGATGCTGCCCGGGCGCAGGCCATCGCCCAGCGAATAGGCGATGTCATAGGCCTTCATGATCTCGGTGATGTCGTCGAAGTGTTCGTAGAGGAACGATTCCTTGTGATGCGCGAGGCACCACTTGGCCATGATCGAGCCGCCGCGGCTGACGAGGCCGGTTACGCGCTTGGCTGTGAGCGGGATAAAGGGGAGCCGCACGCCGGCGTGGATCGTGAAGTAGTCGACGCCCTGTTCGGCCTGCTCGATCAGCGTATCGCGGAAGATCTCCCAGGTGAGGTCTTCGGCTACGCCGCCGACCTTTTCGAGCGCCTGATAGATCGGCACGGTGCCGATCGGCACGGGGCTGTTGCGCACGATCCATTCGCGCGTGTCGTGGATGTTGCGGCCAGTCGAGAGGTCCATCACCGTGTCCGCGCCCCAGCGGATCGACCAGACCATCTTTTCGACTTCATTGGCAACATCGGATGCCACGGCAGAGTTGCCGATATTGGCATTGATCTTGACGAGGAAATTGCGCCCGATTGCCATCGGCTCGCTCTCGGGGTGATTGATATTGTTGGGGATGATCGCTCGGCCGCGGGCGACTTCATCGCGCACGAATTCGGCCGTTACGTAATCGGGAATCGATGCGCCCCAGTCCTGCCCGTCGCGCACCGCGGCTTCCTTCAGCTGCTTGCGGCCGAGGTTTTCGCGGATGGCGACATATTCCATTTCGCGCGTGATGATGCCCTGGCGGGCATAGTGCATCTGACTGACGTTCGCGCCGGGAAGTGCGCGCAGCGGGCGCTTCACCGGCATAGGGAACGCCGGTACGCCGCCCGAGCGATCGGGGCCGAGCTGGCCATTGTCCTCAGGCTTCACTTCGCGCGCATCGTATTCCGCCACGTCGCCGCGCCCCATGATCCATTCGCGGCGCAATTGGGGCAGGCCCTTGGCGATATCGATGCTCGCAGTCGTGTCGGTGTAGGGGCCGGAGGTGTCATAGACGCGCAGCGGCGGCTCATTCGCGCTGGGCTCAAGCGCGATCTCTCGCATGGCGACGGTGAGGCCAGGGAAGCGCGGGCTTTCGACGTGGATCTTGCGGCTGCCGCGGATCGGGCCGGTGGTGACGCCTATCTCAAGCTTGGAATTGATGTCGGCCATATGCGCTCCTTTGAGACGGAATGCAGGCGCGGGTGTGATGCCGGCCCTCCCTCCGCCCGTGCTAACGGGTTCAGGTTCGACGGGTCGGGCTGCGTGACCAGCCCCTCTCAGCCGCACTGGCTCCCCGGGGATGAGAAAAGGTTTAGAACCGAATCCAGCGGGCGTCCACAAGGATCGGGCACCGTGGACACGTGGTGCATTCCGGGCTGGACTTTAAGCGGTCGATTAAACATAGTTGCAAAGACACCCCGCCATACAGCGAGCGGGCCGATGGAGCAGGACATGGCGAGCCACACCCTTGACCGCGAGCGTGCGATCAACCCCTATGATGTAAGTGCCAACGCGCTTTATACCGAGGATACCTGGCGCGAGCCGTTCGCTTTCCTGCGCGCAAACATGCCGATCAGCTGGCGGCCGGAGAGCCCGTTCGGCGGGTACTGGTCAGCGGTGTCGTATGAGCACATCCAGGAAATCGAGCTGATGCCCGAGGCGTTTTCGTCCTCGTGGAAACTAGGCAACATCACGATTGCCGAGAAGGTCAACGATTTCGATTTCCCCAACTTCATCGCGCAAGATCCCCCGATTCACACCGCGCAGCGCAAGGTGATCGCGCCTGCCTTCAATCCCGGCCAGATGGTGGGGCTTGAGGCGCAGGTGCGTGGGCGTGCGCGCACGCTGATCGACGCGCTGCCGGTGGGCGAAACTTTCGACTGGGTGGAAAGCCTTGCGATTCCACTGACGCTGGGCATGCTGTGCAGCCTGTTTGCCATGCCGTTCGAGGAATGGCGCGATCTCAAGCGCTGGTCGGACTATGGCAGCGGTGTCTCGGCCGACAACCTCAATGAAGAATACCGCGCCGAATTCATGAAGCAGATGGGCGAAATGCTCATGCGCTTCGATCGCGAGCTGGATGCGCGCCGCGCGTTACCGCCCAGTGATGACCTGCTCAGCCGCATGGTCCATTCCGAAGCGATGAGCCAGCTGCCGCCGGCCGAGCGACTTGCCAATATCGCACTGCTGATTGTGGCGGGAAATGACACGACGCGCAATTCAATCAGTGGGTTGGTTGAAGCTCTTCATCTTTATCCTGAGGAACTGGAACGACTCCGTGCCGATCCTTCGCTCAGCGCCAATGCGGCGCAGGAAATTATCCGCTGGCAATCGCCCGTGACGCACATGCGCCGCACAGCCACGCGCGATGTCGAAGTGGGCGGACAGCTGATCCGTTCGGGCGAGAAAATCGTGATGTGGTACATATCGGGCAACCGCGACGAGCGCGTGTTTACCGATGCCGAGCGGTTTGATGTGACCCGCGAGAACGCACGGCGGCACGTGGCGTTCGGGCACGGCATCCACCGCTGCGTGGGCGCGCGGCTCGCTGAAGTGCAGATCGCGGCAGTGATCGATGAACTCGTAACCCGCCGCCTGCGCGCGGTGCCAGTTGCACCCCCGTCGCGGCTCGCGAGCCCGTTCCTGCACGGCTTCAACGCCATGCCGATCCGGCTGGAGCAGGATTGAACGCGATGACAGCGGCTGCGCGGGTCTGCATCATAGGCGCCGGGTGCTCTGGCATTACCGTCGCCAAGCGACTGAAGGATCATGGCATCGGCTATGAGCAGTTCGATGCGTCGGACGATATTGGCGGGAACTGGTATTTCAACAATCCCAACGGGATGTCGGCCTGCTACCAGAGCCTGCATATCGATACCTCGAAATGGCGCCTAGCGTTCGAGGACTATCCGGTGCCGTCGGATTGGCCCGATTTCCCGCACCACACGCAATTGCTGCAGTATTTCCGCGACTATGCCGCCCATTTCGGTCTGCGCGAGGCAATCACCTTCAACACGCGGGTGGAAAAGGCGGATCGTTTGCCGGATGGCGGATGGCAGGTCCGGCTTTCCAGCGGCGAAACCCGGCGCTATGAGGCGCTGGTGGTGGCCAACGGGCACCACTGGGCAGCACGGATCCCCGAGTATCCGGGCCATTTCGACGGACAGCAGCTCCACAGCCATGCGTTCCGCAGCGCGTTCGAGCCGGTGAACTGCGTCGGCAAGCGTGTGCTGGTGGTGGGCATGGGCAACAGCGCGATGGATATCGCCTCGGAGCTGTCGCAGCGCTCGATTGCGGCACGGCTGTTCGTTTCGACCCGGCGCGGGGTCTGGGTGATTCCCAAGTATTACAAAGGTCAGCCGATCGACAAGAATCCGGCTCCGGCTTGGATGCCGCGCAAAGTGCGCAACTGGATCGGCGGGCGGCTGATCAGGGGCCTTGTCGGGCGGATGAGCGATTATGGCCTGCCTGAGCCGGTGATCGGCCCATTCGACGCCCACGCCACGGTATCGGGCGAATTCCTGCTGCGTGCGGGTTCGGGCGACGTGGCGATGAAGCCCGGGATCGAGCGGCTTGATGGGGATGGTGTGGTGTTCAAGGACGGGAGCCGCGAACAGCTCGACGTGATCGTGTGGGCGACTGGCTATGACATCCGCTTCCCGTTTTTCGATGACCCCGCGCTCTGCGTCGATGCCGAGAACCGGCCGCCGCCGCTGTTCAAGCGGATCATGAAGCCTGAAGTGCCGGACCTGTTCTATGCCGGGCTGGGTCAGCCGCTGCCGACCCTGGTGAATTTTGCCGAGCAGCAATCGAAGCTGATCGCGGGCTTCCTCGCCGGGGTATATTGCCCGCCCTCACCCACCGAGATGCACAGAATCATCGCGGCGGACGAGGCGTTTCACACCGGGCACTATTATGCGGCGCGGCGGCACACAATCCAGCTCGATTTCGATGCCTATGTGCGCGATCTGAAAAAGGAACTTGCGCGGGGGCAGGTGCGCGCAAAGGCGGCTTGAGGGGAATTCAAGACACCTCTCCCAAACCTCTCCCCCGAAGGGGAGAGGGCTTTAGTGAAGCGCTATTCCGCCGCTTCCAGCGCTGCCGCTTCTGCGCGCTGGCCATCATAAACGAACTCGCTGCCTGACGTGTCGATAGCAGGAATTTCGTTGCGTTCGTTCCAGTAGTCCTGGTTGTGCTGCCATTCGGGCTTGTCGCCGCGTTTGGGCATGCGATCAAGATCGCGCATCAGGTAGCTGGGATTGAAGTTGTCTGCATCGATCCACGGCAGGATCGCCATATCAGCATCTTCGGGCCGCAGCGCGACCTCGACCTTGTGTGAGCCGGCCGAATCCATGTGGTTCAGCAGCTTGCACACGAAATCTGCGACAATATCGACGCGCAAGGTCCACGAAGCGCGGAAGTAGCCGAAGACCCACACGAGATTGGGCACACCAGTGAACATCATCCCGCGGTAGCTCACTGTGTCGGCCCAGTTCACCGCGTTGCCATCTACGCTGAAGGGAATTTCGCCGAGCACCGAGAGACGGAAGCCGGTGCAGGCGAGCACGATATCGGCTTCAATCTCCTGACCCGATGACGTGCGGACCCCGCTTGCGGTGAATGTGTCGATCGTATCAGTCACGACAGTGGCATTGCCTGCAACGACATGTTTGAACATGTCGCCATCAGGCAGCTGGGCAAGGCGCTGTTGCCACGGGCGATAGGTCGGTGTGAAGTGCGGTTCGAAGTTGAAGTCCTCGCCCACATAACCGCGGATCAGCGCGCGCAGATCCTCGGCCATGGCCTCTGGCTCCTCGCGGCTGCGGCGGTCCATTTCGTGGAAATTGTGGATGTAGTCCTGCCGCACCACACGGTGGACGGTTTCCTCATCGATGCCGATCGTGCGCAACCGGTCGGCGAGTTCGCTCACGTTCGGCGCGCAATAGAACCAAGTGGGTGAGCGCTGCAGCATCGTGACTTTGGCGCCTGCATCGCAAAGCGCGGGGACAACGGTGGCAGCGGTCGCGCCCGAGCCGATCACCAGCACGCGCTTTCCTGCAACGTCGGTCGCCGGGTCCCACAGCTGGGCATGGACAAGTTCACCCTTGTAATCGGACATGCCCGGCCATTCGGGCGTATAGGGCGTCTTGTGGTCGTAATAGCCTTGGCACATCCACAAAAAGCCGGCGGTGAACACCACTTCGCTGCCATCCTTGCGGCGGGCATTCACAGTCCAGAGACTTTCGGCGTTCGACCAGCTGCACGATGTGATTGTGTGCCCGTAGCGGATGTGCTGGTCGATGTGGTTCTCGGTGATCACCTCGCCCATGTAGCGCAGGATTTCATCGGCCGTGGCGATCGGCGCGCCAACCCAGGGCTTGAAGCGATAACCGAATGTGTAGAGATCGGAATCGGAGCGGACGCCGGGATACTTGTGGGTGTCCCAGGTTCCGCCGAACGTGTCCTTGCATTCGAGGATGGCGTAGGTCTTGCCAGCGCACTGGTCTTGCAAATGCTTGGCCGAGCCGATGCCCGAAATGCCTGCGCCAACGATAAGAACATCGACGTGAACCGAAGCTTCCTGCGCCATTTCTCTCTCCTTTGCCTCCCGGCTGCTCGGCGCGGATCGCAAGGCCTGGGTGGCGGCGATCCAGGCCAAGGCCCGTCGTTGCAGTCTGTCTGACTATCTGCCTGCAAGGAGGCCTTGATCTGCAGCAAAACGCAACAGGAATCTTGGGCGGCCCGCTGCGGGTGAAACCTTACCAAAAGTTCATGCCGCGGACTGGCCCGGGTTATCAGGCTTGGGGCAAGGCTGCTCTTGTCGCTTCTCCCGCGCGGCTCGCTGTCCCTCGAGCAGCGCGGGCAAATAGCGGTTTCGGGAGCCCCCCCAGCTTGCTCCTGATCCTTCCCGGGGATGGCCTTATCCGCCATCCCCGGGCTTCATTGGCAATCGCTGCCTTCACCGCGATGGGCGCTTTACAAACGGGCGCTTCACGAACGGGCAGGCACGCGCTGGTTGCGCCGATGCGGCCTAACGCCTAATCGCCCAAATGATGAATGCACGGCGCTGCGATATCGCGATCCTCGGCGGCGGGCTGGCAGGCGGGCTGATTGCGCTCGCGCTTGCCCGGCACCGCCCCGACCTGTCGCTTCTGCTTGTCGAGCAAGAGACACGCCTCGGCGGCAATCACGTGTGGTCGTTCTTCGGCACCGATACCGACAAGCCCGCGACCGAGCTGCTGGCGCCAATGGTGACGGCGACCTGGGACGATTACGAAGTGCGTTTTCCTGCGCATAGCCGCACGCTCGGCACCAGTTACTGCGCGATGACCTCTGCCAAGCTTGACGAGGCGCTCCGCGCGGCATTGCCGGCGGACGCCATCCTCTCCGGCCAGCCTGTCACGTCCTGCGGCGAGGAAGAAGTGATGCTCGGCGACGGCACGCTGATCCAGGCTGGCGGAGTCATCGATGCTCGGGGCCTTCGTGACGTATCGAACTTGACCGGTGGGTGGCAGAAATTTCTCGGTCAGAAGCTGAAGCTGGCAAAGCCGCATGATCTGTCGCGCCCGATCGTGATGGACGCGACGGTGGAGCAACTCGATGGCTACCGGTTCATGTATGCCCTGCCTTTCGAACCGGAAGTGGTGTTCCTTGAGGACACGTATTACTCCGACAGCCCGCTGCTCGACCAGGCGCTCCTGCGCCAGCGCATCGCCGAGTATGCCGCAGCCAAGGGCTGGCAGATCGAGTCGGTCGTCCACGAGGAACACGGGGTACTGCCGGTTGTGGCAGGCGGTGATTTCGACGGGTTCTGGCGCGCTGGCGGCGAACAGACCGCGCGGGCCGGATCGCGTGCCGGGCTGTTCCATTCGTTGACCAGCTACTCTGTGCCCGATGCAGTACGCTTTGCGTTGGCTCTGGCGCAGGAAACGGCGCTCGATGGCAAGAGCCTCAAGGCTTTTTCCGCGCAGTGGGCCGCGCAGCACTGGCAGACGCAGACCTATTATCGGATGCTCTCCGCGATGCTGTTTGCAGCGGCCGAGCCCGAGGGGCGCCGCCGCGTGCTGCAGCGCTTCTACCGGCTCAGTCCCCAGTTGATCGAACGCTTCTATTCCGGGCGGTCTACGTCCTTCGACAAGTTCCGGATCCTGGCGGGCATTCCGCCGGTGCCGATCAGCCGCGCGCTGGGAGTCCTTACAGGGCTCGGCAAGCAGCCCGCACCGCTACGTTTCACTGGCCAAACTTCTGGAAAGCCTGAGTTATCATGAAGAAAGTATGCGTGATCGGTGCCGGCTTCGGCGGACTGGCCCTGGCTATTCGTCTCCAGTCGGCAGGCATCCAGACGACCGTTGTCGAAGCGCGCGACAAGCCCGGCGGGCGCGCGTATTATTGGGAAAAGGACGGCTTCACGTTCGATGCCGGACCGACCGTGGTGACCGACCCGCCGTGCCTCGAAGAGCTCTGGGCGCTGTCCGGCCAACGCATCGAGGACGATGTCGAGCTCGTGCCGGTCGCGCCGTTCTACCGGCTCAACTGGGCTGACGGGACAAACTTCGATTATTCCAACGACGAAGCGGGCCTCAACGCCGAGATCGCCAAACTCAACCCGCGTGACGTTGCGGGGTATGCCGAATTCCTGAAGTTTTCAGCCGGCGTGTTCCAGGAGGGCTATGTCAAGCTCGGTTCGGTGCCGTTCCTCGACTTTGCCTCGATGATCAAGGCCGCGCCCGCGCTGATGCGCTATCAGGCGTGGCGCTCGGTCTACTCGATGGTTTCAAGCTACATCGAGAACGAGAAGCTGCGCGAGGCATTCAGCTTCCACTCGCTCCTCGTCGGCGGCAATCCGATGAACACCAGCGCGGTCTATGCGCTGATCCACAAGCTGGAGAAGGACGGCGGCGTGTGGTGGGCCAAGGGCGGCACCAACCGGCTGATCGCCGGGATGGTCAGGCTGTTCGAGCGGCTTGGCGGCGTGGTGCGGCTGGGCGATCCGGTGGTGCATATCCACTCGCTTGGCGACCGGGTGACGGCAGTCGAGACCAAGAGCGGCTGGAAGGAGAGCGTCGATGCGGTCGCCTCAAATGGCGATATCGTCCATTCCTACCGCGATCTGATGCCCGACAACGCCCAAGCGCAACGCCGGGCTAAACAGCTCAAGAAAAAGAAGTTTTCGCCCAGCTTGTTTGTCGTCCACTTTGGCGTGCAAGGCACGTGGCCGGGGATCGCGCATCACATGATCCTGTTCGGTCCGCGCTACAAGGGCCTGCTTGACGACATCTACAAGCACGGCGTGCTGCCGGAGGACTTCTCGATCTATCTTCATCACCCCTCCGTAAGCGATCCCTCGATGGCACCGGAGGGCATGAGCACGTTCTACGCGTTGGTGCCGGTGGCGCACATGGGCAAGCTGCCGATCGACTGGGACGAAATCGGCCCGCAGCTCGAAAAGCGCGTGCTCGATGAAGTGGGCCGCCGCCTGATCCCCGATATCCACAGCCGGATCGTGAC
>JBJXEK010000295.1:0-8771 GCA_046155055.1 Novosphingobium sp. | reverse complement strand
CTTCCATGCGCGCGGTGATGAACGGCAAGTTGATTTCGGTGGTCTGCGCGCTCGAAAGCTCGATCTTGGCCTTTTCGGCGGCTTCCTTCAGCCGCTGCAGCGCCAGCTTGTCGGTGCGGAGATCCATGTTCTCCTTCGACTTGAACTTGTCGGCCAAATACTCGACCAACAGGTTGTCGAAGTCTTCGCCGCCGAGGAACGTGTCGCCGTTGGTGGACTTCACCTCGAACACACCGTCGCCGATCTCGAGCACCGAGATATCGAACGTGCCACCGCCAAGGTCGTAGACCGCGATGGTCTTGCCGTCCTGCTTGTCGAGGCCGTAAGCCAGCGCGGCCGCGGTCGGCTCGTTGATGATGCGCAGCACTTCAAGACCCGCGATCTGGCCGGCGTCCTTGGTCGCCTGGCGCTGCGCGTCGTTGAAGTAGGCGGGCACGGTAATCACCGCCTGGGTGACCGTCTCGCCGAGATACGATTCGGCGGTTTCCTTCATCTTCTGAAGGATGAAGGCGGAAATCTGCGAAGGGCTATACTCTTCGCCGCCGGCTTTGACCCACGCGTCCCCGTTCTTGCCCTTGGCAATCGTATAGGGAACCAGCGCCATGTCCTTCTGGGTCATGGGATCTTCAAAGCGGCGGCCGATCAGGCGCTTCACTGCAAAGATGGTGTTATCCGGATTGGTGACCGCCTGGCGCTTCGCCGGCTGCCCGATCAGGCGCTCACCGTCCTTGGTGAATGCGACGATCGAAGGCGTCGTGCGCGCACCTTCGGAGTTTTCGATAACCTTGGACGTGCCCCCGTCCATCACCGCCACGCAGCTGTTGGTCGTGCCGAGATCGATGCCAATTACTTTAGCCATGGTGTTCCTGTTTCCTTGCCTTCTGGACGCCGCCGGTGAAACGCCCCCCAACCGGGCGGGCCCTTTCTAGACATGTTCGATGTCTATGCAGCTCCGATGGAGGTCGATATAGGTGGAGTTCGGCTGGGCACAAGGCCCCCGGCCCCGCTTCGCCAGCCGTCCCATTTCAAGACCGGAGTACCCCCGATGCGTCTCGTTCTATCCGCTGGCCTGGCAGCAAGCCTCTTTGCCCTTGGCGCCTGCAGCGGCAATGCGCCTGCGCCAGAGGCGAGCGCCAGCGCCGCCGCTGCGAAGGGCGGCGAAGGCGGTGCCAAAGCCGCTGATCCGCTTGCGCCCGAAAACGCGCCAACCGTCAGCGTGCTCGATCCGGTTCTCAAGTTGCCGGCCGTGCCGGGCAGTCCGGGCGTGCTCTATTTCACCATCCAGCAGGAGAGCGGTGAGCCCAACACGCTTGCCGCCGTCCACGTCGATGGCGTCGGCCGTGCGGAGATGCATGAAAGCAAAACCGAAGGCGGTATCAGCACGATGGCCCCAGTCCAGACGGTGACGTTCAGCAAGGGCAAGCCGGCCGAATTCAAGCCCGGCGGCTATCACGTCATGCTGTTTGACGTCGCGAGCACGCTCAAGGCCGGCAATGAAGCTGAAGTGACCTTCACGCTGGCAAACGGCGACAAAGTTAGCACGTTCGCCACGATCGAGGCCGCCGGCGGCGATATGGGCGGCATGGGTCACATGTGAGCGCGGCGCAGCATCTCCTCCCGGGGGGCGAGCGCGCGCTGACGTCAGGTGAATGCGCACTCGCCCGCAGTATGTTCGGCAATGCGATCGATCTGGCACCGGTGCGAATCCGGCGGCGGCGATTTTTTCCATTCCAGCCGCGCGGCACGGTCATGGCGCCGATGGGCCATATCCATTTCCACCCCGCCGGCCCCCACTACCGCGACGATTTCGCGCAAGTCCAGCTTGGCCTGCAAGGCTTGTTCATCCACGAACTGGTCCATGTCTGGCAAACCCAGCGCCGCGGCCGCTTCTACCTGCCGCTGGTGCGCCATCCCTTCTGCCGATACGGTTACCGGTTCGAGGCGGGCCGCCCCTTCACTGCCTATGGCATCGAGCAGCAGGCCGAACTTGTGCGCCACGCGTTCCTGGCCGCGCACAGTTGCCCGGATCCGGCTGCTCCGCCGCTGGCTGTGCTGAGCGCTATGCTGCCGTTCGGCTCGGAGCCCACAGCACGCGCCTGACCATTCCGCCTACCGAAATCGCGCATCAATAGTGCTGGCACTCGCTTCCCTGCCAAGGCAGCATCCTTGCTCTCGAGAGGATGCCCGCCATGCCCCCCACACTTGATCACAGCGCCGTCGATCACCACGCCATCCTCGATGCGCTCGCCGCCACGCGCGGCGGCGTGCGCAACGTGTTCGATGATATCGATCCTGCCCGCCTCGCGCACATCTGCGTCGACATGCAATACGGCTTCATGGAGGAGGGAGCGCCCGTTGAAGTACCGGCAGCGCGCGGGATCGTGGGCAACATCAACCGCATCAGCGCCGCCGTGCGCGCGGCAGGCGGCACCAACGTGTTCCTGCGCTTTACCACGCCCGATGCTGCAAGCTGGTCCAACTTCGCCCGCCGCATGGGCCCCGCCGCTACCGCGCACCGCGAGGCCTTCACCCCCGGTGCGCACCACTGGGACTTGTCGGCAGACCTCGACGTCCAGCCGCAGGACGTGATCGTCAACAAGCACCGCTTCAGCGGCTTCACCCCCGGCACGAGCATGCTCGATGCCGAACTAAAGGCTCGCAGCATCGACACGGTGCTGATCACCGGAACGCTCACCAACTGCTGCTGCGAAAGCACTGCGCGCGATGCGATGCAGCTGAACTACCGCGTCCTCGTCGCCGCCGACGCCAACGCCGCGCTGACCGATGAAGAACACGCCGCGACGTTGCACATCATGGCGATGGTTTTCGCCGATCTCTACAATACGGACGAGGTGGTGGAGATGCTGGCAGCCGGTTAATCCGGCTTCTTCGAAACCGCCACCATCGCCGCACGCAGCAGGCGGTCTTTGATCATGTAGCCGGCCTGCAACTCCTGCAGCACTGTGCCAGGCTCTACATCGCCTGAGGGGATCTCCAGCATCGCCTGATGCTGGTGCGGATCGAGAGGCAGGCCCTTGGCCGCAATGCGCGTGATGCCGTGGCTGGCAAACACTTTCTCGATCTCGCGGCCCGTGGCCTCAAGCCCCGCGACAAGGTTCTTCATCTTCTCGTCCGCGCGCAGCTCTGCCGGGATCGTTTCCAACGCGCGCGAAAGGTTGTCCGCCACCGAGAGGATATCGCGGGCGAACGCCGTCGCGGCATAGGTCCGTGTATCGGCGACTTCCTTTTCCATGCGGCGGCGCACGTTCTGCGTTTCTGCCTTGGCATAGAGCACGTCCTGCTTCGCCGCTTCCAGATCGCCCTTCAGCGCTTCGAGCAATTCGGCCTGGGTGTCGCCGGTGTCCAGCATGTCCTCGGGAACGCCGTCCAGCTCAGCCGCAACTTCGGGGTCTTGCGAGCGCGTGTCGGAGTCGTTCGTTTCTTGGCTTGTCATTTCCGGGTAAATCCGTCCTGTCCGATGATCTTGCTCAAGCTCTGAGCAGTGAAATCAACCATGGGCACTACCCGCGCATAATTCAACCGCGTCGGGCCGATAACACCCACCACGCCGACCACTCTTCCATCGCCATCGCGCCATGGCGCGGCAATCACCGAGGAGCCCGAAAGCGAGAAAAGCCGGTTCTCGCTGCCGATGAAAATACGCGCGGCTTTCGCCTCGCGCGCCGCATCGAGCACGCCTGCAATGGCCTCGGCGTTTTCCAGTTCTTCGAGCAACTGGCGCACGCGCTCGATATCGGTGAGCGCGGCTTCATCCAGCAGATTGGCCTGCCCCCGCACCACCAGCACCGGCCGCTGCGCCGCATCGCGGCTCCACACCGCCAGCCCCCGCTCGACCAGCGCCGCGCTCGCCGCATCGAGGGCCGAACGCCCTCCCGCGATCTCGGCCCGAATGGCCACCAGCGCATCGGCGAGCGTGCGCCCGGCCATGCGCGCGGTAAGGTAATTGCCAGCCTGCTCAAGCGCCGAGGCGCTCACCATTCCTGGCAGATCGATCACCCGGTTCTCGACCCCGCCATCATCGCCGACCAGCACCGCCAGCGCGCGCATGGGGCCAAGCGCCACGAACGAGACTTGCACCAGCCGCGGATCGCGCCGCGGCACCATGACCACGCCCGCGCCTGCCGAAAGATCGGAAAGCGCCGAACTTGCCGCCGCAAGCGCCGCCTCGATCGACCCGCCGTTCGCCAGCCCCCGCTCGATCTGCGCGCGGTCCGCCGCTGAAGGTTCCGCCACCTGCATGATCCCGTCAACAAACAGCCGCAGCCCCACCTCGGTCGGCATCCGCCCCGCGCTGGTATGCGGTGCGGCGAGCAGGCCCGCGTCCTGCAATTCCTGCAAAACCGAACGGATCGATGCGGGCGAGAGGTTGATCGTGCCGCTCCCCGCCACCCCCGAACCTGCCAAGGCGCGCGAGCCCACCGGTTGGCCGCTTTCGATATACCCTTCCACCACCAGCCGAAAAATATCCCGGGCGCGGAGCGAGAGTTCGGAGAGGCTGGGACCGGGCATGCACTCTATATGGGGCAAAGCGCAGGCATAACAAACCTGTCTCTCCCCAAAGTGTTCCCCCGAACGTCTCTGGGCACAGGCCCGAACAGCGCCCTTTCTTTCTGCGCCGCGCTGGCTAAGAGCGGCGCAGCGAACGCCAGGCCGCAGGGGCTCCGGCACCACACTGATAAGGAAATCCCATGCGTCCTTCAGGCCGCGCCGCAGATGAAATGCGCGCCATCACGATCGAGACCGGTTTCACCAAGCACGCCGAAGGCTCGGTGCTGATCGGCTTTGGCGATACCAAAGTGCTCGTCACCGCCTCTGTCGAAGAACGCGTGCCGCCGTTCATGCGCGGCAAGGGCGAAGGCTGGGTCACGGCGGAATACTCGATGCTCCCCCGCGCCACGCACACGCGCGGCAGCCGTGAGGCGGCCAAAGGCAAGCAATCGGGCCGCACGCAGGAAATTCAGCGCCTTATCGGCCGGAGCTTGCGCGCCGTTACCGACATGAAGAAGCTCGGCGAGCGCCAGATCACGCTCGACTGCGACGTCATCCAGGCCGACGGAGGCACCCGCACCGCCTCGATCTCGGGCGCGTGGATTGCGCTCCGCCTTGCGGTGCAAGGGCTGATGGCCAGCGGTGCGATCACCGAGGACCCGCTGACCCGCAAGGTTGCAGCCATCTCGTGCGGCATTCATCAGGGCAATCCGGTGCTCGATCTCGATTATATCGAGGACAGTTCGGCCGATGCCGATGCCAACTTCGTGCTGATCGAGGGCGGCCATATCGCGGAAGTGCAGGCCACTGCCGAAGGCGCGACGTATGACGAGGAAGGCCTCCTGCGCCTCCTGCGCCTCGCCCGCATCGGCTGCGCCGAGATCTTCGCGGCGCAAGACAAGGCCGTGGCCCGGTGACACGCCTGCTGCAGCCCGGAAAACTCGTCATTGCCACGCACAACACGGGCAAGCTGCGCGAGATCCGGGCGCTGCTCGCACCGTATGGCATGGAGTGCCTCTCGGCAGGCGAACTCGGCCTGCCCGAACCCGCCGAGACCGGCACGACCTTTGCCGAAAACGCGCTACTAAAGGCCCATGCCTCAGCCAGCGCCTCGGGCCTGCCCGCGCTGGCTGACGATTCGGGCCTGTGCGTCACCGCACTGGGCGGTGCGCCCGGTCTCTACACCGCCGACTGGGCAGAAGCTGCGCCCTATGAAGGCGGACCGGGCCGCGACTGGTACATGGCGATGGGCAAAGTCGAGGGCAAACTGGCCGAACTTGGCCCCGATACCCCGCGCGATTGCTGGTTCACCAGCGTGCTCGCGCTGGCCTGGCCCGATGGCCGCGAAATGGTGTTCGAAGGCCGCGCGCACGGTACGCTCACCTGGTCGCCGCGCGGAACTTTAGGCTTTGGCTATGATCCGGTGTTCGTGCCCACCGGCGACACCCGCACGTTCGCCGAGCTGGACCCCGCCGAAAAGCACCGCTTCAACCACCGCGCCGACGCTTTTTCGAAGCTCGTTTCTTTGGCTTTGACGGACTGACCGGCGCAGGTTCAGCAGTCGGTGCGGCAGCAACCGCCTTCGTCACCGGCGCGCCGTAGTCATAGACCTTCTGCCCAACGATATTGCCCATCGGCGAATAGCGGCACACCAATATGTCGCGGCGCGGATTGCTCGTAATTGCGCAGCCTAACTCGCGCGTATTCTGCCAGATCATCTGGGTGTAATGGCCCACGTCCTCCCATCGGCTGGTGGTCGTGACATCGGGAAAGACCCCGCGCTTGAACAACTTGCCTTCCTCGATGAAGAACCCAACCATCTCCTCGGGCGTATAATCGTCCTTGCTGCCGAACCACAGGTTCTCGCCCTCGCCGCCTTCTGCCCCGGAGGTCGAATGCTCGAACATGTCGGACACGGCGAGCGCCTGCGACCATTTCTTTGCGTGCGCCGCCAGCTTCGCGCTCCACACCAGTGGCCTCAGGCCCAGCCGCTGCCGTTCGGCATTGTGCCCTGCGAGCAGGCGCTCGGCGATGGCCTCGGCAGGCAGTGAGGTCACTTGCGCCAGAGCCGGTCGGGCAGAGACAAACACCGACACCAGCGCCAGCGCCAGCGCAGCCCCGGCCGTCAACTTCATCACTCGTCTGATGCGCATTTTCGCTTTCCCTTGACATTGTGGTGCCGACTCAGGCTGGAAAGGGCATGGCCTTCGCCTTGTATATCCACTGGCCGTTCTGTCTCGCCAAGTGCCCCTATTGTGATTTCAATAGCCACGTGCGCGAGAAGACCAATCTGGCTGAATGGTCTGCCGCCCTGCTGGCAGATATGGCGCATGAGGCGGCGCTCACGCAGGGCCAAACGCTCACCTCGATCTTCTTCGGCGGCGGTACCCCCTCGCTGATGCCGCCCGCCCTGGTCGCCTCGCTGATCGAGGCTGCCAGCCGCCACTGGGCCTTCGCGCCCGATATCGAGATAACGCTGGAGGCCAATCCCTCCTCGGTCGAAGCCGCCAATTTCGCCGCGCTCGCGAGTGTGGGCATCAACCGCGTTTCACTTGGCTTGCAGGCGCTGGACGACGCGGCGCTGACCTTCCTCGGCCGCCTCCACAATGCCGCCGAAGGCCTCGCGGCGCTGGAGGTGGCCCAGCGCCATTTCGCCCGTGTCAGCTTCGATCTGATCTATGCACGGCCAGATCACACCGAGGCGCTGTGGCAGGCCGAACTCACCCGCGCGCTCGCGCTCGGCACCGGCCACCTCTCGCTTTATCAGCTGACCATCGAGCCCGGCACGCGCTTCGCTACGCTGGTGCGCGAAGGCAAGTTCATCCCGCTGAACGATGATGCGGCGGGCGATTTGTTCGCCCTCACCCGCGAGATGACCGCCGCCGCTGGCCTCCCAGCGTATGAGATCAGCAACCACGCCCGCCCCGGCGAGCAGAGCCGTCACAACCTCACCTACTGGCGCTATCAGGACTACGCCGGGATCGGCCCGGGCGCGCATGGCCGGCGCGGCAGCTTCGCCACGGTGCGCCACCGCAAGCCCGAGAATTTCCTCAAGACCGTCAGCGCGCAGCACCACGGCATCGCCGAAATCCGCGAGCTCGGCATCCGCGAACAGGCCGCCGAGGCGCTGCTCATGGGCCTGCGGCTCGATGAGGGCATCACTCCTGCAGCGCTCGCCACCCGCTTCGGCCTTGCCGAAACCGACCTGATCGATCCCGCCAAGCGCGCGTTCTATGCGTCCCAGGGCCTGCTCGTTGAACACGGCGACCGACTGATCGTCACGCAGCAGGGCATGCCGCTCCTTGATGGCCTGCTCGGCGAGCTCGTCCCCGCCGCCTTGGTCAGCGCCAAAGTGGACAGCGCATGAGCACGCCCGATCTGCTGGCAATCTGGCACGATCACCTCGCCCTCGCCCGCCGCCGCTCGCCGCACACCGTGCGCGCCTATGGCGCAACCGCCGCGCGCCTGCTCGCCGCGCTGGAATCTGCAGGCGCCGCGCCGCAAGACTGGGCGTCGCTAGCCGCGCTAGAGGTAGCCGATGTGCGCACGCAGCTCGCCGCCCGACGCGCCGACGGGATCGGGAATGTCTCCGCTGCCCGCGAATTGGCCGCACTCAAAGCCTTCCTCGCTTTCGCGCGCACGCAGGCCGGCGATGCCGCCGCCCCGCCCCCGCGCGTGAGAGGTCCGCGCATCAAGAAAGGCCTGCCGCGCCCCGTCACGCCGGACGATGCCGTCAATCTCGCCGCGATGGTGGCGGACGAAGGCGCCGAACCGTGGATCGGCGCGCGCGACCGCGCCGTCCTCCTGCTGCTCTACGGCGCAGGCCTGCGTATTGCCGAGGCGCTGGCGCTCCCCGCCTCGGTTCTGCCACTGGGCGACGCGCTCACCGTCACCGGCAAAGGCGGCCGCCAGCGCGTTGTCCCCATCCTGCCCATCGTGAAAGCGGCGATGGAAGACTACGCCGCGCGCGTCCCCTTCGCGCTCAATCGCGGCGAACCACTGTTCCGCGGAGCCAAAGGCGGCCCGCTAGCCCAAGGCATGATCCAGCGCGCCGTCGCCCGCGCCCGCGTTGTGCTCGGCCTGCCCGCCACCGCCACCCCCCACGCCCTGCGCCACAGCTTCGCCACGCACCTGCTGGGCGCGGGCGCGGATTTGCGCTCGCTGCAAGAACTGCTCGGCCACGCAAGCCTGTCCTCGACGCAGATCTACACCAAGGTGGATGCGGCAACGCTGCTGGACGTGTACCGGAGCGCGCATCCGAG
>JBJXEK010000294.1:0-11251 GCA_046155055.1 Novosphingobium sp. | reverse complement strand
TTGCCGCACGCGGCCCTTCACATTTGTTGCCCATCCCTTGCCATTTACGCAATAATCGTTCACGGAGCGGGCGAGCTACCCCTATCCACAGGACCGCCCCGATGGCGACCACCATATCAGCTACCGCTAAGCCCCACTTCACGCACACGCCCCACCCTGCCCCGATGGCGGCAGAAGCGCGCGCAGCTGTGCTGGCAAATCCCGGTTTCGGAACGTCGTTTTCCGATCACATGGTCTCGATCCTGTGGGACGCGGCGCAAGGCTGGCACCAGGCAGAAGTGTTGCCCTATGGCCCGATCGCGCTCGATCCGGCGGCCGCCGTGCTCCACTATGCGCAGGAAATCTTCGAAGGGCTGAAGGCCTACAGATTTGGAAACGGAGAAATCGCGCTGTTCCGGCCCGAAGCCAATGCCGCGCGCTTCAACGCCTCGGCCCGCCGACTCGCCATGCCCGAAATGCCCGAAGCGCTGTTTGTCGAGGCCGTGACGCAGCTCGTGCAGGCCGACCGCAACTGGTTCCCGACCGTGGAGGGCGGCTCGCTCTATTTGCGCCCCTTCATGTTCGCCAGCGAAGCCTTTCTCGGCGTGCGCCCTTCAAAGCAATACCGCTTCCTCGTGATTGCCAGCCCGGCGGGCAACTATTTCAAGTCCGGCGCGCCGGCGGTCTCGCTGTGGGTCAGCGAATACAGCCGTGCGGCGCCGGGCGGTACGGGCGCGGCCAAGTGCGGCGGGAACTATGCCGCGAGCCTTGTCCCCACCGCGGAGGCCTTCGCGCGCGGTCACGATCAGGTGCTGTTCCTCGATGCGGTCGAGCGCCAGTGGATCGAAGAACTGGGCGGGATGAACCTGTTTTTCGTGTTCGCCGATGGCACACTCGTCACCCCGCCGCTTTCGGGCACCATCCTGCCCGGTATTACGCGCGAAAGCCTGCTGTCGCTCGCCCGCGATGAAGGGCTGACCGTGCGCGAAGAGCGCTATTCGCTTGCCCAATGGCGCAGCGATGCGACCTCGGGCGCGCTAGTCGAAACCTTCGCCTGCGGGACCGCTGCGGTCGTCACGCCCGTCGGCAAAGTCACGGGCACTGACGGCGAATTCGTTATCGGCAGCGGCGGCCCCGGGCAGACCACGCAGAAACTGCGCCAGCGCCTGGTCGCGATCCAGCGCGGCGAAGCGCCCGATCCGCATGGCTGGGTTCACCGGATCGTTTGAAGCTCCCGGGTGTTGCGTTGGCTCGCCCGGCATGGCATCGGCTAGCCCATTAATCGCCTAGTTAGGGCGTCAGGGAGAGCAGCCGCCATGACCATTTCATTCCAGGACCGCGTTGCGATCGTCACCGGCGCGGGCGGCGGCCTCGGCCGCGCCTATGCCATCGAACTGGCCAGGCGCGGCGCCAAGGTCGTGGTCAACGACATCGGCGGCGCGCGCGATGGCACCGGCCATTCCGACGCGGCGCTGCAAGTGGTCGCCGAGATTGAGGCCGCGGGCGGCGAGGCGATGTCCAACGGCGGTTCGGTCACCGAATATGATCAGATGGTGGAAATGGTCGCCCGCGCGAAGGAAAAGTGGGGCGGGGTCCACATCCTGATCAACAACGCCGGCATTCTGCGCGACAAGAGCTTCACCAAGATGGACCCGGCCGATTTCGAGATGGTCGTGAAGGTCCATCTCATTGGCTCGGCGTTCGCCACCAAGGCGTGCTGGGACCTGATGCGCGAGCAGAACTACGGCCGCATCCTGATGACCGCCTCGTCCACCGGCCTGTTCGGCAATTTCGGCCAGGCCAATTACGGCGCGGCCAAGCTCGGCCTCGCGGGGCTGACCAAGACGCTGTACCTTGAAGGCGCGAAGAACAATATCAAGGTCAACACGCTGGTGCCGGTGGCTGCCACGCGCATGACCGAAGACATCTTCCCCGAAGAGGCATTCAAGCTGTTCGGCCCGGAAAACGTGGCCCCGGCCGCGCTTTTCCTCGTCTCGGACGATGCGCCGAGCAATGCCATCGTCGGCGCGGGCGCAGGTGCCTATCACTCGGCGTGGGTCACGATGAACAAGGGCGCGCTGCTGCCGCCTGCCGAACGCACAGTCGAAGGCTTCGCTGCGCACTGGGCGCAGATATCCGATCGCACCGACGATTTCGTGCCCCAATCCGGCGCGGAGCAGAGCGGGGTGATTATCGCCCAGCTGCAGGCGGCGATGAAGGCGTAAGCACCGCTTTGCGCGCACCTGAGCAGGCATTGGGCTGGGGGGCCAAGCACCGCTACGCTGCTGCCTTGCGCTGGCGCGCCGCACTGTTGCAAGGCCTTATCGTGCTGCACATCGCAGTGACGGTGCTTGTCGTCAGTTACGGGTTCTGGACGTTGACCGTGCACGGATCGACCCTCATCGATGCCTCGGTCGCCGCGATCGTGGTCGGATTTCTGATTGGGCTGCCCACCACCGCGCTGGTCCTGCTGGCAGCGCCGCTGTGGGTCTGGCGCGCGCATGCGAACTTACGCGCACTGGCCTTGCCTGGCCTGGTTTACCCACCACTGCTCACGGCCGCGAGCTGGTTCGTGCCGCTCGTCGGTTTGATCGTCCCGCCCCGTGCGATGCGTGAGTTGTTCAACCGCAGCGCGGGCAGAGACCAGTATCAAGCACGCGCCAACGTACCGGCGATCAATCGCTGGTGGTCGTGCCTGATCGGCGGCGCGGTGCTCCAGTCCATCTTTGTGGCCAATGCGCTCCTCGAAACTGTCCCGCTGGTCCCGGTTCTCACATCCCCGCTGCTTCTGGCGATCCCGCTGCTTCTGGCGATCATCGGCGCGCTGGGCACGGTGCTATTGCTGATCGCTTTCGGAGCTCTGTTCGGGATCGTGCGGCAGGTGACGCGCAGCCAGAAAGAGCTGGTCGCGACCTGCGGGATACACATCTAGGTTGGAGAGCAGGCGGCCGGAGCTGCCGCAACCAGCTGCATCGTGCGCAGCCGCGCCTGCGCTTCCGCATCGGTGAGCACGCGCGCTGCTCCCGTCAGGGTATCGATCAGCATCGGGGCGGTGCAATCGCTGCGCAGCGGTTTTGGCTTACCGGCTTCCGGGATCACCAGCACCATGGTGCTGCTCGCGTCGCGATAGACCGCGCGCAGCAGGACCGGGCCTTCCGCGCTGGGGCGCTTCGCATCGGGCTCGGAGTGGCAGGCAGCCAGAACCAGCAGCGCGCACAGTGCCGCCCGCCTCAATCCTCGACCAGCTTGAGCAACCGGCGCTCCAGCGGAAACAGCACCCCGGCAAGCTCATGCCCGCGCTTGAGCACTTGCCCCGCCTCGCCATAAAGCGCCCACATGCCCTGCTTGCCGCGCAGCGCCGGGCGCTTTTCGATGCGCGCGGTCGGCCGTTCGGCGGTGCGGCGGAACGCGGCGAAGCTGGCCGCTTCCTTGTCGAAATTCATGGCATAGTCACGCCATTGCCCGGCGGCGACCATGCGGCCGTAGATGTCGAGGATCTTCGTCAGTTCCAGCCGGTCAAAGGCAACTTGCGCCTCCTTGCGGGCTTGCGGGAACGCCAGCACGGTCGGGCCGCTGGTCCCGCTCTGGGGTCCGCTTTGGGGTCCGCCCACATCCGTACTGCCGAGCCCGCTCAGCTGCGGCTCCTGCGCCGTGATCCGCCACCGATCGGCATGGGCGCGTCGGCCCCGGTCTCAACCTCTGCAGGCTGTGGTTGGCCCGCAAGCAGGGCCGCAACCTGTGCTTTCAGCAGCGCGACCTCAGCCTCCAGATCATCGACTCGTGTTCCGCTGTCCGGGTCACCCACCGGTGTGCAGGGCTCCTTGCAGGGCGTGCCATAGGGGATGAAGTCCTTCAGCCAGGTCTCGACCGGGACGAGCGTGGAGCGGGCCTTGAGCCCGACCATCGTCGCACCCTCGGGAACGTCCTCGGTCACCACGGCATTCGCGCCGACTCGCGCGCGCGGGCCGACGGTGATCGGCCCGAGGATCTGCGCGCCCGAACCCAGAATCACGTTGTCGCACAATGTGGGGTGGCGCTTGCCCGGCACGCCATTGGCCGGGTTGGTCCCGCCCAAGGTGACGCACTGGTAGATCGTCACGTTGTTGCCGATATCAGCGGTCTCACCGATCACGGTGTAGCCATGATCGATGAACAGATGCCGGCCGATCTTTGCGCCCGGATGGATGTCGATGCCTGTGAGGAAGCGCGAAAAGTGGTTCACCAACCGCGCGAGGAAATAGAGCCGCAGGCCAAACAGCGCATGCGCCACGCGGTGCAAGCCAACAGCGTGAAGCCCCGGATAAAGCAGAATTTCCCAGCGCGAGCGCGGTGCGGGGTCGCGCGCGCGGATCGAGTCCAGATAAGCAATGAGACTTCCGACCATGGCCGTAGTTTCCCCCTTTTGTCGTTTCAAAGCAAGCGCGCCTGAAGCAAGCGTGCTTAAAGCAAGCGTGGCTGCCGCTCGGCCTCGGGGACCCCATGGACCCGTTCAGCGAGAGCATCGCGTGCGAGCGATATGGTGACGGCGGCCTTGCGCTCAAGGGATAGCCTGTCAATTGTTTCAACAAGTGCCTCGGCGGCAGCATGGCTGCGCTCCAGCCGTTGCAGGACATAGCCCAGAACGCCCTCACCCAGCGCCAGCCCGCGCCGCGCCGCATGGCTTTCCACCAGCGCGCGCAACAGATCATCATCGGGCGCGCCGATCTCGATCATCAGCGCTGCACCCAGCCGCGAAGCGAGATCGGGCAGCGCCACCCGCCATGCGCCGGGCGCGCGGCCCGATACGAGCAGCAGCGGCCGCCCTTCGGCTTGCGCGCGGTTCCAGCGGTGAAACAGCACATCCTCGGGCTGGCTGTCGGCGTCATCCAAGGCGTCTCCCGCCCCGCCTCCTGCCCCACCTTGCGCGAACCAGCGCGCAATCAGGCTCTTGCCCGAGCGGGGCGGCCCCGCGAGCACGGCAGCGCGGAACGGCCAGTTCTCCGCGCCCGCCAATGCCGCAAACACCGGCTCTAGCGAGGATCCTGTCAGGATGGTCTCGGCGCTGGCCGCCGTTATCAAGGGAAGGGCAATTTGAGTCATCGTGGCTGGGTCATCGGCGCAAGTGCCGCCTACTTGCGGATGCTGAGCGCGCTGGCCCCTTGGGTGACCTTCCAGCCCTGCGCGCGCAAGGCGGCGGCCAGTGTCTCGATATCGCCCGCAAACGTGACCCGCAGGACGGACGTGCCGCCGATGGCCAGGCTGGTGCTTGCCGCCTCCTTGACCCCGGCGATGCGCCGCACCGCCCCCATACCGGCATCGAAGGCCGCGCTGTCGGGCGTCGCGATCTGGACGGTGATGACGGAATTGGGCACGGTCGCGGCGCTTGCCGTGGGCGCGGCATCGGGCGAAGTCGCCGCGCTTGCCACTGCCGCGGGGGCAGGGCCGACTTTCGCGACAATGCTGTCAATCAGCGCCTGATCGATCTCAGGCTGCATATTCAGCGAGGGATCGGGCGCAAGCTGGCCGGATGCCAGCGCGCTCGCATAGATCCCGTCCAGCTTGACCACCGCTTCGGCCAGCATGGCGGGCAACTTGTCCTCGTTCGGCGCCGTCAATTCGAAGCTGCCGAGAAAGCGATTGTCCGGCCCGCGCCGCGCGGTGAACGTGCCGCGCACCGGCCCACCCGGCCACAGCCGCTCGAGCCGCGCCATCGGCATGATCACATCGGACGCGCTGAAGGAATCGAGCACCAGCCGCCACCAGTTTCGGCTGCGGCGCGAGATCTGCCCGGCCGTCAGCAGCAGCGAATCCGCGCTGGCACCGCTGGGGCGCACATAGTCGATCACACTGCTGCCCGTGCGAAACTCGGCCCAGGCCTTCTGCCACGGCGTGCGCGTCTCGAACACCGCGGTAACGCCGCCTTGCGTGAGCACCGGGATCACCAGCAGCGGCGCGGAATGCGCGATCTGACCCTGAAGGCCAAGGTAGCCGCTCGTGCGCGCCCGGTCGAAGATCACGCCGAGCGTGGCGATGTAACGGTGCGGGCCGATCTGTTCCCGCCCGACGACGACCGCCGAGACCATGCCGTCGATCGTCCCGTCATCGAGCGCCGGGGCTGCGCTACCGCCGCCCATCCCGTTTGACTTCCAGAGCTTTTCCCAGGCCAGCCGCTGCGCCTGCTTCCACCCGTTGGCGCGTGCTTCCTCAGCCGTCTTGCCGACGGCGTTGACCTCGATCCCGGTCACTTCGAAATCGCCGTTGCTGGCGACCGGCGCGATGCCGCGATCGCCTTCGATCTGCGCGTAAATGGCCGCGCCGCCTGCTGCGAGCGCAAGGCCCAGCGCGCCCAGCGCTGCGAGGCGGGTCCGCCGGGACATCATTGCCAATCGGGCTGGCAATTTCGGCAAGTGCGGCAAAGATGGGCGCAAGGCGGCCAAAGGAACTCCGATAGTTGGACGCGGGTGTTGCGCTGCTTTTTCGCCCATATGGTCGATTGGGCGCGCTTTTGCCCAAAGCCAAGTGGAAATCCAAGCAGGAAAGCGCTAGTCGCTCGCCCCATGACCTCCAACGACGAAACATCGCAGTCCTATTCCTACGCGAAAGCCGGCGTCGACATTGCCGCAGGCAACGCCCTGGTCAGGGCCATCGGCCCCCTCGCGCGCGCCACTGCGCGGCCCGGTGCGGACGCGGAACTTGGCGGATTCGGGGCGTTTTTCGACCTCAAGGCGGCTGGCTACAAGGACCCGCTGCTGGTAGCGGGCAACGATGGCGTCGGCACCAAGGTCAAGCTCGCGATAGATCACGACCGCCACGACGCCATCGGCATCGATCTCGTCGCGATGTGCGTCAACGATCTGATCGTGCAGGGCGCGGAGCCGCTGTTCTTTCTGGATTACTTCGCCACCGGCAAGCTTGATACGGGTGTGGCGGAGCGAGTGGTCGCAGGCATAGCAGAGGGCTGCCGAATGGCGGGCTGCGCGCTGATCGGCGGCGAAACGGCCGAAATGCCCGGCATGTACGCCGCTGGCGATTATGATCTTGCAGGCTTCTGCGTCGGCGCGGTCGAGCGCGGTGAGCAGCTGACCGGCGACCGCGTGGCCGAGGGCGACGTGCTCATCGGCCTTGCGTCCTCTGGCGTCCATTCCAACGGCTATTCGCTCGTGCGCCGGCTCGCCGCCGACAAGGGCTGGAAGCTGGACCGCCCAGCGCTGTTCGACAACGAACGCCTGCTGATCGACCATCTGATCGAGCCGACGCGGATCTATGTGAAGAGCCTGCTGCCGTTCATCAGGGGCACAAACGGAGAATCTGGCCGCATCCATGCGCTGGCCCATATCACCGGTGGGGGGCTGCTGGAAAACGTCCCCCGCGTGCTGCCGAAGGGCCTGCATGCGCGGATCGATGCCGATGCGTGGGAGCAGCCGCGGCTCATGGCGTTCCTGCAGGCGCAGGGCCAGATCGAGCCCGGCGAAATGGCGCGCACTTTCAACTGCGGCGTGGGCATGGTGCTGGCGGCCGGGCCAGACGAAGCCCCCGCGCTGATCGCCGATCTCACTGCTGCGGGCGAGACCGCCTTCCCCATCGGCACTGTGATCGCTGGCGAAAAGGGTTGCACCGTGTTCGGCAGCGCCGAGGCGTGGTCCGCGCGCGCGCCGTGGGAAGCGGTCCATGTCGGCTGAGTTTGATGGCTGAACGCGCGAAAATCGCCGTGTTCGTCTCGGGCAGCGGCACCAACATGGCCGCGCTGCTTTATGCCAGCCGCCTGCCCGATTGCCCGTTTGAGATCGTGCTCGTGCTGTCCAACGCGCCGGATGCAGGCGGCCTGGCGCTGGCAGCAGCCGAGGGCGTGCCCACCTTCGCCCTGCCGCACAAAGGCGTGCCCCGCGCCGAACATGATGCCTTGATGGAGGCCGAGGTCCTCAGCGCGGGCGCCGAGTACATCGCGCTCGCCGGGTACATGCGCATCCTCACGCCCGAGTTCGTCGCGCGCTGGCAGGGCCGGATGGTCAATATCCACCCCTCGCTCCTGCCCAAATATACCGGGCTCCACACCCACGCGCGCGCACTGGAGGCAGGCGACAGCCACGGCGGCTGCACCGTCCACCTCGTCACCGCCGATCTCGACGAAGGCCCGGTCCTCGGCCAGATCCCCGTTGCGATCCGCGCGGGCGATACAGCGGACACCCTCGCCGCGCGCGTGCTTATCGCCGAGCATCAGCTCTATGCGCGCTGCCTCGCCGAGCTGGTGTCGCGTGAGGCCGATCCAGCGTTTCTGGTCGGCAAGGTGCGCGAACGCGCCCTCGCGCTGCCTGAGGCGGAGGAAACGCTCAGCCACGGCATGCCCTGCTTCGGTATCGTGAAGGGCAAGAAGTTTGCCTATGTCAGCATGGACCACCACGGAGACGGCAAAACCGCGCTCTTGGTCAAGATCAGCGGGCTCGACGAGCAGGAGCAGCTGATCGAAGGCGATCCCGAGCGATTCTACCGCCCCGCCTACTTCGGCGATGGCTGGATCGGCGTGCGGCTGGACCTTGGCGATACCGACTGGGACGACATTGCCGAGCGCCTGCAGCGCAGCTGGCTCTCCATCGCGCCGCGCAAGCTGGCGGCGATCATGGAGTTCTGAGGCAAGCAAAAGGCCGCCGAATCGCTCCGACGGCCCTTTGTCTTTGCGGCGCGACTGAGATCAGCCGACGATTTCTTCCGGCTTGAAGAAGTAGGCGATCTCGATCGCGGCGTTCTCGTCCGAATCCGAACCGTGGACCGTGTTGGCTTCGATCGATTCGGCCAGTTCCTTACGGATCGTGCCGGCTTCCGCGTTCGCGGGGTTGGTCGCGCCCATAATGTCGCGGTTGCGCTGCATGGCGTTCTCGCCTTCGAGCACCTGCACCACCACCGGGCCCGAGATCATGAATTCAACGAGGTCATTGAAGAACGGCCGCTCACGGTGGACGGCGTAGAAGCCCTCGGCCTGCTCGCGGCTCATGTGGATGCGCTTGGAGGCGACGACGCGCAGGCCGGCTTCTTCCAGCATCTTGACGACCGCACCGGTCAGGTTGCGGCGCGTGGCGTCAGGCTTGATGATCGAAAAGGTGCGGGTAACCGCCATGGGATGTTCCTTGCGTGGTTTTTGGGCAGGCTTTTTGGTTGGCCGCGCCCCTAGCGGGGAAATTGCTGCACTGCAAGGCGGGCGGCCTTCACGGCCCCTCGCGCCACTTGCCGCCTTCCTGTCGCCAGTACTTGCGCTCCACGCCATCCCGCGTGCCGAGCATGCGCCATGTGCCGCGCGCGTCGTCAATGCGGTCGGGTGGAAACAGCAGGAATACGCGCTCCGCCGCGTCAAAACCCTCTGGCATGTCGCGCCACACCCCATCGGCAAGCGCCAGATAGCGCGCGCCGTTGGCCGGATCGGGAGCTTGCGCGAGCAGGATCGGCTGCCGCGCATCGTGTTCGCCGCCTGCCATGCCGTTCGCAAGGAACGTCTCGGGCAGCCGGGTCCACAGCGCCTCGCCGATCCGCTCAAGCTGCCCCGCATCCTCGGACACCACCAACAGCCGTTCCCCGGCCGCCAATGTGCCTTGCGCCAGCTTGGGCAGCACCAGTTCGGCCGGATCGCGCGAGAGCTGGTAGAAATCGACGCGCATGCTCAGATCGGATCGGCGAGCGAGCGGGCAAGCGGCGTGAAGACGCGCGGGCCCTGCTCGGTCATCTGCCAGCAGTCCTCCAGCCGCATGCCAAACTCGCCGGGAATGTAGAGCCCGGGCTCGTTGGAAAAGCACATGCCGGGCGCGAGCGGGGTCTGATCGCTGCCGACGAGATAGGGCGATTCGTGCCCATCCATGCCGATGCCATGCCCGGCGCGGTGCGATAGGCCAGGGAGCGCGAAGCCGGGGCCCCAGCCCTCCTTCTCGTAGAATGCGCGCACCGCCGCATCGAGCGCGCTGACCGGCACGCCCACGCGTGCCGCCTCGAACACCACGTCCTGCCCGCGCCGGACGGTCTGCCACACCTTGCGCTGGCGCGGCGTGGGCTCGCCAAACACCCAGGTTCGCGAGATATCAGACTGATAATCCTCCACGATACAGCCGCAGTCCATGAGGATGACCGAGCCCTCGCGCACCGTTTGCGGCGTGCGCGAGCCATGCGGAAAGGCGCTCGCCTCGTTCAGCAGTATCCCTGCAAACTCGCTGGTCGCGCCCATGCGCATGGTCGCCGCTTCCATCAGTCCGGTAATCTCGGCAGACGACATTCCGGCCCGCACCGCGCCATGCACTTCGCGCAGCGCTGCCAGCGTGATGTCGTTGGCGATTTGCATCAGCGCCAATTCGGCGGGCGACTTGATCTGGCGGCAGGCATTGACGAGCGCCGCGCCCGAGACGGTCTCGAAGCCCTGCTCCTTCCCCAGCCCCTCGGTGATGAACGCGCGCGTGGTCTGCTCGACCGCAATCTTGCCGCTGGCCGCCCCCCGGTCGCGCAGCGCACCAGCGATCAGGGCAAACGGATTCGCATCTTCGTTCCACGTGCGCACGTCCGCTGGCACTGCCAGCGTTTCGCGGATCGAGGGGGCCTCGAAGAACGGGGTAACGATGATCGTCTCGCCGCGCGCGGGGATGACGGCGGCGGTGATCCGTTCGGAGCGCCACCAGCGGATGCCGGTGAAATACGTCAGGCTGCTGCCGCTTTCCACCAGTAGCGCGGCCACGCCCTGCTCCTGCATCAACCCTTGCACTTTGGCGATGCGCTGGAGGCGCTCGGCGGACGTTATCGGTTTGGCCGCATCGGCGAGCCGGGCAGGCGACGCAGCGGCTGCGGCCAAGTCTGCCCGCAACCCGGCCAAAACCGCCATCGCGCCGGTTCCGGCAAGAACGCTTCGCCGTGACCAGCCCATACTCATTTGCCCTTCCCCATGCGGCAGCGATCCGAACAATACTTCACGCTGTCCCAGTCGCGCTCCCATTTCTTGCGCCACGTGAACGGCAACCCGCACGCGGCGCAAGTCTTGGTCGGCAAATCAGCCTTGCGGCGCATCTTGGGCACGGCGCGGTGCCCCTCAGGCCTCCAGCACGTCGCGCACATAGCGATCAAGCAGGCGCACGCCAAAGCCCGTTGCGCCCTTGTCGTGCGTGGTGCCGGCCTTGTCGACCCACACGGTGCCTGCGATATCGAGGTGCGCCCAGGCCACGCCCTTGTCGACGAAGCGCTGGATGAACTGCGCCGCAGTGATCGAGCCGCCGTAGCGCGGGCCGACGTTCTTCATGTCGGCAATCGGGCTGTCGATCAGCTTGTCGTAAGC
>JBJXEK010000293.1:0-8392 GCA_046155055.1 Novosphingobium sp. | reverse complement strand
GATCTCGCCGCCGGGGCCGGGGTCGGTGTCTTTCTGGCAGCCCGCCAGTAGAAATGCTGCGGGGAGCAGCAACAGCGCGCCGATGGCCCGCCCGGTGCTCCCCGCACGCAGCATCACTGCGGCTTTTCGGTCTGGGCTTCTGCAGCGGCAGCCTTGGCAGCTTCGGCAGCCGAAACAGCGCTGTCAGCGGCGCTCTTGGCAGCGTCTTCGGCGCTGAGCGCGGCCTGCGAGGCATCGGCAGCAGGGGCCGGCGCGGGCGCAGCTGCAGAGGGTTCAGCCGAAGGCAATTCGTCTGCCGGCATTTCGACGTTGTCTGCCGTTGCGCCCTGCGAAGCGTCGTCCGACTTGCCGCATGCGCTGAGTGTAAACAGCGCAGCGCAGGCCAGAACAGTGGCGAGGCGCTTGAATTCGTGGGTCTTCGTCATGGGGTCCCTCGTCGTGATCACGGTTTCGATCCGGCGGCAGGCTGCCGCTGCGGCGCGCTTTCTAGTCCGCCAGTCAGGGCAAGGCAAACGGCAAACTGCCACGGCCTAACGGACTATTATATGATATAAGGATGTCTTTATATCACTTGATTGATATAAGGTTTTCTTTATATGTACCTCATGTCCGTGCTCGACTCCCTCCGCGCGCTAGCCGATCCGACCCGCCTCAGGATCATGCGCCTGCTCGCCAGCATGGAGCTCGCTGTGGGTGAGCTTGCACAAGTTCTGGGCCAAAGCCAACCGCGCGTCTCCCGCCACATCAAGATCCTGTGCGATGCGGGTCTGGCCGAACGCCGCCGCGAAGGCGGCTGGGTGTTCCTTCGCGCTGCGGTGTCAGAGGCCGGCACAGACGATGATCTCGGCACCGTGCTTGCCCGCGTGCTCGTTGCGGCCGAAGCGGCAGACGCCGGGTTTGGCAGCCAGTGCGCCGAAGATCGCCAGCATCTTGTGGCGATCCGCACTGCACGGGAAGCCAGCGCGGCAGACTACTTTGCGCGCCATGCCGCCGAATGGGACGGACTTCGGAGCCTGCACATTGCCGATGGACCAGTCGAAGCTGCGCTGGGCGAATTGCTCGCCGCCGGAAACCCGGGCGCTGCCCTGGTTGGCCGCCTGCTCGATGTCGGCACGGGCACCGGGCGCATCGCCGAACTCTTTGCCAGCAAGGCCAGCCATGTCACCGCGCTCGATAAGAGCCCCGAAATGCTCCGCGTCGCGCGCACCCGGCTGCAGCACCTGCCCGCCGGCCATGTGAGCCTGGTGCAGGGCGATTTCGCGCAGCTACCGCTGGTCGACGCGAGCTTCGACACGGTGCTGTTCCACCAGGTCCTGCACTATGCGCTCGCCCCGCAGGCCGTGCTCGCCGAAGCCGCGCGGGTCACAGCGCCGGGTGGCCGCATCGTCATCGTCGATTTCGCCGCGCACGACCGTGAGGAGCTTCGCACCAGCCACGCCCATGCCCGGCTTGGCTTTTCCGATGCACAGATCACCGCCCTGCTGTCGGGTGCCGGGTTCGAACCTGCCGAAGACCGCGCGCTCGCGGGGCATGAACTCATCGTCAAGATATGGACCGGCGTGCGCCGTGCAGGGCGGGTCGTACAGGCCGAATTTCCCAGACTGGTAACCTTATGACCACGAGCTTTGATCAATTGCGCGAAGCACGCACCGCGCTGGATACGCCGCTGTTTGCCGGCCTGCCCGGCGACATCCGCGTCTCGTTCGAATTCTTTCCGCCCCGCACCGATCCCTTGATGGAGCAGCTGTGGGAAGTCGTCACCACGCTCGCCCCGCTACGCCCGGACTTCGTTTCTGTGACCTACGGCGCGGGCGGTTCGACGCGTGACCGCACCCACGGCACCGTCGCCCGCATTATCAAGGAAGCGCGCCTCCCCGCCGCCGCGCACCTCACCTGTGTGGAAGCGACCAAGGCCGAGATCCGCGAAGTGGCCGAGAGCTATTGGGAAGCGGGCGTGCGCCATATTGTCGCACTGCGCGGCGACATGGGCGCGCCCGGGGTGCCTTTCACGCCGCATCCTGATGGATACGCCAACGCGGCGGACTTGGTCGCCGGGCTCAAGCAGATCGCGCCGTTCGAAATTTCGGTCGCCGCCTACCCCGAAGCGCACCCAGATTCGCCCAGCGCTCAGGCCGATATCGACAACCTCAAGCGCAAGCTCGATGCCGGGGCCACCCGCGCGATCAGCCAGTTCTTCTTTGAGCCGGAAACCTTCTTCCGCTTCCGCGACAGGCTCGCCGCCGCCGGGATCACCGCGCCGGTGCTGCCGGGTATCCTGCCGGTCTCGAACGTGGCGCAGACGCGCAAGTTCGCAGCGGCTTGCGGGGCGCAAATCCCGGCGTGGATGGATGGTCTGTTCGAAGGGCTCGACCGTCACCCGGCCTCGCGCCAGCTCGTCGCCGCCACCGTCTGCGCCGAATTCTGCCGCCGTCTTTACGCGGGCGGCGTGCGCGATTTCCACTTCTACACGCTCAACCGCGCCGAGTTGTCCTACGCGATCTGCCACTTGCTCGGCCTGCGCCCCGAACGTTCAACGCTGGAACAAGCTGCATGACCCTGACCCCCTCATTTGCTCGCGCCGCTCTGCTGGAGCAGGCGCAGCAGCGCATCCTCATTACCGACGGCGCGTTCGGTACCGAGATCCAGAACTGGAAGCTGACCGAGGCCGACTACGCCGGCAGCCTCGGCCTCGCGCGCGATCAGAAGGGCAACAACGACATCCTCGCGCTGTCGGCCCCGCACATCCCCGAATCGATCCACCGCGCCTATTTTGCTGCCGGGGCCGATATCGCGGAAACCAACACCTTCTCGGCCAACCGCATCAGTCAGGCGGACTATGGCGCCGAGCATCTGGTGCGCGATATCAACCTCGAAAGCGCCAAGCTTGCCCGCCGTGTTGCGGATGAATTCCAGGCGGACGACGGTCGGCCGCGCTTCGTCGCCGGTGCGATCGGGCCGACCAACAAGACGCTGTCACTCTCGCCCGATGTCAACGATCCCGGCTTCCGCGAGATCGACTGGGATTTTCTGGTGGAGGTCTACCGCGAACAGGCCGAGGCGCTGGTCGAAGGCGGGGCGGATTTCATCCTGGTCGAGACGGTGTTCGATACGCTGAACGCCAAGGCCGCGATCATGGCGGTGCGCAAGCTGGAAGAGCAACTGGGCCGCGAAGTGCCGATCATGCTTTCGATGACGCTCACCGATCTTTCGGGCCGCAACCTTTCGGGCCACACGGTCGAGGCCTTCTGGTATGCCGTGCGCCACGCCAAGCCGCTCACCATCGGGCTCAATTGCTCGTTCGGCGCGTCGCAGCTGCGGCCGCATGTCCGCGCGCTCTCGCAGATCGCCGATACGCTGATCATGGTCTATCCCAACGCGGGCCTGCCCAACGAGCTCGGGGCCTATGACGAAATGCCCCAAACGACCGCGGGCCTCGTCCACGAATGGGCCGAGCACGGGCAGGTTAATGTTCTGGGCGGCTGCTGCGGATCGACGCCCGAACATATCGCCGCCATCGCCCGCGCGGTGCGCGAGCTGCCCCCGCGCGCTTTGCCGCCGCGCCAGACAGTGACCTGCCTGGCCGGGCTGGAACCATTCCTAATGGCAGGCTGACCTAGTCCCCCTCCCGCTTGCGGGAGGGGTTAGGGGTGGGCCTGTTCGGGCGCATCCTAGCAGAGAAAAAACCCACCCCCGACCCCTCCCGCAAGCGGGAGGGGGGAGTTCAAAATGACAACCGACACTGCCGCCCCCGCCTCTGGCCGCCCCTCCGGCTCCTCGTTCGTAAACGTCGGCGAACGCACCAACGTCACCGGCTCGGCCGCGTTCAAGAAGCTGATCCTGGCGGGCGATTATGCCAAGGCGGTCGAGGTGGCGCGCAGCCAAGTCGAAAACGGCGCACAGGTGATCGACGTCAACATGGACGAGGGGCTGCTCGATGCGGTCCATGCCATGACCACCTTCCTCAAGCTGATCGCCGCCGAGCCCGATATCGCGCGCGTGCCGGTGATGATCGACAGCTCGAAGTGGGAGGTGATCGAGGCGGGCCTGAAGTGCGTGTCGGGTAAGCCGATCGTCAATTCGATCTCGATGAAAGAGGGCGAGGAGGCATTCCTTGCCGCCGCGCGCAAGTGCATGGCCTATGGCGCGGCAGTCGTCGTGATGGCGTTCGACGAAAAGGGCCAGGCTGATACCAAGGCGCGCAAGGTCGAAATCTGCGCGCGTGCTTATGATCTGATGACCGGCATGGGCTTCCCGCCCGAGGACATCATCTTCGATCCCAATGTGTTCGCGGTGGCGACGGGGATCGAGGAGCATGATCGCTATGCGCTCGATTTCATCGAGGCGACCGCCGAGATCAAGGCGCGCTGCCCACATGTCCATATCTCGGGCGGGCTTTCCAACCTCTCGTTCTCATTCCGCGGCAACGAAACCGTGCGCCGCGCGATGCATTCGGTGTTCCTCTATCACGCGATCCCGGCGGGGATGGACATGGCCATCGTCAACGCCGGGCAGCTTGATATCTACGACCAGATCGACCCGGTGCTGCGCGAGGCCTGCGAAGATGTGGTGATGGGCCGCGCGCCGGCTGCGGGCGGCGACAAGACCGCGACTGAACGCCTGATCGAACTCGCCGAAAGCTACAAGGGCACCGACATTGTCGCTGAAAAGGCTGCCGAGGAATGGCGCGGCTGGGACGTGGTGCGCCGGCTCGAACATGCCCTCGTCAAGGGCATCGACATGTACGTGGTCGAGGACACCGAGGAAGCCCGCGCCGCAATTTTTGCGCGCAAGGGCCGCCCGATCGAGGTGATCGAAGGTCCGCTGATGCAGGGCATGAACACGGTCGGCGATCTGTTCGGTTCGGGCAAGATGTTTCTCCCGCAAGTGGTGAAATCTGCCCGCGTGATGAAGAAAGCGGTGGCGCACCTCATCCCGTTCATCGAGGCGGAAAAGCTGCCCGGTGCGCGGCCCAAGGGCCGGATCATCATGGCCACGGTGAAGGGCGATGTGCATGATATCGGCAAGAACATCGTCGGCGTCGTGCTCCAGTGCAACGGCTATGAGGTGATCGATCTCGGCGTCATGGTGCCGTGGTCAAAGATCCTCGAAGTGGCCAAGGCCGAGGATGTCGACATGATCGGGCTTTCGGGCCTCATCACCCCCTCGCTTGATGAGATGGTGACTGTGGCCGAGGAAATGCAGCGCGCGGAGTTTGCGATTCCCCTGCTGATCGGCGGCGCGACCACCAGCAAGGTTCACACCGCGCTGCGCATCGAGCCGGCCTACACGGGTCCGGTGATACACGTGCTAGATGCCAGCCGCGCGGTGGGCGTCGCCAGCCAGCTCCTGTCAGACACCCAGCGCGATGCCTTCGTCGCGGCGACTGCGGCGGAATACGAGCATGTCCGCGATGTGCGGGCGGGCAAGGAAGCCTCGATTCTGCTCAGCCTCGCCGATGCGCGCGCCAATGCCTTCATCCCCGACTTTTCCGAAAAGGCCCCGCCGCCCGAGCAGCCCGGCATCCACGTGTTCCCCGAATGGGACCTCGCGGACCTTGCCGAGCGCATCGACTGGACCCCGTTCTTCCGCGCCTGGGAACTGGCGGGCAATTATCCGGCGATCCTGCAGGACGAAATCGTCGGCGAAAGCGCGCGCGGGCTCTGGGTCGATGCACAGAAGATGCTGGGCCAGATCATCGCGGAAAAGTGGTTCACTGCGCGCGGCGTCACCGGGTTCTGGCCCTGCCACCGCGAAGAGGACGACGTTGTGCTCTATCTGGAGCAGGAAGAGCGCCATGTGCGTCTGCCGTTCCTGCGCCAGCAGATCCGCAAGAGCCGCGACCGCAAGAACATGTGCCTTGCCGATTTCATCGATCCCCAAGGCGATTGGCTTGGCGGCTTTGCCGTCGGCATCCACGGCATCGAACCGCACCTTGAACGGTTCCAGGCGGCGTATGACGACTATTCGGATATCCTGCTCAAGGCCCTCGCCGATCGCTTCGCCGAGGCCTATGCCGAGCGGCTGCACCAGCATGTGCGCACCACGCTCTGGGCCTATGCGCCGGGCGAGCAGCTCACCACCGAAGCGCTGATCCGCGAGCAGTTCCGCGGCATCCGCCCCGCGCCGGGCTACCCCGCCTGCCCCGATCACAGCCTCAAGCCGATCCTGTTCGATTTGCTGAGCGCGCCCGAAAACACCGGCATTACCCTAACCGAATCGCAGGCGATGCTGCCCACCGCAGCGGTTTCGGGCTTCTACTTCGCGCATCCCGAAAGCCAGTATTTCGGCGTCGCGCGGATCGGCCGCGATCAGGTGGAAGACTACGCGGTGCGGCGCGGCTTCGATCTGGCGACGACCGAGCGGTGGCTGCGGCCCAATCTGGATTGAGCGTTCAAACCATATCCCCCGGCCGCACCAGCCGGTCGAACGTTACGGGATCGACTAGCCCCAGCGCCAGCCCCGCCTCGCGCAAGGTCAGCCCCTCGGCATGGGCATGCTTGGCGATCTTCGCGGCGTTGTCGTAGCCGATCTCCGGCGCGAGTGCGGTGACCAGCATAAGCGAGCGTTCGACCAGTTCGGCAATGCGGCCATCGTTGGCCTCCAGCCCGTCGATGCAGCGTGTCGCAAAGCTCGCCATGCCCACACTGAGCAGGTCCACCGACCGCAGCACCGCCGCGCCGATCAGCGGCTTGAACACGTTGAGTTCAAGGTGGCCCTGCATCCCGCCGACCACCGCCGCCTGATGATTGCCGATCACTTGCGCCGCGACCATCGTCAGCATTTCGACTTGCGTGGGGTTGACCTTGCCCGGCATGATCGAACTGCCCGGCTCGTTGGCGGGTAGGTCGAGCTCGCCCAGCCCTGAGCGCGGGCCCGAGCCGAGCAGGCGGATGTCGTTCGCGATCTTGGTGAGCGCCACGGCGAGGGTCGCCAGCGTGGCGGAGAACTGCACCAGCGCGTCGTTGCTTGCGAGCGCCTCGAACCGGTTGGGCGCGGGGGTGAAGGGGTGCCCGGTCAGCGCGGCGAGTTCGGCGACGGCCGCATCGCCGAAACCCGCAGGCGCATTGAGCCCGGTGCCGACCGCTGTGCCGCCTTGCGCCAGCCGCAGCAGGAACGTCTCGGCACCGCGCAGGCGCTGATAGGCATCACGCAGCTGCTGGACGTAGCCGGAAAACTCCTGCCCCAGCGTAAGCGGCGTCGCGTCCTGCATGTGCGTGCGGCCGATTTTGACGATGTGCTCCCAGCCCTTGGCCTTGGCATCGAGCGCGCCGCTAAGCCGGTCGAGCGCGGGGAGGAGGTCGCGGTTCAGCGCCACCACCGCCGCCACATGCAGCGCGGTCGGGAAGCTGTCGTTGCTCGATTGGGCCCGGTTCACATCGTCGTTGGGGTGCACAGGCACCTTGCCGCCGCGCGTCCCCGCCAGCCGCTCGTTGGCAACCCCGGCGATAACCTCGTTGACGTTCATGTTGGTCTGCGTGCCGCTGCCGGTCTGCCAGATGACGAGCGGGAACTGGTCATCGAACCGCCCGGCCGCCACGTCGGCAGCAGCAGCCTCGATCGCGTCGGCCAGCGCGGGATCGAGGCCATGCGACCGGTTCACCCGCGCCGCCGCCTGCTTGATCTGCGCCAGCGCATGGATCACGCCGATAGGCATCCGCTCTGCCGGGCCAAACGGGAAGTTCTCAATCGAGCGCTGAGTCTGCGCCCCCCAATAGGCTTCGGCCGGCACAGCGATGGTGCCGATGCTGTCGCTCTCGTTGCGGGTTGCACCCATGGAATGGCCTTTCCGGATTCGTATTCCGCTTGCGCGTAACGGATTTTGGGCGACGAAGGTACGGCATAACACGCGCCTGCCCTGCCGAAATGGGGGTACAAGGCGATGGCCGCAAGCGCGCTTGACGAGGGGACTCTCAAAACCATGCCGACGATGAGCACATCTGAAATCTTTTTGATCGCGCTGACGATCATTCTGGCGGTGCCTTATGCGTTCTGGCGGCTGCTGCGGACGGATCACTGGGCACCGCTCGTGGTGGTGCAGATCGTCGGCGGCATCGTGCTCGGCCCGGGCGTGCTCGGCGCGGCGTTCCCCGGCTACTATGCCTTTGTGTTCAACCCGCAGGTCATCGGCGCGCTCAATGGCGTGGCGTGGTGGGCGGTGATGATGTTCGTTTTCGCCGCCGGGCTTGAGCTTGATCTCGGCGATGCGTGGGAAAACCGGCGCGAGACGGCGATCACCGCGGGCTGCGCGCTGCTGTTTCCGCTGCTGCTCGGTGCCGCAGCTGCCGCCGTGTTGCTGCGTGAACCCGGCTGGATCGGCCCCAAGGGCGGCTATGCTCAGGCCGTGCTCGGCATTGGCATGGCCTGCGCCGTCACGGCGCTGCCGATCCTCGTG
>JBJXEK010000292.1:0-28455 GCA_046155055.1 Novosphingobium sp. | reverse complement strand
AGAGCATTGGGCACTGTCCGGTCCCAGCCGGGATGGATGACATACTGGACGTCGGGCTGGACTTGCAGCCATGGTGTCACCGCGCGCTGAACGGTAAGTTCAAACAGCGTCTCGGCGCGCTGCGCACGCGCAGGGGCATAAAGTGTCCGCCGTGCGGCGTTGCCAAGCCGTGCATGTGCCGCTGCGAGGCCCAAGCGCCACTCACCAAGAGTGGCGACTGCGCCGCCGCCGACGTAGGCCGCGATGGGATTGGCGCGCGCATCGACAATGCCGGCCCGCAGCCAAGCGCTGACGCCGCGAACAATTACGCCTTCGACCATGCCATAGGCCCCGTTCGAGACCGCAGGTTTGCCAGCCGGATTGATGGCATCGAACCGCGTGGTGTAGTGCCATCCCCCGACTTGCAACAGCCAGGTGCCGATCGGCACTTTGGTCTCAGCAATCAGCAGAGCACCGGTTTCACCCGGCAAGCGCACGGCGAGTTTGCGCGGATCGTGGCGTGCACCGGCGAGCGCATCGAACACACCGAGCGCGAAGCTCTTGCGGCCATGCTGCGCGCGCAGCACGAGCGCAGATGTGGTCATCGGGAATATCGACGGACCTGCCAGACCGCTCTGGGAGATATCGGGTCCGATCCCGAAAGCGCTGTTTACGAACAGGGTTCCTGTGTTTTGCACATCGAATTCGGCGTTGAGATCAATCAGTCCAGCCTTTGCCCAAAAAGCCGGACTGGCCTGCCACTGGGTCCAAGCCTCGTAGACATGCGGCGCAGTGTCGGCCTCGACACTGCTGATTGTCTGGTAGACGCCGGTGCGGCGCCCGGAAAAGTCCGGTCCATGCGCCGCCATCAGATCCACATGCGCGCCGATCGCCGGAAGCCCGACAGCAGCGCCGTCGAAATCGACCCAGGCATCCGCGCGACCGACAAGGTCCAGTCCGTCATCTATGCCGCCATCGACGGACGCAAGGACATCGCCGGTGTAGGAAGCACCAAACTTGACTACTTGCTGCGCCGCAGTCGGGGTCGGCGCTGCTAAGATCGGGGCGACCAACGCCAGGACGGTGAGACGGTGCATAGCCCCTTGGCTAGCTCTGTTAGGCTAATATGGTCATGGTTCAGCGATCAGGGAAAGATCGCAATGGCCAATCAGACTTCGGCAAGACTTTGCCATTTGCGGTAAACGCTTGCCGCCTGCGGCGCGTGGTATATTGGGAACGTTATCAACGGCAAACGCGCAATTTTAGGGATGACTCCTGTCCGCGAATGCGCTAGCCATGAAACTACAGTATAACTAATTCATCCGGCGCGGCCTTGGGAGAGGATGCGAAAAAATTGCACCGCGCCGGGTGTCCCTATTTTTCCCCTACAGCGCAGCAGTTTACCGCACCTAGCCCGCACATAGGGTTCTGGGGCCCAAAGGCTCATGGCTTTGGGGCGGGCCGGTTTGCAAGCAGATTTTCGACGACCGAGGGATCGGCGAGTGTGGAGGTATCCCCCAGGTTGCCGACGTCATTCTCGCTGATTTTGCGCAGGATGCGGCGCATGATCTTGCCGCTGCGGGTCTTGGGCAGGCCGGGCGCGAACTGGATAACATCGGGTGTGGCGATCGGACCGATTTCATGGCGAACCCATTGGACGAGCTCGCGGCGCAGCGCCTCATCGGGCTCCACAGTGGCATTGGTGGTGACGAAGGCATAGATGCCCTGACCCTTGATGTCGTGCGGCATGCCGACAACGGCTGCCTCGGCGACCTTGGGGTGCGCTACCAGCGCGCTCTCGATTTCGGCTGTGCCCATGCGGTGGCCCGAGACGTTGATCACGTCGTCGATGCGCCCGGTGATCCAGTAGTAGCCATCCGCGTCGCGGCGGCAGCCGTCACCGGTGAAATAGAACCCGGGGAAGGTGGTAAAATACGTCTGGAAGAAGCGATCGTGATCGCCCCACACGGTGCGCATCTGGCCGGGCCAGCTGTCCGCTATCACAAGGCAGCCATCCGCCGCGCCTTCCAGCAACACGCCTTCGCCGGTGACGAGCTGGGGCAGGACGCCGAACATCGGCAGGCTGGCCGAGCCAGGCTTGAGTGCCGTGGCGCCGGGGAGCGGCGTGATCATCGCGCCGCCGGTTTCGGTCTGCCACCACGTGTCGACGATCGGGCAACGGCTATCGCCTACAACCTTGTGATACCACTCCCACGCCTCGGGATTGATCGGCTCGCCGACCGAGCCCAGCAGGCGCAGAGATTTGCGCGAAGTCTTTTTTACCCATTCGTCGCCTTCGCGCATCAGCGCGCGCAGCGCGGTTGGGGCACCGTAGAAGATCTCGACGCCGTACTTGTCGACCACTTGCCAAAAGCGCGAGGGATCGGGGAAATTGGGCACGCCTTCGAACATCACCGTGGTCGCACCGTTCATCAGCGGGCCGTAGACGACATAGCTGTGGCCCGTAACCCAGCCCACGTCTGCCGCGCACCAGTAAACCTGACCCGCGCGGTAATCGAAAACGTACTCGTGAGTCATCGACACCCAGACACTGTAGCCGCCGGTGCTGTGGAGGACGCCCTTGGGTTTGCCGGTGGAGCCGGACGTGTAGAGGATGAAAAGCGGGTCTTCCGCGCCCATTTCCTCCGCCGGGCAATCGGCGGATTGCGCCGCAACACCAGCGGCCCAGTCCACATCGCGGCCTTCGACGTGCGCGACATCCGCTCCGGTGCGTTGGAGCACGATCACGGTATCGACGCCATTGCAGCGGGTCAGCGCTTCATCGACATTGGCTTTGAGCGGCACCTTGCGTCCGCCGCGCAGGCCTTCGTCGGCGGTGATGATCACGCGGCTGTCACAATCGGCGATGCGGCCGGCGAGTGCATCGGGGCTGAAGCCGGCAAACACGATCGAATGAATCGCGCCGATCCGCGCGCAGGCGAGCATGGCGACGGCGGCTTCGGGCACCATCGGCAGATAGATCGTGATACGCTCGCCGCGCGTGACGCCGCGCGACTTCAAGAGGTTGGCGAAGCGGCAGACGGCCTCGTGCAATTCGCGGTAGGTGATCCGGCGGTCCGCCTCGTCGGGCGAATCCGGCTCCCACAGAATGGCGATCTGATCGCCGCGGGTCGCCAGATGCCGATCGAGGCAATTGGCGGCAAGGTTGAGCGTGCCGTCCTCGAACCACTTGATGCCGAAATCGGCCTCATCAAAGCTGGTGTTCTTGACCTTGGTGAAAGGCGTGATCCAGTCGATCCGCTGCGCTTCCTCGCGCCAGAACGCCTCGGGCTCCTCGACTGAGCGCCGGTACATTGCCTGATAGCGCGCCGTGTCGATCAGGGCATTTTCGGCCCAGTCCGCCGGCACCGGATAGATCGCTTCGCTCATGGCAGGCTGTCCTCTTGTCTCACGCAGTCTTGACGGCCGTATAAGACTGATCATGCGGCGTTTGCCAAGCCCTCTCGCTCGCGCGCGCGGGGGAGGCGTACAGATCGGCTGACTAGGCGTAGTCTGATGTGTCTTCACCCCAAAAGTGAAGGTTGTGGACTATTTTTAACCAATTTAACATTGTGTTGAAAATGGTTGAGAGAGGACGGTAAAGCGGATGAGTGAGGCAGCAAAGGTTGGCGGTGAATTTCGCGTCAATACGGAAACGCTGGGCAATCAGGTTTATTCGACAATCACAGCCCTGACGGATGGCGGCTTCTTCGTTGTCTGGGCTGACTCAAGCCAGACTGTCGGAGACGCCAGCGCCAGTTCGGTCAAAGGCCAATTCTTCAACGCGAGCGGTGGCAAGATCGGCAGCGAGTTGCTCATCAATACGCAAACTGATGGTTTCCAGTCATATCCTGAAGTGACCACGCTTTCGAACGGCAACCTTGTAGTCACGTGGCGCGATACAAGCGAAACGCTGGGGGACAGTCTTGGAAACAGTGTGAAAGCGCAGGTAATCGCTGCTGACGGCGCAAAAGTGGGCGGCGAGTTTCTTGTCAACACCCAGACATCCTCGAACCAGGCCAATCCGACAGTTACAGACCTTGCCAACGGCAATTTTGTCATCACTTGGGATGACGGCAGTGCCACGCTTGGTGATGCGGACAGCTCAAGCGTAAAGGCGCAAATCTTCAGTGCATCCGGCAGCAAGGTAGGCACCGAGTTTCTGGTTAATACCCAGACCGCGGGTGGGCAGTATACGCCGGATATCGCAGGGCTCAAAAACGGCGGGTTCGTCGTTACGTGGTATGAAGCCACCAGCGGCAGAGAAGCTGATGCGAAGGCGCAAGTCTATAGTGCTGCGGGCGAAAAAGTCGGCGCGGAGTTCAACGTGGCCACCCAAAGTGCGAACTCGCAATCCCGACCCCGGGTTGCCGCGCTTGCGAACGGTGATTTTGCGATCACCTGGTATGATTTTGGCGGCACCTTGGGTGACAGCAGCGACTCCAGCATCAAAGCGCAGATTTTCAGCGCGGCAGGTGAGAAAGAGGGCGGCGAATTCCTGGTCAATACCGAGACCGCAAATGGCCAGTTCGACCCGGCAATCACAGGCCTGTCCTCGGGCGGGTTCGTTATCAGCTGGACCGACACCAGCGGCGAGGGGGGGCGACAGCCAACTTGCCAGCATCAAGGCGCAGGTTTTCAGCGCGGACGGGACCAAGCAAGGGGCCGAGCTTCTCGTCAATTCGGCAGTTGCCAGCAGCCAGCTTTGGCCGACCCTTTCAGGAACGCCGGGCGGCGGCTTCATTGTGACATGGACAGACTACAGCGCCGTGCTCGGCGACACGAGCGAAGGCGCGATAAAGGCCCAGATATTCACAGTTGTTGCGGATGCGCCCGACGTTAACGGCACGACCGGGGTGGACAAACTCAAGGGCACGGACGCCGCTGAAAAGCTCTATGGCCTGGTGGGTGATGACCGGCTTAGCGGGCTGGGCGGCGGTGACCTGCTCGATGGCGGCACTGGCAATGATGTGATGCTCGGCGGAGCAGGCAACGATACTTACATCGTCGATGCGGCAGGCGACAAGGCTGCCGAAAAGGCGGGCGAGGGCAATGATACGGTGCAAACGGCGCTCGCCAAATATCTACTGGGCGCCAATGTCGAAAACCTGACGTTCACGAGCAACGCGGCGCATTACGGGATCGGCAATGCGCTGGCCAACACGATTATCGGCGGCGGCGGCAACGATCGGCTCAATGGTCGAGGAGGCGCCGATACGCTGAAGGGCGGCGCGGGCAACGACATCTATGTCCTCGACCAGAGCGGTGACAAGGTGATCGAAGAGGCCGGCGGCGGCATCGACACAGTCTACGCCGGGTTCAGCGCCGTCTCCGCTCTCGGCGAGAATATCGAAAACTTGACCCTTACCGGAACAGGCGCGTTCTATGGTTACGGCAACGCGGCGAACAATACGCTCACCGGCAATGCAGGTGACAACACTCTGTCGTCGGCGACAGGAAATGACCGGCTGAACGGCCTTGGCGGAAATGACACGCTTTATGGCGGTTTTGACAACGATGCTCTTTTCGGCGGCGATGGCGATGACAAGCTCTATGGCGGCCTGGGCCGTGACGTGCTGACGGGCGGCGTGGGGGCGGACCGGTTCTTTTTCGACAGCGGGCCCGATGCGAAGCTGAACTTTGACAAGATCACCGACTTTGTCTCAGGCACGGACAAGCTCATCCTGAGCAAGAACACCTTCACCGGGTTTGCCGTCGGTGGCGCGCTGGCCGAGGGCGCGTTCCAGTCCGGCGCGGGGGTGACGACCGCAAAGGATGCGGACGACCGGCTGATCTACAACACCACCACGGGCAAGTTGTACTACGATGCGGATGGCAGTGACGCGGCGAGCAGTGCTGTGCTGGTGGCCATCCTGAAAGGGCAGCCGGCGCTGGCGTTCAGCGATGTCCTGATTTCGGCCTGATTAGTTGGGGGAGGGCCGAGGCCTTCCCCCGCCCTCAGTGTTCCCCGGCCATCGCGCCGAGCATCATCATCACGACCGGGTGCGGCTCTAAGCTGCCAAGCTGGACACGCAGCGCGGCGAAGGCATCGTCTGCCGCATCGAGCGCGAAGGCGATGTCCGCTTCGGTCATGGCGGCGCAGAAGAACATGTTGTGCCAGGGGTGCACATAGACGCCGCGTTTCAGCATCGCTTCGCCCCAGGCGAAGCCGACGCGGAAATCGGGGTCATCCTCGAACAGGATCTGCGGCATCTGCACCGGGCCGGTCTGGCGCAGTACAAAGCCGTGCTCGCGCGCCACGCTGTCCAGCCCGTCGCGCCACAGAGTGCCGAGGCGGACCGACTTTTCAAGGTAATCGCTCTCCCGCAGGATCTTGAGCGTTTCGACGCCTGCCGCCATCGGCACGGCGGCGAACCAGAACGAGCCGGTCGCGTAGATCTGGCTTGCGCCCTCGCGGCAGGAATCCGAGCCGAGCAGCGCGGAGATCGGGTGGCCGTTGGCAAAGGACTTGCCCCAGCAGCTCAGATCAGGGCGCACACCGACGAGTTCCCAGCTGCAATCGCGGATCAGGCGGAAGCCGGCGCGCACGTCGTCGACCACCAGCATCGCGCCGGTCTCGTCACACAGTTCGCGCACGCGCCGCGCGTAGGCGGGATCGGGCAGGAACTGGTCCACGAAGGCATCGTGCTTGAAGGGGGCGGCGAAAATCGCGGCGAGATCGTCGCCCGCTGCGGCCACGGCGGCTTCGAGGCTGGCGATATCGTTGAACTGGTATTTGCCGATGAACGCGCGCTCTTCGGGCACGATGCCGCCGGGCATCGGCGTGCACCATGGCGCGGCGCCGTGATAGGCGCCTTCGGCCACGAGGATCCGCCGCTTGCCGGTCTGCGCGCGGGCTGTGGTCATCGCCATGGTCGTGGCGTCGGTGCCGTTCTTGCAGAACATCGCCCAGTCGGCATGGCTGACCATGCCAACCAGCGCTTCGGCGAGATCGACGAAGTGGGCGGAAGGGCCGGTCATCGTGTCACCCAGCGCGAGCTGCGCGATCGCGACATCGTTCACGCGCTTGTCGCTGTAACCCAGCAGGTTGGGGCCGTAGGCGCACATGAAGTCGAGGTAGCGGTTGCCATCAACGTCCCAGATATAGGCGCCTTCGGCACGCTCGAAGAACTGCGGGTAGGACGCTGGCAGCAGCACGGTTGATTCGTGGCCGTACATCCCGCCCGGCACGACTTTGAGGGCGCGGGCGCGCAGGGCGTGGTCGGAGGTGTTGCCAGTCATTGGGGTGGTCATCAGGCTCTCCTGTACCGGTTAGGCGGCTTGTACGGCAGGCATGCGCAGGCCGAGGTATTCGGGCAGAAAGGTGCGGGCATAGGCTTCGCGCGCGCGGCGGGCCTGCTCCTCGTAGGCGTCGGTTATCAGGCCGTGGCGGTGGACCGAAAGCGTCCAGACCGCATCGTTGATAACGAGCAGTTCGGTGAAACGCTCGATCAGGTCCGGACTCTCGGCGATCTCGAACAGACTGCACAGTTCGGTCACGCTGCGCTCGGCAATCACCCGGTCGTTTTCCAGATCGCGCGCACGGATCGTGGCGGAAAGGCCCGAGCCGAGCAGCAGGCGGCGCGCGGCAGGCGTGGCGTTGTAGTGATCGCGCCCATGACTGAACCGGGTGGCCATGTGCTGTTGCCAGGTCGTGAGCCCCTGCGGCAGCGGATCATCGAGCAGATCGACGAATTGCTTGTAGTAGCGTTCGGCCAGCGCAACGAAGACTTGCCCCGCATCGGGGAAGAAGTGGTAGATTGAGGGCGGCGAGAGGCTGGCTTCCTCAGCCAGCGTGTAGATGCTGATCTGCTCGGGCCCCTGCGTTTCCAGGAGGCGCGCGGCCGAATCCAGAATTGCCTCGAACCGCTGCTGGCTGCGTTTCTGGCGCGGCCGGCGGATCGTGTCAGCAGAGCCTGCAACCGAAGGCCGGGGAATGATCGTAACCATCCAGCGATCCTAGCCGGTTTTTTGTCCGGTTCAACGGTTCAGGGCAAATATTCGGATAAATATCGCATTATGGCCTTGACGCTTGCCGCAAATGCGCGAAACTTTGCCCCATAGGGAAGGCGGCGCGGCGCACGAGCGCGCGGCGTCTGGCAGGGGGGAAACGTCCTATGTTCGGAGCAAAACTGCAGCGGATTGTCGGCATTCTGTTGGCCGGCAGCATGGGCACTTTGGCCGCGCCCGCCCTGGCGCAGGAGGCTTTGGCAAAAGAGGCCGGCGCGAAAACCGACGGCGTGGCCGAAATTGTCGTCACCGCGCAGCGCCGCGCGCAGAACGTGCAGGACGTGCCGATCGCGATCAGCGCGATCAGCGGCGACGCGCTGACCGAGACCGGCATCCGCGATCCGCGTGATCTGATGCTGCTCGTGCCGAGCCTGTCGATGCAGGCGGGCACGGCGGCTTCGACCACATCGCTGTTCATCCGCGGCGTGGGCATCGGCGATTTCAATTCGAACACCACTGGCGCGGTCGGCATCTATGTCGATGACGTGTTCCTAGGCGCGAATGCGGGCAAGCTGTTCAACGTGTTCGATTCAGGCGGGATCGAAGTGCTCAAGGGGCCGCAGGGCACGCTTTATGGCCGAAACACTACGGCAGGCGCGATCCGCTTCGCCAGCCGCAAGCCGACCGAGGAACTGAGCGGCGATTTCTCCGCACTTTACGGCCGTTTCAACGAAGTGCAGCTCGAAGGCGGGATCGGCGGGTCGCTGGTAAAGGACACGCTCAAGGTCCGCGTTTCGGGGCTCTACAACCGGCGCGATGGAACCACCTTCAACCGCCTGACCGGCCACGGGGTCAACGACACAAACTTGTGGGCACTGCGCGGCATCGCCGATTTCACGCCCGCGCCGGACGTGCTGTTCCGGCTCTCGGTCCACACCGGGCGCAACACCGGCGGGGCGCGGCAGTTCCAGCACCGCGGTTCGGGCGTCGGTTTCGGCGGCGAGACCCTGCCATTGCTCAATGGCTTTCCGACGGACGCCTTCGGGTATGCGGACACCGACAACAACGTCTATGCCGGGGACTACAATGTCGAGGGCAAGGAGCGGATCTCGGTGTTCGGGGCCTCGCTCACCGGGCAGATCGATTTCGGCCATGTCCAGCTGACCTCGATCACCGCCTACGAGCAGGTCAATCGCGCGACGCTGGAGGATACCGACGCCAGCCCGTCCGATGTCGTCGTTGCCTATTACGAGGACCGGCCGCGCCAGTGGAGCCAGGAGCTTCGGCTGCAATCGACCGGCGAGAACACGCTCAACTGGATCGTGGGCGGCTTTTACTTCCATGACAATCTGGCAACCGACAGCAGCTTCGATCTGCTGCGGGTCTTTCGCGATCCCAACGATTTGGCCGGTACGTTCGATCCGGTAAATTCGCTGGGCCTGCTGCGCTATCCTTACACCCAGAAGACCGAAAGCTATGCCGCGTTCGGCCAGGCCGATTATAAGCTGACCGACAAGCTCACCGCCACGCTGGGCCTGCGCTATTCGCACGACACCATCAACATGGACTACCACAGCCTGTTCGATGTGATCGGCGGGGTGGTGCCGGTGAAGGCCTATTCCAACGTCACGCTGCCGCTGCTCGATTACAAGGGCAGCAAGGGTTTCAGCGATCTCAGCTGGCGCGCGGCGCTCAATTACAAGACGGGCGATACGCTGGTTTATGCCTCGTTCTCGAAGGGCTACAACAGTGGCGGGTTTGCAGGCGGCGCCTCGACTGATGCGTCGCAGCTCGCACCGTTCCGCTCGGAAAAGCTGTATGCCTACGAAGTGGGCCTGAAGACTGAGCTGCTCGACCGCAAGCTGCGGTTCAACACCGCGGCGTTCTACTACGACTACCGCGATCTGCAGGTCTTCGTGTTCGATCTGACCGGCCCGATTCCGGTGCAGCGCAAGCTCAATGCGGGCAATGCGGCGATCTACGGGCTTGAAGCGGAGGTTACTGTGCGTCCGACCCGCAATCTTGATCTGTTCGGCGCGGTCACGCTGATGCACAGCGAGTACAAGAACTTCGCTGCGCTGGGCGGGGTCAGCTATTCGGGTAACCGGCTGGTCAATGCGCCCGAATTCGCGTTCTCCGGCGGCATCAACCTGACCGTGCCGCTGGGCAGCTCCGGCGCGCTTCATGGGCGGGTCGATGGCACATATGTGTCCTCGATCGCGCTGTTTCCGGACAACGCGGCGAGCACCGAGGTCAAGGGCAACGGGCGGATCAATGCGCGGCTGGGCTGGCAAGCGCCCTCCAAAACCTACGAGGTCGCGCTGTGGGTCAAGAACCTCAACAGCGCGCGCTACATCTCCTCAATTGCGCCAGTCATCACGCAGGACCAGATCAACTACAATGATCCGCGCACTTTCGGTGTGCAGGTCGTCGCGCATTTCTGATGCGGCGCGCAAAGACGAGAAAAGGCAAGGGTTCCTGATGCTTGATGTACATGGCTGGCTCGCAAAGCTTGGCACCGCGCTGGATGCCGGGGATGGGGCCGCAGCCGCGGCGCTGTTCCTGCCCGATGGACTTTGGCGCGATTACCTGGCGCTCGGCTGGACGCTCGCGACCCACGAGGGGACGGGCGCAATCGCCGAATTCGTGAACGCGCGGGTGCCGGGTTCAGGCATAGGGACCTGGGCAAGCGATGCCGCGCCGGGCGCAAGCGAGGGTTTCATCACGTTCGAGACCGCGCTGGGGCGAGGCGAGGGCTATCTGCGCCTTGCGGGCGAGCATTGCCTGACGTTCCTCACCGCGCTGCGCGAGCTCAAGGGCTTCGAGGAGCCGCTGCGCGGGCGCCGCCAGTCCGGTGTGGTCGACGAGACCGGGCAGCGCACCTGGGAAGACGTGCGCCATGACGATGTGGAAGGCTGGAGCGAGGCCAATCCGCCCTATGTACTGATCATCGGCTCGGGGCAGGGCGGTCTCGCGCTCGGCGCGCGGCTCAAGATGCTGGGCGTACCGTGCCTGCTGATCGACAAGTATCCGCGCGTGGGCGACCAGTGGCGCTCCCGCTACAAGTCGCTGCTGCTGCACGATCCGGTGTGGTACGATCATATGCCCTACGTGCCGTTTCCCGATCACTGGCCGGTCTACACGCCCAAGCAGAAGATGGGCGACTGGCTGGAATACTATGCCGGGATCATGGAACTGGGGGTCTGGACCAGCACCGATTGCAAGAAGATCACTCGCGACCCGGTTACGGGCAAGTGGCTGGTTTCGCTGGTGCGCGATGGCAACCCTGTGACGCTGTCGCCCGAGCATGTCGTCATGGCGGTGGGCAATGCGGGCTTTCCGATGATGCCCGAGTTTCCGGGGGCCGAGACGTTCAAGGGGCACCAGTGCCATTCGAGCGCGCATCCGGGCGGCGAGGGTCTTGCCGGCAAGCGCGTGATCGTGGTCGGCGCAAACAATAGCGCGCATGATATCTGCGCCGATCTGGTGAGCCATGGGGCCGAGCCGGTGATGATCCAGCGTTCCTCGACGCTGATCGTACGGCAGAGCACGATGGAGAAGATGCTTGGCGGAGCCTATTCGCAGGAGGTGTTCGATGCCGGGCTGACGACCGAAAAGGCGGACCTCCTTGGTGCCTCGGTGCCGTTTCGCTTGTCGGAAAAGGTCAACAAGGCGGCGTGGGACCAGATCCAGATCGAGGAGGCGCCTTTCTATCAGCGCCTTACCGATGCGGGCTTCGCCGTCGATTTCGGGCCCGACGGGACCGGCATCGCGATGAAGTTCCAGCGCACCGCTGCAGGCTACTACGTCGATGTGGGCGCTTCGGACATGGTCGCGGACGGATGCATCAAGGTGCGGTCGGGTGTGGGTATCGAGCGGCTGGTCGAGGACGGGATGGTGCTTTCGGACGGCAGCCACGTGGCGGGCGACCTGATAATCTATGCCACCGGCTTCGGCGACATGAAGCAGTGGGTTGCGCGGCTGATCAATCCGGACGTCGCCGAGCGGATCGGCAAGACCTGGGGCTATGGCTCGGGTTTCCCGGGCGACGAGGGGCCGTGGGAAGGCGAGATGAAGAACCTCTGGAAGCCGACCGCCGAACCGGGGCTGTGGTTCATGGCGGGCAATCTGGCAATGGCGCGCAGCTATTCGCGCTATCTCGGTCTGCAGCTCAAGGCGCGGTATGAAGGCCTCCCGGTGGAGCCTTACGGGGCGTAAGCGGCAGGACGCTGACGGGCGGCGAATGCAGCGAGGATCAGTGCAAGGCTCGCGACCAGCGCCATCGCGCTGGCGAGTATCACTGTGTCGAGACCCTGCGCGGCAAACAACACGCCGACCGTGGTGGGCACGATCGCCGCGCCGAGCAGCTGCGCCGAGGCACCGAACGGCAAGCTGCGGCGTGTGGGGTCTGCTTCGAGCAGGAAACCGGTCAGCGCCGGACTGACCACCATCCACACAAACCCGTAGCCGACCACCAGTGCCCAGCCGGCCGCGCCGTCCGCACCGCGCAGCAGCAGCGCAGCGACGATACCCAGCAGCAAAACGGCCATGGCGATGACCCGCGTGCCGCTATGGCCGCGCTCGCCGATGGCGATGGCGGTCAGAGTGCCGATCATCTGCCCGACCATCGAGGCGGTGAGCATCGGCGTGATCCGCTCTGCCGGGATGCCGCGCGCCTCAAGCCACAGGCCCATATAGGCCCAGATTCCGATACTGGCGCCTGCCACCAGCCCTGCGGCGGCAAGCCCGATCCAGCCGGAAAGCGGAGGCAAGCGGTTCGTGGGGTCTCCTGCCTGCGCGGCATGGATGGGAGCCAGGCTTGCGGGCACCAGCGGCAGCATCAGCACGGTGAGCGCGGCGATCACAGCCAGAGCCTGCTGGATCGCGGCGGCTGATGCCGCGCCGGTTTGCGCCGAAAACCATTGCAGGATGGCATACTGGCTTGCGGCCTGAAGGAACAGGAAAGCGGCGGCGGCGGCATTCAGCCCGCTGCGCCGGGCAATCGCGGCGGCAGCGATGGCGACAAGCAGCCCTCCGCCCGAACCCGAAATGGCGCGCGCCAGCAGCAGCGGTACTTCGGCAGGCAGAAGATTGGCGGCAATCGTCAGCCCGATTCCCACAAGCGCCACGAGCCGCGCGGGCAGGCGGCCAAGCAGCGCAATGCCGCCCGCACTGCCCAGCGCGATGGCGGTGATCTCGATTGCAGCGAGCAGGCCGAGGCCCGCCTCGGTAATCCGTCCCTCATGCACATAGCTGCCATAGAGCAGCGGCTGCGCGCCGAGCACGAGCAAACCGGCGGCTCCCAGTGTGAGGCTTGCGGCGAGCGGCAGCAGCGGTTGGCGGATAGCGGCAGGCGCGGGGCCGGTTCCGTGCACGTCCCGCATGACCTAGCCAACTCCCCGCACGATTGGATAATTATCCAAACCATCGCGGAGGCCCGAAGCGCTGTCAAGGAACCAGCGGAGGGCGGGGGGGCGGAAGGAATGGCGCAGCCAAGCGACTGTTACCTCTGCTTTGTCTTGCTAGAGCGTTTTCGAAACAGGTGGGATCACCTGATGACTGGCGAAAACGCGGTAAAACAAAATCCTAGAGCAACCGAGCCGATGCAATCGGTTCGCACTTTGCTCTAGGTCAGGCGTCGCCGCTGCACACTCGGTCGCGCAGATGAAGCCGCCTGAGGGCCTGCATGGCGGCTGCGGAAACCCTAAGTGGGCCCTATGTTGCTTAGGGTTCGGTGCGCAGGCGCAGGACAGCGGCAGTGACCTCGCCGACTGGCATTTGCGCTAGCCGCGCGCGCAGGCCGGTTAGAAACTGGCGTTCGGTGTGGTAGTCGGTGGCGAAATCGTCAGCGATGGGATGGTCGGAGGCCAGCGCGATCAGCAATTCGTCACCATAGGGTGGCCCCACCTGGAACCGCGTTTCCTTCGCGCCCTGCAGCCCGATAGTGACGCTGCGGCGACTGCCACGCACTTCGTCCGGTGTGCCGCGATAAAGCTCCACCGCGCTGCCATCGGCCTGCAGATAGACGATCGAGAGATAGGGTCTGCCGGCGTCGACAGTGGCGGTAATCCCGAAAATCTCTCCCGCCTTCATCCGCACCGGATCACCGCTGCGCGGATCTCCGCCCTCGCGCGCGGAGGCGAGCGTGACCCCGCCGGCCGCGAGCGCCCGGGCGAGAGTCAGTTCCGCCTCGCATTGCGGCCACGGATGATGCGCGACTTGCCAATCCACTTTGCCACCCATCGCAAGCGCAGCTGTGTGGAGAGCCTCAATCGCCTCCGCGCTGCCGCCGAAGCCTGTGACGGCAAGCGCCTTGTCGTCTCCAGACACAGTGACGGCACCGCAGGGCAGCTTGGCGGCGAGCAAATCGAAGGCGGCGCGAGGTCGAAGCGCAGGCTCTGCCGGCTTGGCCGCGTCGGTATGCGGCGGTGCCTGGAGCGCGTAAGCCTCGTTCACAAGCGCCTTGAACGTACTGTAGCCGATCCAGGCGTAGCCGTTGTCGGCCCACCAGTCGCCCCAGCTGTTGATGATGCGGAAAGCCTGCCGGTCCTCGCTGTAACCGACCACGGCCATCGCATGGTAGAGATCGCCCGCCGGGCCGGCATGGGTATAGACCGTGTCGCCTGCTAAGTTATACCAGTCCTGCGCCACCGGCATGGCGAAGACGATGGGTTCCCCGCGCGAGAGCGCGCCTTTGATATCGTCGATCACGACCGGTGAGCGCTCGTCGTTTGGGCGCTCGCGCTCGATCGCGCGCCAGTCGCCAAGCCGGTAGGTCGCCGCCTTTCCCAGAAGCGCGGCAGGCGCGGGGATATGGCAGGACTTGATGTCGTCCGGAAAGTCCGCAAGCGTTACCGCGCCTTCGCGTTTGAGCAGGTTAAGCGCGTTCACGATGCTCATCGTGGTGGTGCATTCGGTGCCGGGCGCGCGGAGCCGGTTATAGACATAGGCCGGGCTCATCTGCTCGGACGGGTCGGTCGGCTGACGCCCGAGCGCCCGGCCATTGAGGAAGCTGCGCGCAGCATACGTCGTCGCCCAGGCGACGCAGCTGGGCTGCGGGCCCTGATAGCCGGGCTTGGGATAGTTGGGGGTGAGATCGACCGCCTTGGGCAACCAGGCGCGGAACGTGTCGGTCTTCGGCAGCGCGGTGTAGTCGGCCGGCGCGATGCGCTGCGCGCCGGTCATGAACACGAAGCCGGGCGGCGGGGACTTGCGCGCGGTTGTGGAGGCGGTGGGCGGGGTCTCTTCCGCCCGCACCGTGCCGCTGCTCAGGCTGGCGGTGAGCATCAGCAGACTTCCCAGCCACGCCGTCCGGTTCATGTTCAAGCTCCTCTAGAAGCGATAGCCGAGCGTCAGGGTCGCGGCGTCGTAATCGAAGTTCGCGGCAAACTCGTTTTTCGAATGGGTGTAGAGAATGCCGATGCGTAGCTGGTCGAAACGGTTCTTCTGCTCCGCCTCGCGCGAGCGGACGCCGATGCTGAAACCGACTTCGTGAACCTGCTTGTAGGATAGCGGGTCCTGGGTCGCGGTGGTGAAGACATAGCTGGCGCGCAGCGACGCCTGGCGGCCGAACATCCGGGTTTTGAGCGGCAGCTGGTAGGCAATGCCATTGCGGAAGACCCAGTTAATCGTCGGCGCAAAGAACTTCTCGCTAGTGAGCAGCTTCACCGTGTGGGTGTAGGCGACCATATTGCCGATGATGAGATCGCCCCGCCCGACATTGCCGATCTTGACACGGCTGGTGACAGAGCCCGCCGCAATCTCGCCGTCGCCGCCAAAATAGGGGCCGGCTGAGGTCGCGCCATAGGAGATACGCGGAGTGATCAGCCAGTTCTTCTGCACCGGCACTTCGAGTCCGACATTGACCGTACCTAGCACGGCGGTGGCGCCTTTGACGTCGTTCGTCAGTCGGCTCGGCCCGACGTGGAGAATGTTGATCGGCACATCGACGAGGAAGCGCATCCGGCTGCCCTCGGCGACGCGGCGCGCGTGCTGATAGTGCAGATCATAGCGCTGGCCGCTCTGGCCGGTGACGCCCCAATAGGTGAACGCGCCGCCGATCGTATCGGAATCGCCCTCGGGCCCCAGGCGATCCTCGCCCTCGGGCTGGACCGTCTCCAGATCGAGATCGGTGCGCACCGTCTGGAACTGGAGGCTGTTAGGGCTGCCATAGGTCGGGCGATAGGGTGATGCCCCGGCTACGCTCGGGATCAGAGCAAGCGTCGCCGCGAAGAGAATAGCCTTCTTCATAACGTCTCCCCCTTGAATGCGGCCCAAAATCTGCCCTGGACCGGATCGGTATGCATCTTGTCGTGCATCATTGCGCAGCTTCATCCGCGGCCAGATCGCGCACGACGCGAAGGCCGAGATCGTCGCGCCGCTTGGCAGCGGCGAGGCTGAAGCGATTGGCCGCGCGCAGTTCGCCCGGCGCGCTCTGGAACGAGCCGCCGCGCGCGATGCGGCCGCGGCACGCCGCATCGGCGCAGGCGTCGGTCCATTCCCAGACGTTGCCGTTCATTTGATAGAGCCCGAAACTGTTGGCCGGATAGGAATTCACCGCCTCCGGATAGCCGCGATAGGGCGCGGTGGCGGAGTCCCGATAACTGGCGGTCTGGTCGTAGTTGGCATCGCTCGGGGTGATCTCATCGCCCCACGGAAAGGTCGTCGAGGTTCCAGCGCGATCGGCATACTCCCACTCCGCCTCGGTGGGCAGGCGATAGGGCAGCCCGGATTGCACAGTCAGCCAAGCGACATAGCCTTGCCCATCTTCGAAACTGATTCCCGTGGCAGGGATCAGCGGATTGGGGTTTTCCTTCGACCAATCGGAAATCGGGCGGCAGGCCCTGTCGCGCACGCAGGCAGCCCATTCGCCCACGGTCACCTCATAGACGCCGATGGCAAAGGGCCGCACGATCTTGACCGCATGGGGAAAGGGTTCGTCGCGCGCGCGGCCCGGCTCTGCTGCCGGAGAGCCGAGCGTCGCCAAGCCGCTCGGTACCAGTCGCATATAGGGGCAATTGGCGCAGTCGTAGAAGCGGTCCTGGTTGTTGGCGTCGCAGGTGACGAAGCAGGGCGGCGCGCCTTGCAGGCCATAATCGAACGTGGGCTTCTGCAACGTCTTGCCCGCTTTCATGGCGCTCATCGCAGTGCGATCGGAGGTGCGCTTCAAGGCGTCGGCGATGTTTTGCTGGGGGCGGCGGATTTCCTCGGCGAGCACGCGCGAGAAGGTGCCATCGTCAAAGGCCACCTGATCGGCGCTGGTCGAGAAGGCGACGAGATAGCCCTGGTCGGGCCGCACCGCGCCGCCCGACGCGCGCACCAGCCGCTTCAGTCCTTTGCTGCCGACGAGACCATCGCCTTGGCTGCCGACGGTGCCGGGATCATCGGCATCGGTCACCGGCGTGGCAGCCGGAGGCGCGCGCAGGACGTTGCGGCACATGTCCAGCACGATCAGTACATTCTTCGCGCCCGAGCTGAGCAGCGCGCGGGTCAGCATCGCGCGGGTGAGCGAGAGATGCTCCGGCGCAAGTTCCTGGCTGGCATCGACCGGGAGCAGCGCAAGATCGCCGTAGCTCGAGAGCGCCGCGCCGTGGCCGGAGAAGTAGAGCACGCCGAAGGCATCAGGCCCCGCTGCCCTTAATTGGGCTTCAAATTCGGCGACTTTCGCCAGCATCTGCGCCAGCGTGAGATCGCGGCTCACCTGCACCGCGCCCGCTCCCGAGGAATCAACGAAACCGGTGCCTGTCAGCGCCGCGGCGATCCGCTCGCCGTCGACGCCCGTGACCGCAAGCTTGTCGAACGCGGCGTAGTTGCCATTGGCGATGACCAGCGCAAGGCGCGGACCCTTTGCGGCGGCATGGGCGGGCAGAGCAGAGCCGAACAGCAGCAGGACCGCGAGCGCCAGAGCGGCAACAATCCGAGACCGCGAAGCGATCATTTTGCTGGTTCGCGTGAGCGGAACTCGATCTGCGTCACGGTCTGATCGAGCCCGTCAATATGCTGGATGGCATCGAAGCCCTCGACCACGGCGTAGTCGCTCGAGGACTCGCTGCTGAAGCGGCGGCGGAGGAACCCGAAGATCCCCCGACCCTCCTCGCAATACTGCGCATTGCGCACCGTGCCGCCGGACAATTTGATCCGGGCCAGCCATGCCGCAAGCGCGGCAGGCGGCGCTTTGTCCGCCGGGAAGGGCTGCGCGAGATCGACAATCACAGGTCCGCGCCGCGCGGTGAGCTTGCGGCGAAGCGCCTTGTTGAAATCGTGCGCCGCATCGCCGCCTTGCTGCTCAGCAACAGACATTACGAGATCCGGATGCGCGAAGGGGCGCGGGCAGGACTGCAAGGGCAGCGGCAAAACGGCGGCCGGTGTGGTTCTCGGCGCCGGCGGCGGGGCAGGCGGCACGACCGGTGCGGGGGTGGGTGCGGGAGCCGGCTCGACGACGGGAGCCGGCTCGACGACGGGGGTCGGCACGAGGGCTGGAGCAGGCGCAGGCACTATGGCCGGCGCTGGCACCAGGGCCGGCGCGGGGGACAAAGGCGCTGACGGAATCGGAGCTTCCGGCGGCTTCGGCGCGGCGCGCAGAATGATAACTCCGCGCGAGCGAGCCTCCCCGGTCGCAGGCCCGTTCGCAGGCCCGTTCGCAGGCCCGGTCACTGGCCCCGTCACTGGTACGGCCATAGGCGCGGCAGGCGGTGCGGCAGCAGGCGCGCTCGCTCCGGCAGACGCAGTGTCCGCTTGGGCCAGCAGAGATGTGGGGCAAAGGCTGCCTGCAGCGGCAGCCAGCACAAGGGGCCCGAACAAACGCGAGGCAAATTGCGGTCGCAGCCAGCACGCGTTGAACACGACGCCTCTCCCCCACACGACAGAACGATAGAAGTAGCGACCCGTTTTTATTTCCTCTATGGATATTTACCTAGTGCGTTAACTGCAACCGGTTTTTGGGAGAGCGGTCATGATCCGCATCCGCTGTGGCCGAATTGTCGCGTGGTTCTCCCTGCTGGTTGGCATCATAACGCCATGCACCGCAGCCCACGCGGAGACACGCGCGCTGCTGGTGGGGGTTTGGCAATACCAATCCGGCATCATTCCTGATCTCAAGGGCCCTGAAAACGACCTCGGAGCCATGGAAGCGTTGGTGCGCGGCGAAGGCGCGAAGGATGTGACCGTCCTGCGCAACGACCAGGTCAGCCGCACCACGGTGGAAACCGCGCTGCACGCGCTGGGACTGCGCGCGAAGCCCGGCGACTGGATCGTGTTCTACTATTCGGGCCACGGCGCGCAGGCCGAAGCGGCCGTCAAGGGCACGGCCGACGGCGATCTCGACCAGTTCCTTCCGCTCGCCCGGTTCGACCCCGACAAGCAGGATGCCGAGCGCTTCATCGTAGATAAGGACTTCTACGCCTGGCTTGCTCGCTATATTCCGCGCAGCGTGCAAGTTTTGATGATCGCCGATGCTTGCCACTCGGGCACGCTCAACCGTTCGATTGATCCGCGCGCCTTTCACTTCACCCCGCGTCTCGCTTTTCGCGGCGATTCCAACGAGATTGAGTTGATTTCCCGCCCTGCCCCGCGTTTTCCAAGTGTGCTCGAAGGCGGCGAGGCCGCTGCAACTGACCGCGCCGATCTGCCCAACCTTGTTTACATGGCCGCCGCGCAGGATGACCAACTGGCGCTTGAGGCCTCGCTTCCGGTACAGGGTGCACCCTCACGCGGTTTGCTGACGTATGCGTTCGAGCAGGGGCTGACTACACACGGCGCGGACGGCAAGGTGCTAGCGGCTGATCTCGATGGCGACGGGCAGGTTTCGGTGGGCGAGATCGCAAGCTATGTCGACAGCCAGGTCCGCGCACTGACAGCGCAGCGCCAGCAGCCACGCACCGCCTTTACCGCTGGGGCCGAGCGGAATGCACTGTTCGCCGTGCCACCGCCCGCGCCAGAAGTTATAACGGCCCCTAAGCTGCCAGGAGTATATGCCGGCGACAAAGCCGGGCTAGGTATCCTGCAAGGCACGGCCGTGCCATGGCGTATTGCTGTGACGGCATCGGATGCCGACTTTGTATTGGACAGCGCCAAGCACACGGTTCTGCGCCGTTCCGGCGATGTTGTAGCCGAAGGCGTGACAACGAGCGCGGTGCTGCGCGGGGTGATCGAAAAATGGAATGCGGTGGAAACGCTGCGGCCTCTGCTGAGCGAGGTCCGGGCCCGACTAAGCGTGGGACCCGAAAAGCCCGGCGCGCGCTATCGCAAGGGATCGATCGTTACGCTGTCGCTGGAGACGGGGACGAAAAATGCGCCGGTTTACGCCACGGTTTTCGATTTGGCGTCTGACGGTACGGTTCAGCTGCTCTATCCGGTCGATGCGGTCGACGGCGAAGGCAAGCTCGACGACAGCGCGCCAAAGCCGGTGATGCAGAACGAGGTCACCCGGCCATTCGGGGCCGACCATGTCGTTGCGCTTGTCTCCGAAGGTCGTCCTGATGCTCTGCGGGCACTGCTCGGCACTGTGGCCGGCCAGCGGGCCTCCGCCAGACTGGTCGAACCGATCCGCGCGCTCCTTGCCAACAATCCAGGCCGCACCGGGCTTTCCGTCGCGGAGATCTACACCGGCGAATGATCCAGCTTCGGCAACATCTTGCCTGCCGAAGCCGAAGATCAATGTTATGCTGCCGCGGACAACATCGTTATGGCAGCGTGACTCACAACCCAACGTCTCCGGCAAACCCGGCGCGGTTCACACAGCTTACGCAATCCGACATTTCCGCGGGGTTTGTGGTCGGGGAGACAAGATTCGAACTTGCGACCCTCTGCTCCCAAAGCAGATGCGCTACCAGGCTGCGCTACTCCCCGACTGGCACCCGCCCTAAAGCAAGCGGGCGGGGCGGGGCAAGGCGCAATTGTATGTTGAGGTGTGTGGCCAGGCGCATGGGCAATCGCATGCTCAGGGCTTGAGCCCACTTGCAATCGGCGCAATAGGAGTGCGGGCGTTGCCTTCCCGTGCGGGCAGGACCGGACGCTGGAGCCCGCAGATCATGAGTTTGTTCTCTCGCCTGCGCTGCATGATGGGGCGGCATTCGCCGTCGCGGCGCAAAGTTCATTATGAGGGCCATCTGAAAAGCGGTCCGTGCAAGTATTGCGGGATCATGCTGGAAAAGGCAGCCGACGGAAAGTGGGTGCCCCGGCGCGGGGTCTGATCCCGATGCCAGCGTTCTTGCGCGCGGGGCCGCGCTGACGGTTGACCTTCGCGCGCTGCATGCCCAAGTCGGCCCGGTAAAGATCCTACCAATGATGCTGCCAACGATCCTTCCTTTGGCGACAGGAGCAACCATGACCAGCTGGACTTCCACCGATCCAATGACAGGAGCCGTGCTGTGGCAGGGCGAGGACGCGGATGTCGATGCGGCGGTGGCTGCGGCGCGCGGCGCACAACCGGCCTGGGCGCTGCGTCCGTTGGCCGAACGCATCGCCGTCGCGCAGCGCTTTGCCGAAGTCGTGACCGCAAGCGCCGAGGAGTTTGCTGCGACGATCGCGCGCGAGACGGGCAAACCGCTGTGGGAAGCGCGCACCGAAGTCGGCACCGTGGCCGCCAAAATCGGCATCTCGATCACCGCGCAGGCCGAGCGCGCAGGTGAGCGTCACAGCGAGGCAGGCGGGATCGGGCAGGCCCTGCGCCACAAGCCGCACGGCGTGCTGGCGGTGCTCGGGCCATACAATTTCCCGGCGCACCTTCCCAATGGCCATATCGTCCCGGCGCTGCTCGCGGGCAATGCGGTGGTGTTCAAGCCCTCGGAACTTGCACCGGCTTCGGGCGCGTTCATGGCCGCGTTGTGGCAGGAAGCAGGGCTACCCGAGGGACTGCTCGTGCTGGCGCAGGGGCGCGCCGATACCGGGCGCGCGCTGGCCGCGCATCCGGGGCTCGACGGTCTGCTGTTTACTGGCTCGTCGAACACAGGCCTTGCGCTGCATCAGGCGTTCGCCGCGCGGCCTGACAGGATTCTGGCGATAGAGACTGGCGGCAACAATCCGTTGATTGCATGGGATGTGGCGGAAGGCGATGTGCCTGCGGCGGCCTCGCTGATCCTCCAGTCAGCGTTTCTTTCGGCGGGCCAGCGCTGCACGTGTGCGCGGCGGCTGATTGTCGGGCCGGGCTCTGAGCCGCTGGTCGAGGCGGTGGCGGCCATGGCCGATCGCATCATCGCAGGCGGGCCGTTCGATGATCCTGCGCCGTTCATGGGGCCGGTTGTGGACATGAACGCTGCCGCGCGGGTCGAGGCGGCCTGGGCTGCGCTGGTGGCGATGGGCGGCAGGGTGATCCGGCCACTGCAGCGCCTGAAGGCAGGCACGCCGCTGCTTTCGCCCGCGATCATCGACGTGACCGGCCTGGCTGCGCCCGACGAGGAAATCTTTGGCCCCGTCCTCCAGATCATCCGGGTCGCCGATTTCGACGCAGCGCTGGCGGCGGCGAACGCCACGCGCTTTGGCCTTGCCGCGAGCCTGATCGGCGGTGATGCAGCGCTCTACGAACACTTCTGGGCCGCTTCGCGTGCCGGGGTGGTCAACTGGAACCGCCCGACCAACGGCGCATCGTCCGCCGCACCGTTCGGCGGAGTCGGCGTTTCGGGCAACCACCGGCCGAGCGCTTATTATGCGGCAGATTATTGCGCGTGGCCGGTCGCCAGCCTGGAAAGCGCTGGAATTGTGCCCGCGGCGCTGACGGGGCTGCGGGGATGACCTAAAGGGGAGTGGTGGGCCCGGCAGGATTCGAACCCGCGACCTAGCCGTTATGAGCGGCCAGCTCTAACCGCTGAGCTACAGGCCCATGAGCTTGATGGCCCATGAAGGCTTGGCGTTAGTGCGCGGATGCGCGCTTGGCAAGCCGCGCTCAGACTTGCGCAGCGGCCATGATATCGCGCACGCCCGCCGGGCGGATCTGGCGCTTCTTGAGATAGGCGAAGACCGCGCGCCACCAGTCGTAGAGCTGGTCGAGCTGATCCTCGTCGCGCACATAGGGGGTGAGGCCGGGGCGCAGCGAGGGACTGTGGAACGAGAACACGAGGATCGGCAGGCCATCGTCGATCGCGATGTCGATGCCCTTGATCGCCTCGTCGATGCTCACGCCCTCCGGCGTCAGGGGAATGCGTTCGAGCAGCGCGGCGCGGGCCAGCAAGCCGCGCAACTTCGGCATCCGCCACAGCGCCGGGTAGAGCATCGGCCCCTGGCGGCGCAGCATGCCCCAGAACACCGTGGTAAGCGGCAGTTCCATCAGCCCGCCGCGCCGGTCGATCCACCAAGGCACGACCGGGTGTTCGCGGAAATTGGCGCCGCCGGTGGCGCTGTAATCGAACCGCGCCCGCACCGAGGTGTCGATCGCGAGTCCGCATTCGGAGAGGATCTGCGCGCTGGCCGGGCCAACGCCGTAGCGCCCGGCGCGGTAGATCAGCGGCGCGGCCCCGAACGCGCCTTCGATCCTGTCGCGCAGCGTGCGGAACTTGGCCGCCTCCAGCTGCGGCGGCAGATTGCCGGCATAGCTGTTGTGCACGTTGACCTCTTCATCGTGCGGCGGGCTGACCCAGGGGTGAAGCTGCACGCCCACTTCGGCGCGTCCTGCGGCTACTGCCTCGCCCAGCGCCTCGACCACGCCCGGGTCGGTCGCGACCGGGTAGTCGATCAGATAGACCGGCGCGATGCCGAGCCCTTCGCAGAACTGCTGGAACTTTGCCAGGCGCGGGACATGGCTGAGGCCGTGCGCGGCGCGGTCAAACGGCTTGGACCAGTCGAATTCCTCTTCGGTATCGACCGTGACGATGAAACGCTGCCCGAAGCCGGGCGCGAAACGGACGTAATCCGCCGGTCCCGGCACATCGAGAATATTTGGGAGTATACTCGGCTTTGCCACGCCCCTCGATCCCCGACCCTAGCCCGCTTGACCTGCGGGATCACCCGCGTGGCTAAGTGCCTGCCGCGCTGCGGTCAAGAGTGGGAGCGTGATATCGAGCCGCGCGCTGCTGCGCACCAGCGTGCCGCCCATGGCGCGGATTTCCGCCACCGCAAGGCGCAGCGCGAAACCGCTGCCGAGCATCGCGCCGCCGTTGGCGGCTCCGAACGCGGCGGGATCGGGTGCCATCAAAGCCGCGTCATCGCGCATGGCGAGCGCGGCGGGCAGCGGCAGGACCAGTTGCGCCACAACGCCGTGCGCGGCGAGCGACAGCGCCAGCCGCTCACCTGGCGCCGCAGCACCGGCCATGACCGAAAGCAGCCGCCACAGGGTCCGTTCAAGCTCCTCCGGACCGGCAGCCACGAGTAGCGGGGTGGTGGTGCCCTCGCAGCGCAGCTTGACCTCTCGCGGGGCGAGCACCGGATCGAGCTGGCCGACCAGCCTGGTGAGCAGCGCGGCAAGATCGGTTTCTTCCGAAGTGCCATCGTGCGGCCCGGCTTCCGGCTCATGCTCGAGATGGGCAAGCCGCTCGATATCCTCGAACCCGGCGAGCATGCGCGCGGCATCCGAGGCTATCCCGGCGGCAAGGCTGCGGTACTGGTGCGGGGTGGGGCCGAGCAGCTGCTGCTGGATCAGCTCGGCAAAGCCCTGGATCGCGTTGATCGGCGTGCGCAGCTCGTGGAGCATCTGGCGCAGCCGGTCGGCGCTGCTGCCCGGCGCATCATCGTTGGCAGCGGCGGCGGCAGGCAGCGCAGCGGGCGGACGGCGCAGCCGGGCGTGATAGCCAAGGAAGTGTCCGGTTTCGGGCGCGAACAGCGGCACGGCATCGATCTGCCAAGCGCCGCCGAGCCTGCTGTCCGCCATGCCGGCAATCGCTCCTGCGTCCTCGATCGCAAGGAGACCGGCGGTGACCGGCTGACGGGCCCGCACCGCGCGAAGACTGGCGGCATCGCAAGACACCGGCGCATCGGGATCGGCCGCGAAGGGCCTGAGGCCGACGAGTGCGGCTGCATACGGAGCGCCCGCCGTGATGACTGTGCCGGAGGGATCGAGCCGTATGTCCACGGACGTCACGATGCGGGGCAGCGGCAGCGGCTCGTCGGTGAACGGCAGCCGGGTCTGCCCGCCGGCTTCTCCGGCCAGCGTCAACAGGGCCCCGGTCGCCTGATCTTCTGGCACCCGAACTTCTCGCGCAGCACTCTCGCGCGCGCGGCGAAAAGCCTCGATCCGCTCGATGATCGCGCTGATTCCCTCTGCCTGAGGTGCGGCTGGTTTGCGGGTGAGGGATGGCGGCACGGAAGCCGGCACGGCAACGAGGTGCGGCGGTGCTGGCGGTGGTGCTGGCGGCAGGGGGGCAAGCGGCTCGGCGGCGAGTGCGTCTGCTATGCCAGTGTCAGATTTGGGGGTATCATTCAGCACCGGGTCCAGCACCAGGGGCTCGAACCCCAGAGGCAGCGGCAGCGCGAAATCGGTGATGCCGAAGCGGGCCAGCAGCGCTTCGACCGCATGCCCCAGATCGCGGCGGTGGCGCAAGTAACCACGTGCCTGCACCGGCAGGCCGGGGATGAGCTGAAGCCATTCCGTCTCACCCAGCCGTGCACCGGTGATCGCGGCAAGTGCCGTTTTGGGACCGAGCCCGGCAAGATGGGCAACCAGAATTGGTGAACGCAGCGCGCAAGTGCGCAGTAGCGCGCCGCTGGCCGCATCGCCCAGCGCGGCGTGGAGCGAATCCATCCGCTTCAGCGCCGCTTTGTGCGTGCCTATCCAGCAGGCATCGGGCGTGCGGCCGAGAAGATCAGCCAGCTGGCGGAATTGCGTGCGGATCGCGCCTGGTCCGGCCGCGACAGTGCGCAGCACGGTTTCAAGGCGATCGTCGACAATCATGTATGCTCCGACAGGATGGCATCAGCGCAGGGCGCGCCATGGTGGTTACCCCAACCGTAACAAAATGCGCTGGTTCGCAAAGCGCCCTGTTGATTGCGTTGCATTGTGGGACGATTACGATATTAAACAACATAATTGTCGTTAGCAGCCACACAAGGTGTGGAAAGTTACCAAGATACGCAGAAATCGCCCCTACGTGCCGCCTCTCGGCATGGCATGATGCTGGGGCTGTTAACCAACAAGCACATGGCATCAGGGCAAACAGGCATCATGGCAACACTCGACGGGATCGATCGGCGGCTGCTCGCCGAATTGCAGGACGAAGGGCGCGTGACCAATGTCGAGCTGGCGCAGCGCGTCGGGCTGACGGCGCCGCCGTGCCTGCGCCGGGTGCGCGCGCTGGAGGAGGCCGGGGTGATCCGCGGCTATCACGCCGATCTCGATCCCTCCCGGCTTGGCTTTGCGATAACCGTCTTTGCGCTCGTCAGCCTGAAAAGTCAGGCCGAAGAATCGCTTCGCCAGTTCGAGGAGCATATGCGCACCCTGCCCGAAGTGCGCGAGTGCCACATGCTCAACGGTGAGATCGACTTCATCCTCAAGATCGTCAGCCGCGATCTGCAAAGCTTCCAGGAATTCCTGACCAGCAAGCTCACCCCTGCGCCCAATGTGGCGAGCGTGAAAACCTCCCTCACCATCCGCACCGCCAAGCAATTGCCGGGCGTGCCGCTGGGCGATTGAGCGCAAGGGGCTCCTTGGCGGAACGGCTGGTGTGAGCGAAATCCCCGAAGCGCTGCTGAATGCCTGCTATGCCGAGATCCGGCGCATGGCCCGGCGCATTCTGTTTGGCGACGGGGTCTCGCAGGTCATCCAGCCGACTGAACTTGCCAACGAAGCCGCGATCCGCCTGCTGCGCTCCAACCTTTCGGGGGTGAACGGACAGGGCCACCTCCTTGCCTATGCCGCGCGCACCATGCGGCAGGTGCTGATCGACGAGGCGCGCAAGCAGGGCGCGAAGAAGCGCCAGTCGGTAGACATGATGACAGTGTTTCCAGACGATCCCGCGCAGGGGCTGGTCAATATCGAGGATCTTGATCGCGCCCTTGAGGAACTGGCGAGCCATTCGGCCGACTATGCCCGGATCGTGGAACTGCGCTTCATGCTGGGGCTGAGCGTGGCCGAGACGGTGGAGGCGACCGGCCTTTCGCACCGCACAGTGCTGCGGCGCTGGACTGCGGCGCGGCTGTGGCTGCTCGACCGGCTCGAGCGGCCAGAGATGGTGTGAGCAAGAACGCAGACCCAGCTGTCGAGCAGCGCGTGCTGGCGCTGATGGAGCGGCTGGTCGCCTATCCCGGCAACATGCGGTTTCGCGCGCGGCTGCTGAAGAACGAAAGCGCGGCGGTGCTGGCGCGGATTGCAGCGCTGGAGCGTGCGGGGGCAGCGAGGGGCTCGATGCCGACCGAGCTGCCTCCCCAGAGTTCCATAGGGGCTGACGCGGAACCGGTGCCGCCGCCCGAACGCTTTGGCCCGTTTGCGATCACGCGGCGTATCGGCGAAGGCGGCATGGGCGAGGTGTGGGAGGGGCAGCGCGACGACGGGCTGTTCGAACAGCGCGTCGCGATCAAGTTTATCCAGCCGCGGCTGCAAGTGCGCGCAGCGGAGGCCTTTGCCGCCGAGCGGCGCATTCTGGCGCGGCTCGAGCATCCCGGGATTGCGCGGCTGATCGATGGCGGAATGACCGCGGATGGGCGGCCATGCCTGGTGATGGAGTTTGTCGACGGCGAGCCGATTGACGTGACAGGGGCGGGAGCAGGGCAGGCTTTGCCCGAGCGTCTGCGGCGCTTCGCCGATGCAGCGCGCGCGGTGCACTATGCGCATACCCAGCTGGTGGCGCACGGCGATCTCAAGCCCTCCAACATTCTGGTCGACCGGGACGCGCGGGTGCGGCTGCTCGATTTCGGCATTGCCCGGCTGCTGACCGATGACAGCGACGCGCTGCTGCTTTCGGGCGCGGTGACGGGCGCGTTCGCCAGCCCGGCGCGGCTGGCGGGGGCTTTGCCTTCGGTGGCGGACGATGTGTTTGCGCTGGGGCGGCTGCTGGGCCGGATTGCGGGCGGGGATGCGAGCGCCGAGCTGGCCGCGATCATCGCCAAGGCCTGCGCCGCCGAACACGGCGCGCGCTATGCCGGGGTGCCCGAACTGCTCGCTGATCTGGCGCGGCGCGAGGGGCACTTGCCGCTGGCCGCGCGGCCGCCGGAGCTGGTTTATCGCGCGCGGCTGTTCCTGCAGCGGCGGTGGCGGGCGGTGGTGGCGGCCGGGGCGCTGGCGGTTTTGGCCGGGGTGGCCGGGGCGGGGTTTCTTTCGGCGGAGCGCGAGCGGATCGAGGCGGGGGCGCGATTTGACGATGCCCGGGGCACCTCGCGCTATCTGCTCTACACACTCTACGATCAGCTGGAGCGCCAGCCGGGCTCGCTGAAGCTCCGGCGCGAAGTGGCCGAGACGGCGCAGCATACGCTCGACCGGCTGGCGGAGAGCAAATGGGCGGGGCCTGCGGTGCGGATAGAGGCGGCAGAGGGCCTGCTGCGGCTGGCGCAGGTGCAGGGCAGCCCGCTGGGCGCGAATCTGGGCCAGCCAGAGCGGGCGCGCGCCAATATCGATACGGTGCTGCGGCTGGTGCAGGCGGCGGGGGGCGCCGCACCGCGCTCGCTCGTGGC
>JBJXEK010000291.1:0-5397 GCA_046155055.1 Novosphingobium sp. | reverse complement strand
CAGCAGCCACAGTTTCGACGAGACCGTAACCCGCCTCAAGGCCGCGATCGCTGCCAAGGGCGTGCGCTATTTCGATGCCATCGACCTGCAGCAGCTGGGCAAGGACGCGAACCTGCCGATCAGCCGCTCGACCATCGTGCGCTTCGGCAATCCGCCGCTCGGCATCCAGTTCCTTCAGGCAAACCGCTATGCCGGACTTGATTGGCCCGTGCGCATGCTGGTGCTCGAGGAAGCCGATGGCAGCGTGTGGCTCGCGTGGCAGGACTTCGGCTTCATCGCCAAGCGCTACGGCGTCACCACGCTCGATCCGCAGTTCAAGATGGCCACTGAAGTCGCTGGCTCGATTGCGGCCGATGCGGCAAATTAACGCGCAATGAGCCCGCTCGTTCTCGCCAGTTTCGGCTTCGTGATCGCGGGCTTGTGCGCCGCGATCATGGGCTATGCCATCCAGCGCGGCGCGACCTGCATGGTGGCGGCGGTCACCGAGGTGGTTGAGCAGCGCCGCGCCAACCGCATCATTGCGCTGGGCGAGGCAGCGGTGTGGGTCACCGGCGGCGTGCTCCTTTGGCGCATGCTGGGCGGGCAGATCGCGCTGCCGATCGGCTATCCTGCCACGCTGACGACCGTGGCAGGCGGACTCCTGCTCGGGCTGGGCGCGCTGGTATGCCGCGCCTGCGTGTTCGGCGCGCTTGCGCGGCTCGGCTCGGGCGAATGGGCCTATGTGCTCACCCCGCTCGGCTTCTTTCTGGGCTGCGCCTCTCTCTGGCCGCTGATCAGGCACTTGCCGCCGATGCACGTTGCCTCGCCGCTGCTCGCCGTGCCCGATCCGTTCGCGCCGGTGTTGCTCGCGCCCTTCGCCTTGTTTGCCGTCTGGCGCATGAGCGCCGCATGGCAGGCTGGCCGCGCCGGAATGCTCGGCGCGCATGTCTGGGACCCGCACAACGCGACCGCCGTAATCGGGATTGCGTTTACCGTTTTGCTCGTCCTTGCCGGACCCTGGGCTTACACCTCGGCGCTCTCCGCGCTCGCGATGGGCCGCGCCGTCAACCTGCCGATGCGGATCGCGCTGCTCGGCGCCTTGCTGGCCGGCGCGCTCGCAGGCGGATGGACCGCGGGCCGGCTCAAACCGCGCCTGCCAACTGTCGCGGCGGCAGGCCGGTGCCTGATCGGCGGTATCCTGATGGGCTGGGGCAGCTTGCTTATCCCGGGCGGCAACGACGACCTGCTCTTGCTCGGACTGCCGATGCTCCAGCCTTATGCCATGCTGGCGGCGGCGAGCATGGTGGTGGCGATTGCCCTCGGCCTGATGATCGAGCGCCGTCTGTTCATTCGCTAGGCTATCCCTCCCAACTGCGCTAAAGCTTCGCGCGGCGCGCAAGTTTTGGAAATTAATGCAATGGAAATGCAGCAAGTCCGGTACTTTCTGGCCATTACCCGCACGCTCAATTTCACCCGGGCGGCGGAGGAATGCAACGTTACGCAGCCCGCGCTCACCCGCGCGATCAAGCAGCTTGAGGACGAGCTCGGCGGCGAACTGATCCGCCGCGAGGGCCGCCACAGCCACCTCACCGATCTTGGCAACCGCATGCTGCCGCTGCTGCAGCAATGCTTCAATGCCGCGGTCGCGGCCAAGACCATTGCCGCCAAAGTGAAGAAGGGCGAAGTGCCGACGCTGGCCCTTGCCGTATCGCGCACGCTCGATCTCGATCACCTGATGGGTCCGCTGGCCGAAATGCACCGCGCCTTCGCCGGGCTGCAGCTGAAACTGCGCCGCGGCACGGGCGCGCAGATCGCCGCCATGCTCAAGGCGGGCGAAGTCGATCTCGCGATCGGCGGACCGATGGGCGAAAGCTGGGACCGGCTCGAGACTTGGCCGATGTTCAGCGAGGCATTCGATCTCGTGGTCGGCATCGATCATCCCCTTGCGATGCACAACACGCTCGATCTCTCGGTCGAACTCATCCGCGACACCCGGTTTCTGGTCCACGCGGGCACCGATATGGCCGAGTTCGAAACTCACCGGCTCGATGCGGCCGGTATCAATCTCGAGCATGCGCACGAAGTCGATTCCGACCGCGATCTCGAAGCTCTGGTTGTCGCCGAAATCGGCGTGGCGATCATGCCGGCGAGCGCGATGAATTCAGCGCGGGTGCGCCACCTGACCTGCTCGGCGCTCGATCTGCGCCGCACCGTCGCGATCTATTCGGTGGCCGGCCGCCCCCGCTCGCGCGAGGCATCGGCGCTGCTCAATCTCGTGCGCTCGGCCGATTGGTCAACCCGGCTTGTCGGCAAAAGCCTTGAGTACGCCTAGGATCTCCTCAAGCTCCATGCGCTTGCGGTAGTCCGCATCGACGAAGCGCGCGATGATCCGCGCGTCCTTCCCCACGACAAACACCGCCGGGATCGGCATGATCCAACCTGCCGTTCCCTGATAATCGGGAATGGTCCATCCTGCTCGTTCGATCATGTCAGCCATGGTGTCATCCACCCACACGGCAAGGCCAAGCGTCAGCGCATAGCCGCTGCCGACATCGCTCAGGAACGGAAACGTCGCGCCCGCTTCCGCCCGCAAGGCGCGCGTGTATTTCTGGCGCTCGGGCGAAATGGCAACCAGGGCGTGCGGGGCGATCCGGCCTTCGATTTCGGCCATGCCTGCCATTGTCAGGCGGCAATAGGGGCACCAATGGCCGCGGTGGAAGCTGATCACGGCAGGGCCGGTTTCGAGCAATTGCTCCAGCGTGACCATGCGCCCATCCTGATCGGAAAGCATGAAATCGGGCATGATATCGCCCACTTGCGGCGTGTTTTCTCCCGCGCCGGCGCTTTGCAGCCGGGCAACGAACGTGTCCACAGCCTCGGCGAAATCGGTGCTCAGCGCGCGCACCGCGTCTGCCACAAACAGCAGCCGGGCCGCCAGTGGCGCATCTTGGCCGCGCGCGTCTGCCACAGCGATTTCAAGCGCTGAGATCAAACCATCAGACATGTAGTCGCTCCCCCGGTGCCGCCTGTCGCACCCCGGCCGGATAGCCGACCGGGAGCCCGACAGGCTACTTCGCTGCCGCTGTGTGAACCATCTCGCCAGCGCAAGCCTCGTGCAACACAAAACCTTCGTGCGGATCTACTTCGCCGCGCCACGGCGCTTTGTCCAGCGTATCGCGTGTATGACGATAGCCCGCATCCCAGCGCTGGCGAATGCCTTCCGGGCTGAAATCGACGTCCTTGGCGTGATCCTCATAGGCCAGCGCGGGGGCCAGCAGACGGACCACGTGCATCCGGGTCATGCAGCCATAGCCCGCAAGGCCGCGTTCCTTCAGGGTCGCCCGTGCCGCGTCGGTCAGCAGGTCGGACATTTCCGCAATGATGTGGCGCAGCTTGTGCATCTGGCGCTGGCGCTTGATGTGCGAGGCAGCGCGGCTGGAATACTGCACGTCCTTCTGGCGGTTCATCACTTCCCAGATGGTTTGCGGATCAGCACCGTGCGGGTTCCACAAGTGGACCGCAAACACCATGGCGTTCTTGCGCGGATTGTCGTCAAACACGACCTCGACCGGAGTGTTCGAAAGAATGCCGCCATCCCAAAAGAGCTCGTCACCGATCCGCACCGCCGGGAACGCCGGGGGCAGTGCGCCCGATGCCATTATGTGGCGGACATCAAGCGGCATGTCGCGGCTGTCGAAATACGTCATTTCGCTGGTCTGCACGTTCGATGCGCCCACCGTCAGCCGCATCGGGCCGTTGTTGATATAGTCGAAGTCGACCAGTTCGGTGAGCAATTCAGCCAGCGGCGCGACCGAGTAATACCCTGCGGCTTCAGGCCCCAGCGGCGCATGGTTGCTCAAAAACGCTGCGGGATTGGGCCGGAAAAACGCGGGAATGCCCATAGTCACGGCCATCATGTTGCGCGCGGCGGCGGGGAACCAGCTCGGCAGCGGGGTGCCCATGAACTTGCCTTGCTCGACCCGGCTCCAGAAGGTGCTCAGCCGCTCCATGCTCTGTTCGATCGGGCCGCCGGCGATCAGCGCCGCGTTGATGGCGCCGATCGAAGTGCCGACCACCCAATCGGGTGCAATGGCCGCTTCGCACAGCGCCTGGTACACGCCGACCTGATAGGCCCCCAGCGCGCCGCCGCCCTGAAGCACCAGCACAGACTGCCCATATTCCGCGATTTCGTTCTTGAGATTGTCCATTTGAGGCATCCTTTACCGGGAGTTCGTTGAAAGCTTGGGACCTGCGGGCTCAGTTTGGCCCGTCGGTCGCGTGCCTTAAAATTGCGAGAGTTATTGCGCGGTCCAGCCGCCATCCATCGGAAGCGCGACGCCCGTGATCGAGGCACCGCCGGGTCCGCTGAGGAACACCGCCATCGCGCCGATTTCATCAACCGTTGTGAAGCGCTTGTTCGGCTGGGCCGCCAGCAGCACGTCGCGGATCACCGCCTCGCGGTCGATCCCGCGCGCCTTGGCGGTATCGTCGATCTGGCTTTCGACCAGCGGGGTCCAGACATAGCCCGGGCAGATCGCATTGCAGGTCACGCCCGCCTGCGCGCCTTCCAGCGCGACCGTCTTGGTGAGCCCCAGTACACCGTGCTTGGCCGCAACATAAGCGCTCTTGAACGGTGAGGCGACGAGTGCGTGCGCCGAGGCCACATTGATGATCCGCCCGAACCCCTGCGCCTTCATCGCCCCGAAACCGGCGCGGATGGTATGGAACGCGGCCGAAAGGTTGAGCGCAAGGATCGCGTCCCATTTTTCGATGGGGAAGCTCTCGATCGGGCTGACATGCTGGATACCGGCGTTGTTGACGAGAATGTCTACCCGCCCGAACGCGGCAATCGTGTTCTCGACCAGACCAGCGGCTCCGGCCGGATCAAGCAGGTTGGCCCCGTTGTAGTCGATGCGCGTGCCGAATTCCTCAAGGCTCTGGCGCGTTGCCTCGATAGCGGCGGCCTCGCCCAGCCCGTTGATGACAACACTGGCGCCAGCTTCGGCCAAGGCGCGGGCTACGCCCAGGCCGATCCCGCTGGTCGATCCAGTAACAATTGCGACGCGCCCGGCGAGAGCGCGCGCCGAGGTGTCAGATGCGTTCGTGGCGATCATGGCAAACATCCTTTTGAAAGCGATGAGCCAGATGTCGCTGCTTCTCGGTCGCGATTGAAATACCGTTTGCGCATGGAACCGATAGCAATTGCCAATTGGCCTGAAGCGAACCCCGGCCGCTATCCAGACCGGGCATCGGGACCACGGCTGCCGCGGTCCGGGCGTCCCCCAAGCGTAGTTCGCAACACGCGTCCATCGCAACCCATAAGGAAAGTCACACCATGCCCACCATGACCCTGCGCCGGTCGGCCGCCGCGCTGCTCGCTGCCGCTGCGTTCGCCGCTGTTTCGTTCGCCGCACCCGC
>JBJXEK010000290.1:0-4934 GCA_046155055.1 Novosphingobium sp. | reverse complement strand
CGACACCGTGCGCAGGGTGCCAGGAACCGGTGCCGGAGCGGTGACCGGAGCACTTGAGGGCGGAAGATCGATCGCGGCGAGTTGTGCCTTCGCAGGAACCGAAGAAGCATCCGCCAGCGACGGCTGCGGTGGAGCGGCTGGGGCAGGGGCAGGGGCTGCCGGCATCAGCGCGACTGCCGCCTTCGCCAAGGCCGCACCGTCGCTGTCGGCGGCCTGGGCCGTAGCGGCTTCGGCGGTCTGCTCGATGGTCTTGGGCTCAGTCATCGTGGGCACCGCCGCATCGGCGAGATTGGGGCTCTCCGGGAAGTTGGCAAGTGCCAGCGCGGTCGGCTGACCGCTATCGCTGCGCAGCGGCACACCGATCAGGCTGGCCACGCGGCGGCGACCGTCTCCCGGGCTGGCCATCGCCGCCCAGCCTTGCAGCCGTTCATTGAGCTTGTCAGCCTGCACGTCCTGCTGTGCCATGAGCTTGGCTTCCCGCCAGCTGCCGTCGAGCGCATAGGCGTAGGACAGGTTCTGCCGCACTTTGGGGGTGTTTTCGCCGTGGCGCAGCGCATCGGTCAGCGCGGCAATGCCCGTTGCGGTCTGTCCGGCCATCGCCATGGCAAGGCCATAGTCCGAAGCGGGGATCGTATCGCGATACGTGTTGAGCGTGTCCGTCGCATCGGCGGTGCGGCCCAGCGCGATATCGGCAAGCGCGAGGCTGAGCGCGGCCTTACCGCTGTCCTCGCCCAGTTGCATCGCCTCATCATAGGCCTGCCGTGCCGCTTCGAACCGGCCTGCGCGCAAGTAGGCCGAGCCCATCAACGTGCGGTAAGCCGCATTGCGCGGATCGGCGAGCACCGCCTGCTCGGCCAGCGCGACGGCCTTTTCCGGGCTGCCTTTGCCCAGCGCGCTTTGTGCACTGGCGGCCATCTTGGCTGGATGCGGACCGCCCGCAGCGCAGCCGGACAGAAGTCCGGCGGCGAACGCCGAGGTCACGCAGAAGCGCGAGATCCGGCGGAAGGAGGGCTTGCTGTCATTCGGGCTGTATGAAGGGGTCGTCATGGCGTGATGTCCCAGCTGGAAGCGGTTCAGGATTGCCGCGCGCGGCGTGCAAGGTCAGCAAGACCCGGCTTGGTTTCGAGGAAGCAATCGAGCGCTTCGACCACAAGCTGCTGCGCGCTGCGGTTGTCCACCGTGCAGGCGAGCCGCAAGCGCAAGTGCCGTTCGGCATCGAGCCGCAGCGTAAAGGCAGCCTTGCGTCCGTCCTTGAGCGCCGAGCCGCGCGGCCGCCGATCAACCGCCTTCGGCAGTTCGGCCTCGGGAGCATTGGCCCCGGGAGCTGACGTGCGCATGGCACCGGCCAACGATTCTATGCGGCGCAGCACTTCGGGCTGGGTCGGTTCGGGAAGCGGATCGGCCGCGATCGCAATCACATCTGCAGCCGGTGCGGGCACCGGCATTGCCGCGTCCTCGCCCATGTCATTCCAGCCGAGGTCGTCGTGATCCGGGAATGCCAGATCCTGCTCATCTGTCGCGGACGCCACCAGCGTAGCCGCCGGATAGCCCATACGGCGCTGATCCTCATAGCTCAGCGGCAGCAGCTGCGGGCGCATTGCAGGGCGCGCACCGCCCTTGCGGGCAAGCAGGCTCGGGCTGAGCGAGGCGAAAGGCTTGGGTTCGTTCATGCTATCCCCACCCCGCTCAGGAACCGACGACCCGGCGGCCGAAGCCGCCGGCCGGCCGGGGCGCACCCGGCATGGCAGGCGCGGCCGCCGAGGGCTGCGGCACAGCGAACACGGTGCGGCGAAAATTCTTTTCGAGCCGTTCCGAAATATAGGTCCACAGCGCCGTCACTTCGGCCGCCGAACGACTCTTGGGATCGACTTCCATCACAGTACGACCATCGATCATCGAGGCAGCGAAATCGGTGCGGTGGTGGAGCGTGATCGGTGCCACGGTGCCATGCTGCGAAAGCGCCACCGCAGCTTCGGACGTGATCCGGGCCTTGGGCGTCGCGCCATTGACCACGAAGATCAGCGGCTTGCCTGCGCGCTCGCAAAGATCGACGGTTGCGCCGACAGCGCGAAGGTCATGCGGGCTCGGCCGGGTCGGCACCACGATCAGTTCGGCGACCGAGATCACCGACTGGATCGCCATCGTGATCGCGGGCGGGGTATCGATCACCGCCAGCTTGAAGCCTTGCTGGCGCAGTACAGCAAGATCGCTGGCGAGCCGTGCCACGGTGGTCTGGGCAAAGGCGGGGAATTCGGCCTCGCGCTCGTTCCACCAATCGGAGAGCGATCCTTGCGGGTCGATATCGATCAGGACGACCGGGCCGGCACCTGCGCGCTGCGCCTGCACGGCGAGGTGACCGGACAAGGTCGTCTTGCCGGATCCCCCCTTCTGTGATGCCAAAGCCAGTACCCGCAACGTAACCCCCTTGGTGGGAAAGAATGAAAGACTGAACGGTCCCTTGACGGGAGATCGCAGAAGTCCCTCAAATTTTGGTTAACATCGGCTGGATTTCGTAAGGCGTTTGTCTGAATTGCGCTCGGCAAACCGCGCCAAGAGCTTGCCCAAAGCGCATTAACCATCCGATATGATCGCATGGCTTGAAACTGCAGCCCGAACCCGGCCATACCGGGTCTTGCGCGGTCCTGCGCCGTACGGCATCGTTAACCAGGCCCAGTGCCTGATGAACTGTGCCTGATGAGCTGTGCCTGACGGACTTGACGGGAGATTCGACTGGCGATGCGTGCATTTGTGCTCTTAGCAGCCGCAACGCTCACGGCGACCGGCGCGGCCATACCCTTTGCTACGCCGGCCTTTGGTCAGCCGAAACCTCAGGGCGTGCCCCAGGCTCAGGTCGGTGCAATGGCCGCGCAAGTGCGCGCCGGGGTCGATGCCTGGTCTGCCGGCAACTACGAGGCGGCGGTCAAGGCCTGGCAGGGCCCTGCGGCCAAGGGTGATGCCGATGCGCTGTTCAATCTGGGCCAGGCCTACAAGCTGGGGCGCGGCGTGCCCAAAGACCTCGCCCGCGCCGAGGCGATGTATGGCAAGGCGGCCCGGCTCGGCAATGTCCGTGCGGCGGACAACTACGGCATCCTCCTGTTTCAGACGAACCGTCAGCAGGCCGCGATCCCCTGGCTGCAAGCCGCTGCCGATCGCGGCGAACCGCGTGCGATGTATGTGCTCGGCATCGCATCCTACAACGGCGACTATGCGCCCAAGGACTGGGTTCGCGCCTATGCCCTGATCACCCGCGCGGCCGGAGCCGGGCTGGCGCAGGCGGTCACCAGCCTTTCGACGATGAACGAGACGATCCCGTTAGCGCAGCGCCAGATGGGCATCAGCCTTGCCGGTGATCTCGAACAGCAGGCGGCAGATGCGCGGGGCCGCGAACTGGCTGCCGCGGATCTGGGATCCGCGCCGGTGCGACCGGTCGCGCCTGTGCCCGCGCCGCCGCCGCCGCCCAAGCCCCTGCCCAAACAACTGCCCAAACAACTGCCAGGCGGGATCGAGCGGGTCGACCTGCCTCCTTCGACACCCGTTGTTGCAGCAGGCAGCGAGCCGCCCAGCACAGGGCCGGACGATGCTTTTGCCCCGCCGCGGCCCGGCGCGCCCGTTGTGGCCCCGCCCAAGCCCCTGCCGTCCAAGCCGAGCCCGCCCAAACCGCCCGCTTCCCAACCTTCGCCTGTCAGGCTTGCCGCGCCCAAACCAGCGCCAGATGCGGGCCCTTGGCGGATCCAGCTCGGGGCCTTTGGGCAAAAGGCCAATGCCGACGCCCTGTGGAACCGGGTGCGGACCCGCGCCGAAATCGCTGGACATGGGCGCGCCGATCTCGGCAGCCCGGTCGCCCGGCTTTTGGCAACGGGCTATTCGGAATCGGGCGCGCAGCGCGCCTGTGCCGCGCTCAAGGCCGGAGGTTTTGCCTGCCTGGTGATCAATCCCTGAGAGCCTGACCACTGGCGGCCTGACCACTGGCGAATCGCTGTCCACGCGGGGCAGCGAGCGCATCGCGGCCATCGATTTTGTGCGCGGCGTGGCGGTGCTGGGCATCCTCGCGATCAACGTTACCGGCTTCTGGGGACCCACGCTCGCCAGCTTCAGCCCTGCCTTGCCGAGGGCTGAAGCCGGGGGCGCGCTCTGGTTCGTGGTCGCCTATGTGGTGTTTGAAGGCAAAATGCGCGGCCTGTTCACGCTCTTGTTCGGGGCCAGCATGGTGCTGTTTCTCACCGCGGCGGAGCGGCGCGGGGCGAACCCCGAACGAGTGCAGGTGCGCCGCCTCTGTTGGCTCGCGCTGTTCGGCTATGCGCACTACCTGCTGCTGTGGTGGGGTGATATCCTGTTTCTCTACGCGGCTTGCGGCCTGCTGGCGCTTGCGCTGCGGCGGCTCGACCCGGCTCCGCTGGCGGTCAGCGCGTTGATGCTGTTCTGCGTCAGTCACGGGTTCGATGCGATCGGCGATCTTGCCGGGCTCGCCGCGGAGCAACGCGTACTGAACGGGCATGGCAGCCCTGCCGAGGTGACCGAGCAGGCCGCGATGATGGACCGCATCGCCACTTCGATCGCGGCGGACATGCGCATTCTCCACGCCGGGTTCCTCGAAGCGTTTCGCCTGCGCATCACGGCCGCGCCGTTCCTGCCGTTCGAGACCACCGGCGCGACCTTTACCGAGACCTTCCCGCTGATGTTGCTGGGCATGGCGGCCATGCGATCCGGCCTCTTCACCGGCAACTGGAGCACTGCCACTCTTCGCCGCATCGCTTGGGGCGGGACACTTGCGGGCGGGGCGGCGAGCCTCGCGCTGATCGGCTGGAGCTGGACGCACCACTTCCCGCCGCGCGCGATGTTTGCCGTCATGGGCTCGCTGGCCGCGCTGCCGCACCTTGTCATGACGATGGGCTATCTCGCCGCGCTGCTGCTGATCTGGCCACAGGTCGCGGCAA
>JBJXEK010000289.1:0-7339 GCA_046155055.1 Novosphingobium sp. | reverse complement strand
ATGCCCGCCGCCCGGCCCGCCGGCACGCCGAACTTGTTCTCAGCCTTGCCGGTGGAAATCTTCTCGTGCGTGCCCGCATCTACGTCGGGATTGATGCGCAGCGTGAAGGTGGCGACAAGGCCCATGCCTTGCGCGATTTCGGCCAGCTCCTGGCCCTCTTCCTCGCTCTCAAGGTTGAACTGCCCGGTGCCCACTTCCAGCGCGCGGCGCATTTCCTTGGCCGTCTTGCCCACGCCGGAGAACACGACATCCGCCGGCGCGATCCCCGCTGCCAGCGCGCGGTCCAGCTCGCCTGCCGAGACGACATCCGCGCCATAACCTTCTGCCGCCAGCACCTTGAGCACCGCGAGATTGGGATTGGACTTGACCGCAAACGCGAGGTGGACGCGCGGCAGCACTGCCAGCGCATCGCGGAACACACGCGCGTGGCGCGTCAGCGTGGCGCGCGAATAGACATAGACCGGCGTGCCCACGGCCTCGGCAATCTTCGGCAGCGCCATGTCCTCGGCGTGGAGCACGCCGCTGCGGTATTCAAAATGGTCCATCGGTATTTCCTGAGAAGGCTTGCGGCGCATGAGGCCGCTGAAACTTGGGAGATCAGTCTTCAGGCGGCAGGTCGAACGGGTCGTCCTCGCGGTCCTGCGACCGGCTGCGCAGCTCGGCGCTGCGCTCGGGTTTGGCCTGCACCGGGGGCGTGAGCAGTTTGTCCGCCGTCGGTTTGTCCTCGCGCCCATAAGGCGCGGCCGGCAGCGCGCGGCCCGCCAGAGGTTGCAGCTCGCGCCGCGCACCGCATGCCGCGAGCGCACCGGCGGCAGCCATGAGCAGCAGAAGAGCGCGCAAGTTCCGCATCATGCCTCCAGCCCCGGCGCGAGTCCCAGCATCTGGCGCGCCTCGGCCACGCGTTTCCTTACCTCGTCCGGCGCGGTTCCGCCATGGCTGGCGCGCGCTGCCACCGAAGCCTCGACCGAGAGCGCGGCATAGACGCGGTCGTCGATGCGCGGATCAATGGCCTTCAGGTCGTCGATCGAGAGTTGATCGAGCGCAATGCCCCGGCTTTCCGCCAGCTTCACCGCGCTACCGGTGATATGGTGTGCCTCGCGGAACGGGATGTCAGCTTGCCGCACCAGCCAGTCGGCGAGATCGGTCGCGGTAGCATAACCCAGCTCCGCCGCGCCGCGCATCCGGTCGGTGCGGAAGATCGCTTCGGCCACCATACCCGTCATTGCAGCAATCGAAAGCGCGAGCAGCGAGGCCGCGTCGAACACCGGCGGTTTGTCGTCCTGCATGTCCTTCGAATAGGCGAGCGGCAGGCCCTTCATCGTTATCATCAGCGCGGTGAGGCAGCCCACGATCCGCCCGGAATGCCCGCGTACAAGCTCCGCCGCATCGGGGTTCTTCTTCTGCGGCATGATCGAGCTGCCGGTCGACAGGCTGTCGGGGAGAGTGACAAAGCCGAATGGCTGGCTCGCCCAGATGATGAATTCCTCCGCCAGCCGCGAAAGATGTAGCGAGCATTGCGCTGCCGCCATCAGAAAATCGAGCGCGAAATCGCGGTCCGAAACCGAGTCGAGGCTGTTCGCGGTAGGCCCGTCGAAGTCCAGCGCCGCCGCCGTGGCATAGCGGTCGATGGGAAAGCCGGTACCGGCTAGCGCCGCCGCGCCGAGCGGGCACTGGTTCATCCGCACGCGCGCGTCGGCCAGGCGCGAACGGTCGCGCTGGATCATCTCGTAATAGGCCATCAGGTGATGCCCCAGCGTCACCGGCTGCGCGGTCTGCAGGTGGGTGAAGCCGGGCATGATGCTGGCGGCATGTTCTCCCGCGCGGGTAACAAGCGCAGCCTGCAGCGCCTGCAGCGCCGCTCCTGTCTGGTCTACGCAATCGCGCACCCACAGGCGGAAATCGGTCGCCACCTGATCGTTACGGCTGCGCGCGGTGTGGAGCCGGCCGGCTGCGGAGCCGATCAGCTCGGCGAGCCGACTTTCGGTGGTCATGTGGATATCTTCGAGGTCCCAGTTCTCCGGAACCCCGCTGGCCTCATACTCCGCCGCGACCTGGTCCAGCCCGCCCGCGATCAGCGCCGCATCCTCGGCCGTCACGATGCCCTGCGCGCCCAGCATGGCCACATGGGCCTTTGACGCGGCGATATCCTGCCGCCACAAGGCTTTGTCGAAGGGAATCGAGGCGTTGATTTCGCGCATCACGGCCGAAGGGCCCGCCGCGAAGCGTCCGCCCCACATCTGGTTGGAGCCTGAATTGCTGCTCATGTCCCCGCGTTTCGTTTCACAGCGTCCGCCTGCTTTTGTGATGATGCCATTGGCCTTGCTTGCCGCAGCCCTAGTCGCGAGCTGCGATAGGCAAACCCCCGGCGGCGCGCAACCGCAGAGCAGCACCGCCTCAGCTTTGGAGGATGCCGCAGCGGTGCCTGCCGAAGGCGCGGGGCCCTTCAACGGCACGCTCGATATCGCGAGTCGCGGCGCGGCCATGCCCGATTTCACCTTCACCGACCCATCGGGCGCCAAGCTGCGCACGCTGGATCTCAAGGGCAAGCCGGTGCTGATCAACCTCTGGGCCACCTGGTGCGGTCCCTGCGTGCTCGAAATGCCCACGCTCGATGCTCTCGCCGCGAGCCATGCTGAGAAGCTCAAAGTCCTGACCATCTCGCAGGATATCGATCAGGCGGAGGCGGTCGGCGCGTTCTTCAAGGACCGCAAACTGACCCATCTCACCCCCTGGCTCGATCCCGACAACGCGATGAGCCAGCATTACAACACCGGCGTGTTGCCCACGACAGTGCTTTATGATGCGAATGGCCGCGAAGTCTGGCGCATGATCGGCTCGCACGACTGGTCCGGCCCGCGCACTGATGCCATGCTGGCGGATACCTTGCACTGACGTCCCGCAACCTGCGGCCCGGCGCACATGCCTGCTGTCAGGCCAAGTGTGGACATAAGCCGGATGATGGTGGGCGGTGAGGGGTTCAAACCCCCGACCCTCTCGGTGTTTAGTCCACCCGCGGGCTGCAGAACCGAAACGCAACCGCACGCCTGTTAAGGCACTGGGCGAGGCAGTGATCACCGTTGAGAAGTGACTGGCCAAGCTGCTATGATCTGCGACGGCCTTGCCCTCTACAACGCTGGTGTGCGGCCCATGTCATGGCCCTTGCCGTGTGCGTCCCCATCAAAAGGTTCGTGCTGTGATCGGAGCGATCGCCCTCGCCCAGACCACGGCCGACGGTGAGCCCCTGACCGTGGGTATCACGGGCTTGCGGTTGCAGTCCTCGCCCTGAGCCTCGTCGTGGACGTGTTCCGGGCCCTGAGCCGGCTCGAAAAAGTGGAAATTTCCACTTTTTACAAACTCTGAATATGGATCGGCGCCAAAGTGGGACCTCGCTGATGGCCTTGTAAGGCATTGCAAAATATTGAAAATAATGATTAATTCGGGCTTCCGCTCGACGCCGATTCACACGCCACGAGATCGCCTGAGACGCCCACAGGGCGCTTCAGGCACTCGGTGCGCCTCGTCTAACTGTCCACGCTCTGCCTCGGCACGTTGACGTGCTAAGCGGGCAATTCCAGCCGCGACAGGGCCTCGATCAAGCAATAGGCTAGGCGCATCGATCCTGGTCGAACGCCACATGAAAAAATCGGCTCGCCATTGTGCCCGCGCAATGGCTTGCAGGTCTTGGTTTGGATGCGCGGCACGTTCGGCAGGAACACCGGTTGCGCAGCTCGGCACAGCGCGCGGTCGGGCCGGATGCCGACCAGTTCGAGGTGGTCACACAACGCCGTCTGCCCATCGTGCCACTCAGCATGCGGCACCGGTCCGGCCAACGGCAGGATCGCACGCCAGCGACGATCTCCGGGGCGAGCGTGCGGGCTTGAGTAAATCAGGTGCGCAGCAGAGCCCGCGCAGCTGGCAATCGCGCCCGCAACGGCTGCAAGAGCATGGTCGCCGTCATCAACCTCAGCGGTCAGGGCAACAAATGAACCGTGCGCCTGTTGCACCGCGTGCGAGCGTGCATCGTACTTAGCATAGCTTGACGGAATGAACGCCGGACCGTGTTGCTTCGGTTTGCAGGTGGGGTTGAGGTCGAACATGTCTGCAAGCGTGCGGGTTTCATAGCACTCGCCGGTCGTTGCATGGTAGTCGTACATCCCTGCCAGGACAACCACGCGATGCTCACGCCAGATCTGCGGGTCCCGTTTGATAAGGGGGTTCATACGGCAACACCTTGGGGCGCATACCCGGCACCATTTCCCGCACGCGCAGACTTCGGCCTACCAGCTCTCCATCCACGGACGCAGATCGAGCTCGTGGGTCCAGGCGTCGCGCGGCTGGCAGTGGAGCTGCCAGTAGGCTTCGGCGATGGAATCGGGATTGAGGATGCCATCTTCGGCCTTCAGCGCATAGCGATCGGGGAAATTCTGCGCGATCCACGCGGTGTCGATCGCGCCGTCGATGATCGTGTGGGCGACGTGGATGCCGGCCGGGCCAAGTTCGCGCGCCATGCTCTGGGCGAGCGCGCGCAGGGCGAACTTGGCGCCGGAAAAGGCGGAAAAGCCCTTGCCGCCACGCAGGCTGGCAGTCGCGCCGGTGAAGATCACCGTGCCTTGCCCGCGCGGAGCCATGCGCCGCGCCGCCTCACGCCCCACGAGAAACCCCGCGAAGGCGGCCATTTCCCAGACCTTGCGATAGACGCGTGCGGTGGTTTCGGTGACGGGGAAGTTCACATTGGCACCGATATTGAAAACCACCAGATCGAGCGGGCCCATTTCGGCCTCGACCGTATCGAACAAGGCGATCACCGCGTCCTCATCGCGCGCGTCGCTGCCGAAGCCGCGCGCGGTGCCGCCTGCTGCCTTGATGTCCTCGACCAGTTGCGCGAGTTGGTCGCCATTGCGGCGGGCAGCGGCAACCGCGAGGCCCCCGCGCGCGGCGCGGCGGGCGATGGCGCTGCCGAGCGCGTCGCCCGCGCCGACGATGAGCGCGGTCATGCTGCAGCGCCCTGTGCAGATAAGATCGCGGCCTCGACGAAATCCATGCGGTCCTGCCCGAAGTAGAGCTCGCCCGCGACGAGGAAGCTGGGCGCACCGAAGATGCCGGCGGCGACGGCGGCTTGGGTGTTGGCGACAAGCCTGGCCTTGACCGCATCGTCCTCGCCCGCAGCGGCATAGGCGGCGGCGTCGAGGCCCGCGGCGGTGAGTACGGCGGCGACTTCGGCGGGGTCGCCCACATTGCGCTGGTCCTGCCAGATCGCGTCGAACACCGCATCGGCATAGGTGGTGAGTTCGCCGCGCGCCTCGGCGGCGATCGCGCCGCGCATCAGGCGCAGAGTGTTGATCGGGAAGTGGGGGTTGAAACGGAAGGGCGTGCCGTGGCGCTCGGCCCAGCGCGCGAGATCGCGGCCCATCCATGCGCCTTTGGCGGGAACGGTGACCGGCGATGCGTTGCCGGTCGCCTTGAACACGCCGCCGAGCAGCATGGGCACGAGCTCGAACGTGACGCCGGTGCGCGCTTCCAGATCAGGCAGGCGCTTCCACGCAAGATAGGTCGCGGGGCTGCCGAAATCGAAGTAGAATTGAGGCTGATTGGTCATGGCCGGTTCGCTTTTCAGGTTGCGTTTGCAGGCGGACATTGGGCCGGACTTGGCGCGGCCTTGTCAACCGCTAGTCCGGCAGCAGCACCATCTTGAGCGTGCCCGCCTCGCGCGCTTCGAACAGGCGGTAGGCTTCCGCGCCTTGGCTCAGCGGCATGCGGTGGGTGATTGTGCGTTCGGGTTTCAGGCGGCCGGACTGGACCAGCGGGAACAGCGCGGGCAGTTCCTCGGGCACCGAGCAGGTGCCGATGCGGAAGGTGAGACCTGCGGCGAAGGCGCGTTCGAGCGGGAAGGCGAAGCGGCGCGATTGCTGGACGCCGATGACCGAGACGGTGCCGCGCGGGCGGACCAGCCGCAGTGCGAAATCGACCGTCGCGTCGCTGCCGACGACTTCGACAATGCAATCGAGCTTGCGGCCCTTGGTGTCGGCCTTGATGCGTTCGAGCGCTTCGTCCGGATGCAGCGCGATGGCGCCGACGGCTTCCGCCATCGCGCGCCGTTCGGGCACCGGATCGATGGCATAGACGACGTGCGCGCCCATGACCCAGGCGCTGTCCACCGCCATCAGGCCGATCGGGCCGAGGCCGATAACCGCGACCGAGCTGCCGGGCCGGATATCGGCCTGGCGCGCGCCGAACCATGCGGTGGCGAGCGCGTCGGTCATCATCAGCGCTTGCTCCATGCTGACGCCTTCGGGCAGCTTCACCGCGTTCATGTCTGCGGCCGGCACGCGCACGGCTTCGGCCTGCGAACCTTGCAGCTTTGCGGAAAGGCCATAGCAGGCGCTCGCATTGGATTCGCAGGTGTGGACGACGCCCGCGAGGCACGAGCGGCAGCGCCCGCAACCGACCGCAGCGGGGATCATTACCTTGTCGCCCACTTTCAGCCGCTGGACGGCGCTGCCGACTTCGACCACTTCGCCCACCGCCTCGTGCCCGACGCAGAAGCCGATATCTTCGGAGAAGCCGTGGCCGTGGTAGATGTGCAAGTCCGAGCCGCAGATTGAACAGGCGGTGACCTTGACGACCGCATCGGCGAGCGACTGCGGCGCGGGATCGTCCATGGTTTCATGACGCACATCGCGCGCGCCGTAGTAGCGTAGGGCTTTCACAGAATCAGCCCTCCATCGACGACCAAGGTGTGGCCGGTTACATAGGCGGCGAGCGGCGAAGCGAGGAAGATCGCTGCACCGGCCATGTCTTCCGGCGTGCCCATGCGGCGCTGGGGAATGCGCGCGACCGCGCCCGCCAGCCGTTCCGGGTTCGCGGTGGTGACTTTGGTGAGCTTGGTATCGACAAGGCCGGGCGCGAGGCCGTTGACCCGGATACCTTCGGGGCCCCACGCTTGGCCCAGCGTCTTGGTGAGGCTGACGGCACCGGCCTTGGAGGCGGCGTAAGCCGGATTGCCGACATTGGCTTTGAAGCCCGAAACCGAGCTCACGATGACAACGCTCCCTTGGGTTTCAAGCAATTGCGGCTTGAACTTGCGGCAGCAGTGCATGAGGCTGTCGAGATTGACGGCAATGACCTTGTCCCAGCCATCCTGCTCGAACTCGCCCCGTTTATAGACCACCGTGCCTTGGCTGAGCACGAGCACATCGAGGCTTGCGAAGGGCAGCGGGGCAGCTGCGATGGCGGCCGGATCGCCGACATCGACCGCGGTGTAGCCGAGCCCGGCGAGATCGGAGCCGTCTGCCGGATCGTAGTCCGCCGCGTGGGCGCGCGTGCCCCAGACGTGGAGATC
>JBJXEK010000288.1:0-3033 GCA_046155055.1 Novosphingobium sp. | reverse complement strand
AGGCAAGCCGTTGATCGGGCGGAGTTTTCCGACGCCGCCAAAGCCGTACTACAGGAGAACACACGCATCGCGACGCGCAATGCCTTGTTCCGCAAGCATAATATCATGCACCACGGTGCGTAGGGTGCGCTTTGATTCTGGCATCTTTGATCTGTCGCCCGTTGGCCAAGCTCGCCTTCGTCCTCTGGGGTGAGTTGCATTGCTGCCGGAACACCTGGCCCGCGCCTTTCGAGCGGCAATCTTCCATCACTGTCCAACCGCAAGCGAGCGAGCTATTGGGGAGCCTTTATGGAAACTTCCGCCCTTTGACTGAAAAAACATCAGTAAATCAAAGGCACTTGGCGGAGAGGCAGGGATTCGAACCCTGGATACGGTCACCCGTATGCCGCATTTCGAGTGCGGTGCATTCGACCACTCTGCCACCTCTCCGCGAAGTGTCGTGAGCCAGCAAAGCGCCGTCCCGGTCGAGGAAGCGCGCGACTAGCGCATGGTCTCGCGCTTGCCAAGCGGAAAGGTGAAGTCTGCGAGACACAATCCACGCAGAATCCGCGCGGAATGCGCAGAGGCTCGCTTGTTTCCGCAGCGCAATAAACTATATTCCTCATCATGGATCGAGCGAGTTTCTTTTCGCCCACAGCCGGTCGACAGATCACGGCTCCCCACGTCTCCCGAGCGCGCTTTGCCATTGGCGATGTCGTGCGCCACAAACTCTTCGATTTTCGCGGGGTTATCTTCGATATCGACCCGGTCTTCGCCAACAGCGAGGAATGGTACGAATCGATTCCCGCCGAAATCCGGCCCCCGCGCGAGCAGCCGTTCTACCATCTCCTCGCCGAGAACGACGAGAACAGCTACGTTGCCTATGTCAGCCAGCAAAATCTGCTGTCGGATGCGGATGCCGGGCCAGTCGATCACCCTTCGGTCGACGAGATGTTCGAGGCGTTTCGTGACGGACGCTATCGACTGCGGCGGGGGCTCTCGCATTAGCTAACGCGCCGCCGCTGCTCCGGCTGACGGCCCGCCTCACCATCAGTTCTTGAGCTTCCAGCCCGACTGGAAGATGGCGTAGATCGCAATCCACAACACGAAGTTGAGCACGCCCAGACCGATCGCGCCGTGGAGCACCGCGGTATTGGTATCGCCGATGTCGCTTGCGCCAAGGAAGCCAAAGCGGAACCCCGAGATCACATAGAAAATCGGGTTGAACCGGCTGATCGCCTGAAAAGTGGGCGACAAGTTGCTGATCACATAGAACGTGCCCGAAAGCATCGACATCGGCGTGATCACGAAGTTGGTGATAGCGGCGTTGTGATCGAATTTCTCCGCCCAGATCGAGGTCAGTACCCCAATCAGCGCCAAGAGAATTGCGCCCATCAATCCGAACCAGATCACGGCCCAGGGATGGTGGACCGTGAGGTTGACCCCCGGCCAGAGCATCATCGCACCCGCAACCGCGAGGCCCACCAGCACCGCGCGCGTCACCGCCGCGGCCACGAGCGCGAGGATCAACTCCGCGTTCGAGATCGGCGGCATCAGATAGTCGATGATTGTGCCCTGGATCTTGCCGACCAGCAGGCCGAAGCTGGAATTGGCGAAAGAATTGTTGATCATGCCCATGGCGATAAGGCCCGGCGCAACGAAAGTGGCGAAAGGCACCCCCAGCACCACCCGCCCGCCGCCGCCCAGTGCGAGCGTGAAAATCGCCAGATAGAGCAGCGTGGTGACAGCCGGTGCCCAGATCGTCTGGGTATGCACCTTGAAGAACCGGCGCACCTCCTTCATATAGAGGGTCCACAGCCCCAAGCGATTGAAGCTGCGGAAGCGCAGTTCACCTGGCGGCGGAAAATCTCCGGAACCACGGGGTTCTGCAGCGAGGGAAGCGACCCCGGCTTGGGGCACTGAATGGTGGGGCTGCGGTTGATCGGCCATGATTGCTGCGGTATCGCGCATACCGGTTGATGGCAAGGTGTTGCACCGGTCTTGAATTTTGGCCTGTTGCCCAGGCCACTTAAACCGGCAGCGCCTTTGCGCAGGCCGGCAGGATTTTGAAGGATTGTTGACGGCATGAGTTGGACGGACGAGCGGATCGAGAAGCTGACCAAGATGTGGGAAGGCGGCGCCACGGCCAGCCAGATCGCGGAGGAGCTCGGCGGTGTCAGCCGCAATGCCGTGATCGGCAAGGCGCATCGGCTCGGGCTCAAGGCCCGCCCCTCGCCCGTGAAACCGAACGACAAAAGCGAGGTGGCCCAGGCCAAAACGCCGCGACCTGTCGCCGAGCCATCCGTGCCGGCAGAACCGCGCGTTGCTGTGCCGCGCCCCGCACCAACGCCTGCGCCCGCTGCAACGCCGGCCGCGCCGCCGCTGGCGCGTGCGCCGATTGCCGCCGAGCCGGCCGCCAGCCCCGCAGCACTGCCCGTCTCCGCCGAGAGCGTTACACCCCCGCCCCCACCCCCGCCTTCGCCGCGCATCGTGTCGGTAGGCCCCGGCGGCTTCCTTCGGCAGGGGCCCGGCGACCAGCAGGCGCCTATTCCCCCCGCCCCGCCGCGCCGGCTGGTGCCTGCGCGGCCGAGCACGGAAGTGGCCGACAAGACCGGCCTGCTCGATCTCAACGACCGTATCTGCCGCTGGCCGATGGGCCATCCGGGCGAGCCGGACTTTCACTTCTGCGGTGATAAGGTGAACCCGGGTTTCCCCTACTGCGTCGACCACTGCGGGCGCGCCTATCAGGCACAGCTGCCGCGCGGGCATCGCCGTCCGCCGCCGCCGATGCCGTTTGGCGGGCCGCGGGTTCGTTAAGGACAGTTCGTTCGTTAAGGGCCTGGCGATCATTGAAGATCGTCAGGTCCGATTAGATCGTCAGGTCCGATTCAGGCAAAACACTCCGCAATTGAACCAGAAACTCAATGCCGTGTGGTTAATTTCGTCCGAACCCTGACGTTCTGCGGTGGATGAGCGACAATTCGACAGACGAGAGCTCGCGCCGGGCGCGATGGTGGCAGTGGTTTGGTGCCAGCGCCGAGGATCAGCCAGAAG
>JBJXEK010000287.1:0-5708 GCA_046155055.1 Novosphingobium sp. | reverse complement strand
AGAGGAACAGGCGTGATGCAAAAGCCCAAGATCGTGGTGCTCGGGGCTGGACTAGGCGGAACCATTGCCGCGTATGAAATCCATGACGCCGTGAAGGGGCGCGCCGAGGTCATGATGGTTTCCGATACGGAAACCTATTCCTTTATCCCCTCAAATCCCTGGGTGGCCGTGCGTTGGCGCAAGCCCGAAGCCATTCAGGTGCACCTGCCCCCGATTTTTGCCAAGAAGAAGATCGGGTTCACCGCGATCGGTGCCAAGCGACTTCACGCATCGGAAAAGCGACTCGAGCTGAATGACGGCACGTCCGTGAATTACGATTATCTCGTAATTTGTACCGGGCCGGAATTGGCATTTGACGAAATTGAAGGCTTCGGCCCACACATTGGCCACACGGTTTCGGTCTGCCAGACGGCCCATGCCTCGATGGCCGCGGATGCCTTTGACCGCTTCGTGGAAAACCCTGGCCCGATCGTGGTCGGTGCGGTGCAGGGCGCGTCCTGCTACGGTCCAGCTTACGAGTTCGCGCTCATCCTCGATACCGAGCTGCGCCGCCGCAAGATCCGCGACAAGGTGCCGATGACCTTCGTGACGGCCGAGCCCTACGTCGGCCATCTCGGGCTGGACGGTGTCGGCGATACCAAGGGCCTGCTCGAGAGCAAACTGCGCGATCGGCACATCAAGTGGATCACCAATGCCCGCGTCGCCAAAGTCGAGGCGGGGATGATGCATGTCGAGGAGATTGCCGAGGGCGGGGCCGTTGCGAAAACCCATGATCTGCCGTTCGGCTTTTCCATGATGCTGCCCGCGTTCCGCGGCGTGGCGGCGGTGCGCGATATCCCTGGCCTCACCAATCCGCGCGGTTTCATCCTGATTGACAAGCACCAGCGCAATCCGGTTTTCCCGGAAATCTTCGCGCTGGGCGTGTGCGTGGCGATCCCGCCGACCGGGCCGACCAACGTGCCGGTGGGCGTGCCGAAGACCGGCTTCATGATCGAGAGCATGGTGACCGCCACGGCCGCCAATCTCAGTTTGATCCTCGACGGCAAGGAACCGACCGCCGAGGCGACATGGAATGCGGTGTGCCTCGCCGACTTTGGCGATGGCGGCATCGCTTTTGTCGCGCAGCCGCAGATCCCGCCGCGCAATGTCAACTGGGCGGCAAGCGGCAAGTGGGTCCACTTCGCCAAGATCGGCTTCGAGAAATACTTCCTGCGCAAGGTGCGCAAGGGCGAGAGTGAGCCCTTCTACGAGAAGCTCGCGATGCAAGTGATGGGCATCGAGAAACTGCGGCACAGACCACCAAATGCGCCTGGCGCACTGTGATCCTGAAAGGACCGAAACATGACTCTCGATCGTGCCGTGATGATCTTTGCCGGCTGCGTCGTGCTGCTTGGCATCGTCCTCTCGTTCACCGTCCATCCCTCGTGGATCGGCCTGTCGGCGTTTGCCGGGCTCAACATGATCCAGTCGGGTTTCACTGGCTTCTGCCCCGCCGCAATCGCCTTCAAGGCTCTGGGCGTGCGTCCGGGTACCGCGTTTAAATGATGGGTATGCGCCGCACCGCCCGGCTTGCGCTGTGGCTCGCTGCGCCGCTGGCGTTCAGCGGGGCTGCGCACGCAACGACCCTCGATGAAGCGCTCGCTGCGGCTCTGGCGCATGCGCCCGAAGTCGCGGCAGCCGATGCCGATGCCGACGCTGCCTCGGCGCGGCTGGATCAGGCCAGAGCGGAGCATATGCCAACCGCGACGCTGAGCGGCACGATCGGCTATGGCCGCCTTGATCCTGGCGGTTTCTTCGGGCTTGGCAGAGCCAACGTTACCCCGCGCGCGGCACAGATGGCCATTGAGCAGCCGCTGTTCACCGGCGGCAGAGTCGGTGCCGGGATCGACCGTGCGCGTGCGGGTATCGCTGCGGCAGAGGCAGGGAAAACGGGAACACGCAGCCAGCTTGTTCTGGTGGTGGTGCAAGCCTACGGCGATGTCCTGACTGCCGTGCACCTTGTCGACGTCTATGGCCGCCTCGTGTCCCAGACCACCGAGATCGGACGTCAGGCGCAGCTCAAGTTCCGTGCAGGCGAGAGCCCAAGCACTGATGTCTCGCAGGCCGAAGCACGGCTGGCCGAAGCGCGTGCCGGGCTGGCCCGCGCGCAGGGCGTGCAAGTCTCGGCGCAGGCGCGGTTCCGCAATCTGACGGGGCTCGAGCCCGCCGACCTCCAGCCGCTTCCCGGTAATCCCGTGCTGCCGCCTTCGCTCGACGAGGCGATGGACGCGGCAATGCAGGCCAATCCTATGCTCGCCCAGGTCGAGGCCGGTCTGCACGGCGCGCAGGCGGCGGCGCGCGGCGCGCGGGCGGACCGGCTGCCCACAGTTGGTGCCTTTGCCGAAGCGGCGACCGTGCGCGATCAGTTCTTCCCTGGCTATCGTGGCGATAGCGCGACCGCAGGTATTCGCGCCCGGTGGCAGATTTTCAACGGGGGACGTGTCTCAGGCAGAGTCGCCGAAGCGGACAGTACGGTCCGTGCCGCCGATGCGCGGCTGCGGGCGGTGCGCCTTCAGATCGAGGAGCAGGTCATTGCCGCGTTCCAGGATGTGCGGACCGCGCAGCTCGTCGAACAGGCAGCCGCCGAACAGACCATTGCGGCCGCCAAGGCGCTCGACAGCGTCCGGCAGGAAGTCCGGGTCGGCATGAAACCGCAGCTTGATCTGCTCGATGCGGAGCGCGAGGCGACGTCCGCCGAGGCTGGAGCCGCGCGCGCGAGCACCGATCGGATCGTCGCGGCCTACCGGCTGCTCAGTCTGCTGGGCCGCAGATTTTAACGCACAGGGCCAAATACACAGGGCCAAATAAACAGGGCCAAACACAAAAAGGACGACCGCGATGCACAAGGATTGGCCGGAAATGGCCGCGCAGCTAACCGGCGCGATCAAGGAGATGCGCCTTGGCAGCCCCGAGGTTACCAAAGCATTCTCCGCCATGGCGCGCGCCGCAACGGCCCCCGGCACGATCGACGTCAAGACCAAGGAACTGATCGCGCTCGCCATCTCGGTGGCGATCCGCTGCGACGGCTGCGTTGCGTTCCACAGCGAGGCTGCGGTCAAAGAGGGCGCGACCCGCGAAGAGATCATGGAGGTCATGGGCATGGCACTGTACATGGGCGCAGGACCAAGCTTGATGTACGCCGCGCAGGCCATCGAGGCTTATGACCAGTTCGCGGCCAAGGTAGAGGCACCGCCGGCCAGCGCCTGAGAGATCATTTACGGAGAACGATATGTCCAATTCCCAAGGCACGAGCGGCGAAGATTGGGCCGACGCGCGCGGCGCGCTCTGGCTTGCCGAACTGGATTCCTACGAACAGATGCTGGAGCCGCTCGGCACCGCGCTGCTTGACCGCGCGGCGCTGCAAAGCGGGATGCGCATTGCCGATATCGGTTGCGGCGGGGGCCGGACCTCGCGCCTGGCCGCCCATCAGGTCGCCCCCGGCGGTAGCGTGCATGGGCTCGACATTGCCCCGATGTTGATGGATGAAGCGACCCGCCGCGCCGAAGCGGCGGAACTTGGCAATGTTCGTTTCAGCACGGGCGATGCCGCCAGCTTCGTGCCCGAAGGCGCGCCGTTCGACCGGCTCATCTCGCGGCTTGGCGTGATGTTCTTCGCCGATCCCGAGGCTGCCTTCACGCATTTGCGGACGCTGCTGGTCGATGGAGGGCGCGCAGATTTCGCGGTGTGGGCCTCGCCGCAGGACAATGTCTGGATGAGCGGCGCGCGCGCCATCGTCGCCGAGCACATCGAGCTGCCGGCGGCAGATCCGCTAGCCCCAGGACCGTTCAGGCTGGCAGATCCAGATGCTACTGCGAGCCTGCTGCGCAAGGCCCGTTTTTCGCAAGTGGACATTGCCGCGTGGCATGGCGCAATCCCGATTGGCGGCGCGGGAAGCGACGCTGCCAAGGCTGCCGAATTCTCGCTCCGCGCGTTTTCGTTTGGCAATGTGCTTGAAAATGCGGAGTCCGGCCTTGAGGAGGCGATCCGCGCCAAGGTCACCGCGTTCTTCCAGCAGTTCGAAACGCCGGACGGCATGGCTGTGCCGGCCAAGGCGTGGCTGGTTCGGGCAACGGCATGACCGATCCGGCGCTCGCTACCGCTTGCGGCATCGTGGAGGCGGCGGCGCCCGGCTGCGTGCATGTGCACACTGTGTTCGACGAGGCAACGTTCACTGCCACCCACATTGCCAGCGATCCCGCAACCGGCAAGGCCGCGATCATCGACAGCGTGCTGGATTTCGATTCGGCTTCGGGGCGCACATCGACCGGCTCGGCAGATAAGGTGATCGCCTATATCGAGACTTCACGGCTTGCGGTCCAATTGCACCTCGAGACCCATGTCCACGCGGATCACCTATCGGCGGCGCCCTATCTGCAGGAGCGCCTGGGCGGCACGCTGGCGATCGGGCGGGATATCCTGACGGTCCAATCTGTGTTCGGTTCGATCTTCAATGAAGGGCCGGCCTTCGCTCGGGATGGCTCGCAGTTTGACCGGATGCTAGAGGATGGAGAACGCTTCAGACTCGGCTCGTTCCATGCCATCGCGCTCCATGTCCCCGGACATACGCCCGCAGACATGGCCTATATCATCGGTGACGTTGCCTTCATTGGCGATACGCTGTTCATGCCTGACTACGGCACAGCGCGCGTCGATTTTCCCGGTGGTGATGCCCGGATTCTTTTCCGCTCTATCCACCGGCTGCTGGCGCTGCCTGACCGAACCCGGGTGTTCCTGTGCCATGACTACAAGGCTCCGGGCCGTGACCGGTTTGTCTGGGAAACGACCATTGGCGAGCAGCGCCGGGACAACATCCACGTCCACCCGGGGATCACCGAGGATGCTTTTGCGGCGATGCGGGAAGCGCGTGACGCCACGCTGGGCATGCCGCGCCTGATCCTGCCCTCGATCCAGATCAACATGCGCGGCGGTCATCTGCCAGAGCCTGAAGCCAACGGCACGCGCTATCTCAAACTCCCCCTGAACAGCCTGTAGCGCGGCGATGCTCCAGCCCTTCCAGTATCTACTCGGCGGCGCGTCGGGTTCGCTCGTGGGCTTCACGCTTGGTCTGGTCGGCGGGGGTGGCTCGATTCTCGCTGTACCGCTGATGGTCTACCTCGTGGGCGTCGCTTCGCCGCATGTCGCGATCGGCACCAGCGCGCTGGCGGTGGCGGCGAATGCTGCTGCAAATCTCGTGCCCCACGCGCGGCAAGGTACGGTCAAATGGCGCTGTGCGGGCATGTATGCGCTTGCCGGGGTGGCTGGTGCCTTTGCCGGATCGAGCCTCGGCAAAGCGTTCGATGGCCAGCGGTTGTTGTTCCTGTTTGCCCTGCTGATGCTCGTGGTCGGTGCGCTTATGCTCCGCAATCGAGGGCAGATGGGGAACCCTGATGTCGAGTGCAGGCGGGAAAATGCGCCCAAAGTGATCGCCTATGGCAGCGCCACCGGCTTGTTTTCTGGCTTTTTCGGGATCGGTGGCGGCTTCCTGATCGTACCCGGCCTGATGGCCTCGACTGGCATGCCGATGATCAACGCGGTTGGCTCCTCCCTCGTTGCGGTCGCCGCATTCGGGCTGACGACGGCGCTTAACTACGCCTTATCCGGTCTGATCGATTGGGGCCTCGCGGCGGTCTTCATTGGTGGTGGTGTTCTCGGCGGACTTGCAGGCGTGG
>JBJXEK010000286.1:0-2549 GCA_046155055.1 Novosphingobium sp. | reverse complement strand
CGCCCCTGCAGAGCGGCGCACGCTGATGTTCTCGGCCACGGTGTCGAAGGAGATCGCGGGCCTTGCGACCGACTTCCAGCGCGATGCCCTGCGCATCCAGACCGCGGGCGAGGCGCGCCAGCATGTGGACATCGAGTATCGGGCGCTTTCGGTGGCCGTGCGGGACCGCGAGCATGCGATCTTCAACGCGCTGCGGTTCTACGAGGCGCGGACGGCGATTGTTTTCTGCAAGACGCGGGCGAATGTGAACCACCTGCTGGCCCGCATGGGCAACCGCGGCTTTCAGGTCGTGGCGCTGTCGGGGGAGCTGAGCCAGCAGGAGCGGACGCACGCGCTGCAAGCCTTGCGGGATGGCCGGGCACGGGTGTGTATCGCGACGGACGTGGCGGCGCGGGGGATTGATCTTCCCGGTCTAGAGCTGGTGATCCATGCCGATCTGCCATCCAACTCCGAAACGCTGCTGCACCGTTCGGGCCGTACCGGCCGGGCAGGGCGCAAGGGGGTGTCCGCGCTGATCGTGACGCCGCCCGAATTCCGCAAGGCACAGCGCCTGCTGCAGGGCGCCAAAGTCGTGGCAGAATGGGGCAACGCGCCCAGTGCAGATGACGTGCAGGCCAAGGACGACGCGCGTCTGTTGGAGCATGGCGCGCTGATGGCGCCGGTGGGCGAAGAGGCCGGAATGGCCCGCGCGATCCTGGAGCGGTATGACGCGGAAACCGTGGCGGCGGCCTTCGTCCGGCTGTGGCGCGAGGGGCGGTCCGCGCCCGAGGTGCTGTCGGATCAAGCCGCCCCGGGTGCGGCCCCGGCTCCGCGCGAGCGGGGGGAGTTCGGCGCCTCGGTCTGGTTCGCTCTGTCGGTCGGCCGGTCGGGCCGGGCCGAGGCGCGCTGGCTTCTGCCGAAGATCTGCGATGCGGGCGGGATTTCCAAGGACGGGATCGGCGCGATCCGGGTGCAGGAGGATCAGACCTTCGTGCAGATCGCGGAAGGACTTGCGCCGAAGTTTGGTGCGACGATGGAGCTGGAAAGCGGCGTCGTGATGACTCGGCTGGCGGGGGAGCCGTCGCTCGACCGGCCGGAGCGGGCGCCTGCCCGTGCCCCCCGAGCAGCACCGCGTGCAGCGGGCGAGCGGGAAGAGAAGCCCGCGCCGCGCCCCAAGGCCGACAAGCCGGCCTATGTGCCCAAGGCGCCCCGCGTCGTGGAAGAGGTAGCGAAGGCTCCTGCCGTCGAAGTGGTGGCCGAGCGTGCTGCCCCCGAGCGCAAGCCCTACGTCAAGCGCGAGGCAGCGCCGGAGCCCAAGCCCGAGACTCCGCGCGAGGCGGCGCCCGAGCGCAAGCCTTATGTCGCCCGCGAGGGCGCGCCGGAGCGCAAAGCCTATGCCCCGCGCGAGGGCGCGCCGGAGCGCAAAGCCTATGCCAAGCGCGAGGACGGGGATCGCAAGCCTTACGCCCCGCGTGAGGCAGCGGCCGGGGCCAAACCCTACGCCAAACCCTATGCTCCGCGGGAGGAGGGTGCCCCGAAGCCGCGCTGGAAGGCGGAGGAAAAGGCGGCTCCGCGCTCTGCCGGGTTCAAGTCGCATGGCAGTGCCGACAAGCCAGGGCGCGCCACCGGCTACAAGAGCCATGCCGCCGAGGGCACCGGCTTCAAGCCGCGTGTCGAAGGCGACCGTGATGGCAAGCCTGCAGCCCGCACCTATGCGCCGAAGACCGAAGGCGCCGAGGCCCGGCCCTATGTGAAGAAACCCTATGCTGCAAAGCCGGGGGCTGCGGGCAAGGCGGGCGGGTTCAAGAGCCATGCGGCCGAGGGCACGAAACCCTTCGCCCGGGCGAAACCTGCCGCGCCGAAGGTCGATGCGAAGGACACCTCCAAACGCTTCGTTCCGCCGAAGAAGAAGGGCTGATCGCCGGGCGGGGCACCCGGACGAACGCCCCGGGGTTCCACCCTCAGCCTATCGGTTCCTCGAACCGATGGCGAAACGACAGGCTATCGGGGATGCTGGCCCCAGAATGAAAGCTGGTAGGGCGAAAGGCCGCGCCCGTCAGGCCTTCAGATGGCCGCTGATCTGCGCGTGCAGGTCGGTGGAGGCCACGATCACACCATTGGCGAGCGGACGGGCGGCGTTGAAGGAGAGGGGAAGGCCGGTCTTGTCGGTCACCCGGGCACCGGCGCGGGTGGCGATCAGGGCGCCTGCCGCGATGTCCCATTCCCAGCTGTCACGCAGGGTCAGCATCGCGTCGTGCCGCCCCTCGGCCACAAGGCAGAGCCGGTAGGCGAGAGAGGCGCGGAAGCTGCGGTGGAAAGTCGGCACCCCGCGCGGCCAGTGGCCGGGGTCGAGGCTGGCCTTGGCGGTCAGCACGCTCGCCTGTGCCAGATCGGTCGGCTGGCTGGTGTGGATCAGAACGCCGTTGCACTGCGCAGGCTCGGTCGCACTCGCGGAATAGAGCCGTGCCATCGCGGGCAGCAGGACCACGGCAGCGATCACCTGCCCGCGCTCGGCCACGGCCAGCGAATGGGCGAAGGTTTCCTCCCCCGCGACGAAAGCTCGGGTGCCG
>JBJXEK010000285.1:0-3668 GCA_046155055.1 Novosphingobium sp. | reverse complement strand
GAAGACGACCTGATCTAGCAAGCCTGCCGGCACCGCCCGACTTCGGGCTAGTGCCGGCGGCCGATCGGCGCTTACTTGGCTGCTTCGATTGCAGCCGGCGCGGCAGCGCCTGCAGGCGCAGCGGCGGCTTCAGCCGCGGGCAGCGGCAGATTGCTGCCCTGCGAGTTGAGATAAAGAATCACATCGGCGCGCTGCTGCGCATCGCCCAAACCCGCAAACGACATCTTGGTGCCGGTGGCATACTTGGCTGGCGAGGTCAGCCATTCATCAAGGTTGGCGAAATCCCACTTGCCGCCCTTGGCCTTCAGCGCGTCAGAGAAGGCATAGCCGCCCCGACCCGCCGCCTGGGCTTCACCGACGACTGCATAGAGGTTCGGGCCGATGCCATTTGCGCCGCCCTGGGCTACCGAGTGGCAGGCCTTGCACTTGGCAAACGTGGCTTCGCCTTTGGCGACATCGCCCTTGGCGAGACGGACTGCGATGGGCTCAACCACGGCTGCGCCGCCGGCTTCCGCTTCGACACCTTCGATCGCATAGCCCATCTTGGCCGGGCGGTTTTCCTTGTCCGCGAGGAAATAATGACCCGACAGGCTCGAAAGCCCCAGCGCAACAATGCCGCCGAACAAGGTCCAACCGGCTATGGTATTGAAACGATCGTCCATTCCGAGCCCCATATGGAGTTTGCGCCTGCGAAGGCGCCAAAGTCGCCGTCGCTCTAGTCACGCCCCCGCGCTGGCGCAAGTGCGATTCCAAACCCCCGTAGGGCAAGATGTCGGGCAAAATTTGGTGCGCAGCCGGGACGGCGCCCATGCTTCCCCTGTAAATGCGCCTTGCCGAGCCAACCGCCACGGCTTAAGCGCCGCGCACCATGGCTAGTTTCCCCGTTCCAGCACTTCGCCTCGTCGCTGAAATGACCGCCGCAGCGGCCGCCGATCCGGCCCGCACGGTCGCCTTCCAGGGGGCGCCAGGAGCCAATTCGCACCGCGCCGCGCTCGAGGCGCTGCCGCATTGCCTGCCGCTGCCCTGCTTTTCGTTTGAGGACGCGCTCGATGCGGTGAAGGACGGGCGCGCAGGCCAGGCGATCATTCCGATCGAAAATTCGCAACACGGCCGCGTTGCCGATATCCATTTCCTGCTGCCGGAAAGCGGCCTGGCCATTGTCGGCGAACATTTCATGCCGATCCACGCCTGCTTGATGGGACTGGGAACCGGCCCTTTCACCAGCGCCTTCAGCCACCCGCAGGCGCTCGGTCAATCGCGCCACTATCTGCGGACACGGGGCATTGTGCCGATGTCGCACGCCGATACGGCGGGCGCTGCCGCCTATGTGGCCGAACTCGGCGATCCGGCCATCGCCGCGATCGCGCCAAGCATCGCGGCCGAGCTTTATGGGCTGACGCTGGTCGATGAGAACATCGAGGACGCGCACGACAACATGACCCGGTTCGTCATGCTGGCGCGCGAGCCGCTCGATCTCGGCACGATCACCGGCCCAGCCATCACCACCTTCGTGTTCGAAGTGCGCAACATTCCCGCCGCGCTCTACAAGGCGCTGGGAGGTTTCGCCACGAACGGCGTGAACATGACCAAGCTCGAAAGCTACCAGCGCGGTGCCAGCTTTTCCGCGACGGCGTTCTTTGCCGATATCGTCGGCGCACCGGGCGAACCGCCGGTTGACCGCGCGCTGGATGAGCTCGGCTTTTTCGCCAAGGACTTGCGCATTCTGGGCACCTATCCGCTGGAGCGCGAGCGCGGGTAATCAGCGCGCGCCGGATTGCTCCGGCGCGCGGCCGAGTACTGCTGTCAGTGTCCTGCGGTCAGTGGTCAGGCGATCAGTTGCGCCATTTCCAGCTGCGCATCAGCATCGTGCCCATCTGGTGACGATACTTGGCGCGATCTGCCGAAGCCGCCTGAAGTTGTGTATTGGTGGTCGCCATATAGGCGGTATAAGCCGCCTCGCGCTTGTCTTCCTCAGCCGGATCGGTAAACTTGGCGAAGCGCGTGATCAGGTAATAATCGGGTTCGCCCGCGCGCTTGTATTCGTTGCTGAGGATCTCATAGCTCGTGATCCAGCCCTGCTTCACCGCGAAGTCCTGGCCCTTGCGCCACATGCCTGCAAGGTGATTGACGTAGTCGAGGTCGTGCCCGTCATCGACGCTGATAGACGAGACCGACACGTAGTCCCCCGGCACCACAGGGTACTGCTGAGCCAGCGCAGCTGCGGGCAGGGCACACGTTAGCACAAGCGCGGCTGCGGCCGCGAAACGAAACGATTTCATGGGTCAATCCTCCTGAGACAGCGCACGTGTTCGTGCGCCTTTGTTCGATCAGCCGGAGAGTTGGGCGAACCGTTCTATCTCAACATCAGGCGGGGGGAAGCTGCGCCTCGGGCGCGACATAGTCAATCGGCGGAGAAAATCCCGACTTCGCGCAGTCCGGAAGCATCGGAACGCCCACGAAACAGGCCCGGCGTGGTGAAAGCAAAGCCGGTCTCGCCAGCGGGCGTGGCGAAGATCACGCCGCCGACACCCTCCATTGTTCCGATCTCGGCCAGCACGGCCTCGGTCGCGGCTTGCGCGCTCTCGCCGCCGAGCCGGATGCGCGCGCAGATCTCGTGCGCCGCACCGACCCGCATGAACTGTTCGCCCGAACCGGTGCAGCTGATCGCCGCCGCGCGGTCATCCGCATAAGTCCCCGCGCCGATCAGCGGCGAATCGCCGATGCGGCCCCAGCGCTTGCCTGTCAGCCCGCCGGTCGAGGTCGCCGCCGCGACATGTCCGCCCGCATCCACCGCGACCGCGCCAACCGTGCCGTATTTCAGCCCCGCATCGAACCAGCCGAGCTTCTTCGCCTTAAGCTCTTGGAGTTGCCGCCAGCGCTCCTCGGTGGCAAACCAGTCGGGATCGACCATTTCCACCCCCTGCTCGCGCGCGAACTCTTCCGCCCCCGCGCCGCTCAGGAACACATGCGGACTGCGCTCCATCACCGCGCGGGCAAGCTGCACCGGATTGCGTGTGTGCGTCACCCCGCTGACGGCTCCGGCCATGCGCGCCTCTCCGTCCATGACCGCAGCATCGAGCTCGTTGGTGCCTTGATAGGTAAATACTGCGCCCCGCCCAGCGTTGAAATGCGGATCATCCTCCAGCGCCGAAACCGCCGCGCAAACCGCCTCCAGCGCGCTTCCACCAGCGCTGAGCACCGCCGTGCCAGCATCGAGCGCCACACCCAGCGCCGCCTCGTGCTCCGCCGCATTGGCCGCATCCATCGTCTCGGGCGTCATTGCGCCGGCCCCGCCATGAATGGCGATGGCCCAGCGGCTTTTGTTTAGCTCGGATTTGCTTGTCTCGGTCATAGGCTCCGGGATAGCAGACCGTTTTGGCAAGGCCAGCAGAGGGGCGCATGATCGAAGGCTTGGTGATCGCGGAAGACGACCTTTCGGCACACGACGTGCACGCACTGGTGGCGCTGCACCTGGGCGGGATGCATGCCGAAAGCCCCGCCTGCAAAGTCCACGCGCTGTCGCTCGACAAGCTGCGCCAACCCGGCGTTACGTTCTACACGTTGCGCGTGAACGGTGCGCTCGCTGCGATTGGCGCGATAAAGCACCTCGATGCCGCCCACGGCGAACTCAAATCGATGCGCGCCGCACCGGAATGGCGCGGCAAGGG
>JBJXEK010000284.1:0-11432 GCA_046155055.1 Novosphingobium sp. | reverse complement strand
GCCTTCGAACCATTCGACATGGCTGTTGCCCTCGAACGCGAGGATGTGGGTGGCGAGGCGATCGAGGAAGAAGCGATCGTGGCTGATGACCACAGCGCAGCCAGCGAAGTTCTCGATCGCTTCTTCGAGCGCGCGGAGCGTTTCGACGTCGAGGTCGTTGGTCGGCTCGTCGAGCAGCAGCACGTTGCCGCCCTGCTTGAGCATCTTGGCGATGTGCACACGGTTGCGTTCACCGCCTGAAAGCTTGCCGACGTTCTTCTGCTGGTCCTGACCTTTAAAGTTGAACGCGCCGACATACGCGCGCGTGCTCATGTCCTGCTTGTTGACCTTCATGTAATCGAGCCCGTCGGAGATTTCCTCCCACACGTTCTTCTTGGGATCGAGGTGGTCGCGGCTCTGGTCGACATAGCCGAGGCGCACCGTCTGGCCGATCTCGATCGTGCCGCTGTCGGGCTGTTCCTGCCCGGTGATCAGCTTGAACAGCGTGGATTTGCCCGCGCCGTTGGGCCCGATGATCCCGACAATGCCGCCGGGAGGGAGCAGGAACGAGAGGTTTTCGAACAGGAGCTTGTCGCCAAACGCCTTCGAGATGTTCTTGGCCTCGATTACTTTGCCGCCCAGCCGCTCGGGCACCTGGATAACGATCTGCGCCTTGTTGATGATCCGGCTCTCGGTCGATTCCACCAGCTGGTCGAACGCCTTGATGCGCGCCTTGCTCTTGGTCTGGCGGCCCTTGGTGCCCGCGCGGATCCAGTCGAGCTCGTCCTTGATCGCTTTCTGCTTGCTGGTGTCCTCACGCTCTTCCTGCTCGAGCCGCTTGGCCTTGGCTTCGAGATAGGTCGAGTAGTTGCCCTCGTACGGAAAATATTTGCCGCGATCGAGTTCGAGAATCCAGCCGACGACGTTGTCGAGGAAATACCGGTCGTGGGTGATCATCAGCACCGCGCCGGCATATTCCTTGAGGTGGTTTTCCAACCAATTGACGCTTTCGGCATCGAGGTGGTTGGTCGGCTCATCGAGCAGCAGGATGCCCGGCTTTTGAATCAGCAGCCGGGTGAGCGCGACGCGGCGCTTTTCACCGCCCGAGAGCTTGTCCACTGGCCAATCGCCCGGCGGGCAGCGCAGCGCTTCCATGGCGATTTCAAGCTGGTTGTCGAGCGTCCAGCCATCGACCGCGTCGATTTTGTCCTGAAGTTCGGCCATTTCGGCGCCGAGCGCATCGAAATCCGCGTCATCCTCGCCCATCTCCATGCCGATCTGGTTGAAGCGGTCGACCATGTCGGCGATCTCGCGCGCGCCGTCCTTGACGTTTTCCAGCACGGTCTTGCTTTCATCGAGCTGGGGTTCCTGCTCGAGGTAGCCGACGGTGATGTACTCGCCCGGCCAGGCCTCGCCGGTATAGTCCTTGTCGATCCCGGCCATGATCTTGATCAGCGTGGACTTGCCCGCACCGTTCGGCCCGACGATGCCGATCTTGGAACCCTGGTAGAACTGCAGGCTGATATTGCTGAGCACCGGCTTGGGCGCGCCGGGGAAGGTCTTGGTCATGTTCTTCATGACGTAGGCGTACTGGGCGGCCATGCGCGGGTCCTTCGGATCTTCAAGCTATTGCGGTGTAAGCGGGCGCTCTACAAGGCGCGACGGCTGGCCGCAAGCCGCGTGCACAGCTGGTGTTTTGGCCGTTTGGTATGGCCGTAACCGATGGTCAATTACCGGTCGAACTTGCGCGCAGGTTCTGATAGCAGCCGCGTCCTGCCGGGCAGATTGCGCCGGATTTCAGGAGAGTGTGATGAAGCTGTTCCCGCGCAAACTGGCCCTGCTCACTGCCGCGATCCCCAGCGCGGTGTTCGCAGCACCGCCGCCGCTCCCCCCCGTGCCCTCCGCAGACGTGGCGTGGGAATTCGTCGCTGGGCTCACCAGCGAAGTTGGCCAACGGCTTGCCGGAAGCGAGGCTGAGGCGCGCGGCCGGGTCTGGGCGGCCGAACGGCTCAAGGCGCTGAACTTCCGCAATGTCGTGATCGAACCCGCCACGACCCGCGCCTATGTGCGCGGGATTGACCGGGCGCGGCTGGTCTCGCCCGTGCCGCAGCAGCTGGCCATCACCGCGCTGGGCTTCAGCGGCACCACGCCGGATGCGGGGATCGAAGGCGATGTGGTGTATTTCGCCTCGCTCGATGCGCTGAAAGCCGTTCCCGCAGGATCGCTGGCGGGCAAGATCGTGTTTCTCGACCACCAGCTGAAAGCGGCGCAGGACGGCAGCGGCTATGGGCCATACGGGCAGGCGCGGCGCGAGGGGCCGGCGGTCGCCTCGACCAAAGGCGCATCTGGCATCGTGATCCGCTCGATCGGCACGGACAGCCACCGGAACCCGCACACCGGCGGCACCACCTTTCCCGCAGGCGTCCAGCCCATCCCGGCAGGCGCGGTTTCCAATCCCGATGCGGACATGCTGTTGCGGCTGATCGGCAAAGGCAAGGCGCTACGCCTGTCGCTGACCTTGACCGGCAAGACCGCCGAGAGCCTGCCGACGGGCAACGTGATCGGCGATCTGCCGGGGCGCGATCCGGCACTGCCGCCGATCCTCGTCGCGTGCCATCTCGACAGCTGGGACCTTGGCACCGGCGCGGTCGATGACGGCGCGGGCTGTGCCATCGTGGCGGCGGCGGCGCTCAAGGCGCAGAGCGGCGGGCCAACTTTGCGCACGATCCGCGTGCTGATGGCAGGTGCTGAGGAAATCGGCGGAGCGGGCGGTGAGGCTTATGCCAAGGCGCATCCTGAGCCGCATGCACTGGCGATGGAAAGCGATTCGGGCGCAGACCGGGTGTGGCGCACGGAGCTGAAGCTTGCGCCTGCCAATGCCGCGCTGGCCGACAAGGTGGCCGCTGCGCTCGCGCCAATGGGCATTGTGCGCGGCAAGGGCTCGGTGGAAGGCGGGGCCGATGTGGGCGCGGTGATCGCTGCGCAGAAGCTGGCAGTGATCGACCTCAATCAGGACATAACGCACTATTTCGATCTGCACCACACGCCGGATGATACGCTCGACAAGATCGACCCTGCGGCGCTGGCGCAGAACGTGGATGCGTGGGCGGCAGTGCTGGGCGTGGTGGCGAATGCCAGCGAGGTGATCGCGCCAGTGGAGTGAAGTCTCCGGGCCGAAGCGCCGTTTGTCAGACTGCAGTGCGCGCCTTGAAGAAGGCGATGACGTCTTGCTCGACCCGGCGCGTGGCGCTATCCGGCTGGTCGATGAGGTGCCAGGTCAGAACCGAATGCGGCGGGATCGGCGCGTTCGAGTTGGCGTCGGTGTCGGCAAGTTCGATGGCTGTGCAACGCTCGCCAAACGTGTTCTTGAGCATGGCGAAGCGCGCGTCCGGGACGAAGCCGTCGCTCGGGAAGCGCAGCGCCATCATCGTGAGGTCTTCAGCCTCGAACCGGCGCTTTGCACAGGCGATTTCCTCGGCGCTCGCGTCGATCCGCGCCGCACCCTTGCGCCCCAGCGGCAGCGAGGGCTGCGACAGGACCGGCGCGACGACGGCGGGCTCGGTCATCATGGCAAGCGCAAAGCCGCCGGTGAAGCACATGCCGACCGCGCCGACACCGCGCCCGCCGCAATCGGCATGGGCCTTGCGGGCGAGCGCGCGCAGCCAGTCGACGATCGGGCTGGACTTGCCATTGGCCCAGACGTTGAATTCGCGGCGCACGCAGATCGACCAGAGCATCTGGCCGATGGTGTAGGCCTTGGAGGGGATGCGGCCGTCCTCGCCAAACAGACTGGGGCAATAGACCGTCATGCCCTGCGCTGCCACGCGGTCGGCAAAGCGCAGCACCTGCGGGTGGAGGTTGGGCATTTCGTGCATGACGATGACAGCGGGGCCGCTGCCCTTGCGCCAGACGCGGCGGGTCCACGGTCCGTCGGTGAAATCGAAGGCTTCGTAGCCGGCGAAGACCTGCGGATTTTTCATGCGCTTTCCCCATTACGCAAGAAGACCCGAACGGCGATACCACCGTCCGGGTCTTCTTGCGCCTGTCAGCTGCGGATCAGATGCGTTCGATGATGATGGCCGGGGCCATGCCGCCCGCGGCGCACATCGTGACGAGACCATAACGACCACCCGAGCGCTCCAGTTCATCGAGCGCGGTGCCGATGAGGATCGAGCCGGTTGCGCCGATCGGATGGCCCAGCGCCATTGCGCCGCCGTTGATGTTCACCTTGGCGCGATCGAGTTCGAGATCGCGGATGAACTTCTCGGCGACGACGGCGAAGGCTTCGTTGATTTCCCAGACGTCGATATCGTCCTTGGTGAGGCCGGCCTTGGCAAGTACCTTCTTTGCAGCGGGCACCGGGGCATTGAGCATCAAGGTTGGATCATCGCCCTGGTTGGCATAGGCGACGATGCGCGCGCGAGGCTTGAGACCATGCTTTTCGGCATAGGCGGGCGAAGTGATGAGCAGCGCCGCCGCGCCGTCGACCACGCCCGACGAATTGCCCGCGTGGTGCACCGGCTTGATCTCCACATCCGGATAGCGGCGGTTGATCTGCCCCCGGAAGGTGACCCCGCCGCCCAGATCGAAGTCCATCATTCCGGCGAACGCGGGCTTGAGGCTGGCGAGCCCTTCGGCGGTGGTTTCGGGGCGGGGGAACTCTTCGTGATCGAGCGCGACGCTGCCGTCCTCATTGAGCACGGGCACGAGCGATTTGGCGAAGCGATTCTCCTTGATCGCCATATCGGCCCGCTGCTGGCTGACCAATGCGAGCGCATCGAGCGCTTCGCGCGGAATGCCCTCGATCGTGGCGATGGCATCGCCGCAGATGCCCTGATGCGACTGCGGGTGCATGGCATCGAGCGCGGCGTTGCCCGAGCCCATCAGGCGCGGCGGGAAGCCGGCGTTGGCTTCGGCAGCGGCGTTGGCGGCGGTGAAGCTCATCATTTCGGTGCCGCCGGCGATCACGCAGTCTTCCATGCCCGACATGACCGAGGCCGCTGCCAGGTTCACCGAAGTGATGCCGCCGCCGCAGAAACGGTCGAGTGTGGTGCCGCTGGCGCTGATATCATAGCCCGCCGCGAGGGCCGACATGCGGCCCAGATCGCCGCCCTGCTTGCCGACTTGGCTGGAGGTCGACCAGATGATGTCGTCCACGGTCGAGGTGTCGAGCGCGTTGCGCTCCGCCAGCGCCTTCATGACAGTGGCGGCGAGGTGCTGCGGGTGCAGGTGCGACAGCGCGCCCTTGCCCGGCTTGCCCACTCCGCGCGGGGTGCGGACGGCATCGATGATATAGGCTTCGGCCATGGACTCTCTCCTAGCAATTTAAGTGTTCGGTTAAGCCAAGCGGGCAGGCGGCGCAAGCGCCCAGATTGGAAGGAAGCACAAGGTCTCGGGCAATCCATGCAAAGCCGGATGATCGTATAGGGCTGAACGCCGTTTTACCAACCGCAAGCATTGCAATTGATAATCATTCGCGATAATCGGCGGCCTGCGCGTTCATTCTGAGCGCGGCACTGGAGGGCCGTTGGTGTACCGTTACGTTTCCTTGCTCGCCGCCGTTGCGGTAGTGCCCACGCAGGCCATGGCCGATGATGGCGATCCGCGCAGCCAGATCGTTGTCACCGCTCAGCGCGATGCGCCCTACACAACCCACTCGGCCGATGCGCTCAAAACCGGGGTTTCGCTGAAAGACGCCGCACAAGCGATCAGCGTGGTGACGTCCGATCGGATCGCGGATGGGGCGCTGCGCAGCATCGGCGATGTCTTGCGCTATGTTCCAGGCGTCAGCGTCGGGCAGGGCGAAGGCAACACCGACCAGATCGCGATCCGCGGGCAAGTGACCAGTGCCAGCCTGTTCCTCGACGGCGTGCGCGATGATGTCGAGTATTTCCGCCCGCTCTACAATCTCTCGCGCGTGGAAGTGCTCAAGGGTGCAAATGCCTTGCTGTTTGGCCGGGGCGGCGGCGGCGGGGTGATCAACCGGGTCACCGTTCGCCCCGAGCTTGGGCTGCGCCAGGGGACAGCGCAGGCAGGCATCAGCAGCTTTGGCGGCGCCGACATCGGGGCAAGTTACAACACGCCGCTGGGGCAAGGGGCTGCGGCGCGGATCGACGGCTTCTATGAGCACCTGCAAAATCATCGGGCCTTTTTCGACGGGGACCGCTGGGCCGTGAACCCTCAGGTGCTGGTGCAGATTGCGCCGAATTGGCGCGCAAGCTTGGCCTACGAGCATCTCGAAGACGAACGCGTTGCAGACCGCGGTGTCCCCTCAATCCAGGCGACCGGCGCTGCGGTGGGCGGCGCGAACACGCCGCTGCCGGGCAATCGCGAGACGTTCTTCGGCTTGCCCGGGTTCAATTCGGCCAGCATCAATGCTGATATTGCCACAGCCCGGCTTGAAGCCGAAATTGCCACTGGCGTCACGTGGTCGAGCACAGCGCGCTTTGCCGACTACCGGAAATTCTACGCCAACGTCTATCCCGATGCGCCGGCTTCCGCACCGGACGGCACCGTTGCCCTTGCCGCTTATACGAACACCTCGCGCCGCCAAAACCGGATCGTGCAATCGAACCTTGTGGTAAAGCGGCAGCTTCTGGGGGCGGCGCATACGCTGCTGATCGGGGCGGAGTATGGCACGCAGGAAAGCGCGGGGCGCGAGATCGATGGAACGGTCTCGCCCTCGCCGGTTTCGGTGCGCAATCCGGTGGTTTCAGCGGTCGCGCTGGATGAGCTCGCGTTCGATCTCAATACCCATGTCGAATTTGTTTCGGTCTATGCGCAGGATCAGATCAGCCCCGCACCGTGGCTCGATCTGATCGCGGGCCTGCGCTGGGACCGCTTTGCCTTTGCCGGGCGCGATGCCACGCAAACCCCGGTCCGCCCGTTTGCCCGCACCGATAGCATGGTGTCCCCGCGCCTGGGGGTGTTGGTGCGGCCCACCGCTGCGGTGAGCGTTTACGGGTCGTATGCGCGGACGTTTCAACCGCGATCGGGCGATCAGTTTGTCGAAGGCTTGACCGCCGACGAGCGCAATCTGGAGCCTGAAGCCTTCACCAATCTGGAAATCGGGGCGAAGTGGCAACCAATCCCTGCGGTGATCGCTACCGTGGCGGTGTTTCGCCTCGATCGCACGAACGCCACGACACCGGACCCGGCAAATCCGCTCGTGCTGGTGAATGTCGGCGCGACCCGCACCGAGGGGATCGAGGCTGAAGTCACAGGCAAAGTCTCGCCGACGCTCGACGTGAGCGCCGCCTACACCTGGCTCGATGCGCGGCTGCGCGGCAATGCAGCGGTTCGGCTGGCCCAGACGCCGCGCGCGCGTGCCTCGCTGTGGGCGCGGTGGCAGGCCACGCCCCGGCTTGGGCTTGGCGCAGGCATTGTTCACCAATCCAGCCAGTTTGCCGCCATACGCACCGAACGCGAGACGACGCTGCTGCCCACTTTCACCCGGCTGGATATGGCGCTGTTCGTGCGTCTGTCGCCCAAGACCCAGATCCAGCTGAACGTGGAAAACGTGACCAATGTCCGATATTTTCCCGATGCCTACGATAACAACAATATTTCGACAGGAGCGCCCCGCAATGCGCGGCTGACGCTGCGCTCCGCGTTCTGACTTGCCCAGACTCCCCGGGCACTTCTATGCTGCGCGCCTGACCCGAACGAAGGAGCGCCCGCGCATGCTGCATGATGATTTGCTGAGGCAGGCGGAGGCGCTTGCCGAACCGATCACCGCGCTCCGCCGCGCGATCCATGCCGAGCCGGAGCTGGGGCTGCATACCCCGCTGACTTCGGCCAAAGTGCGTAGCGCGCTGGCGCACTTGCCGCTGGAGTGGCGCGAGGGGCCTTCGACGACCGGGATGGTCGCGACGCTCAAGGGCGAGGCCGGAAAAGGCCGCCGCGTGCTGCTGCGCGGGGATATGGATGCGCTGGAGATGCCCGAGGAAACCGGCTTGGAATTTTCCTCGGCGTTCGCCGGGCGGATGCATGCCTGCGGGCATGATGCGCATACCGCGATGCTGGTCGGCGCGGCAGAGCTGCTTTGCGCGCGGCGGGGCGAGCTGGCGGGCGAAGTGCAGTTCATGTTCCAGCCCGGCGAGGAAGGGCACCACGGCGCGCGGTTCATGATCGACGACGGGTTGCTCGAGCCGCGCGCGGATGCGGCCTTTGCGCTGCACATCATGCCCAACAGCCCGCATGGGATCTTGGCGGGCCGCGCAGGGCCGCTGCTGGCTTCGGCGGACCGGTTCGAGATTACGGTGCAGGGCGATGGCGGCCATGCCTCGATGCCGCACGACACCCTCGACCCGGTGCCGGTCGCTTGCGAGATCGTCGGTGCGATCCAGACGATGGTGACGCGGCGCTTCTCTGTGGCCGATCCTGTGGTGGCTACGGTTTCCAAGATCGAGGCGGGCACGGCCTATAACGTGATCCCCGATACCGCGCATTTGCTGGGCACCTTGCGCACGCTCTCCGCCGCCAACCGCTCGCGGCTGCGCGAGGAGTTGGCGAACCTTGCCGAGCATATTGCAGCGGCGCACGGGCTGAAGGCGACGACGACGATCTCGCCGGGCTTTCCGGTCACGGTGTGCGATGCGCGCGCGGTCGATCTGGGCGAGGCGGTGGCGCGCGAACTGGCGGGCGAGGGTAAGTTCCTGCGTCTGTCGCACCCGATCATGGGCGCGGAGGACTTTTCCTATGTGCTGGAGCAGACACCCGGCGCGATGTTCTTCCTGGGCGTCGCGCATGAAGGCGCAGACTGGAAGAGTTGCTGCAGTATCCATTCGACGCGCATGATGCTCGATGAAAGCGTGATGCCGCTGGGCGCGGCGGTGCTGGCTGGGTGTGCGGAACGGTTCCTCGCAAATGGCTTTGCGTGAGGTGCAACGCAGCGGTCTTGAAGGTCTGGCATTGCCCGGCAGGTTCTGACAGGGGCTGATGCATGCAAGACCGGGTTCTGCCGCTGAGCGGCATTCACAACTTCCGCGACTATGGCGGCTACGCGGCGCGCGGCGGCATGCTGCGCAAGGGCCACCTCTGGCGCTCGGGCCAGCACTTCGGCGCGACGGTGGACGATCTGGAGGCGGTGCATAGCGTCGGCATCGCCAAGGTGATCGACCTGCGCGGCGACAGCGAGCGCGCGGTTTACCCCTGCCTGCGACACGAGGCGTTTGCGGGCGATGTGGTGTTCCACCCCGGCGAGACCGCGAGCGAGCACGGGAAAGCCGCGCATGACGAAGCGGCGGAAGGCATCCGCACGGCGGACGAAGCGCGCGAGTCGATGGTCAAGCTCTATGCCCGGCTGCCGTTCCGCCCGGTGCTGGTCGGCACGTTCCGGCTCTATCTGAAAACGCTGGCGGACGACGCGCGGCCGAGCCTGCTGCACTGCTTTGCGGGCAAGGACCGCACCGGTGTGGGCGTGGCGGTGGTCCACCGGCTGATGGGTGTGCACGCGGATGATGTGATGGCGGACTACCTCCTCACCAACACCGCCGGCAATTCCGAGGCGCGGATCGCGGCGGCGGCAGTAAGTGTGCGCGCGAGCTTCGGGCCGAAGATGGACGATGCGGCGCTGCGCATGGTCATGTCAGTGCAGCCGGAGTTTCTGGAAAGCGCCTTCGCTGCCATCGAGCGCGAGCATGGGACCCTCGAGGCTTATGCCGAGGCGGTGCTGGGCGCGGAAGCGGCGCTGGTGGGGCGGATGGAGCAGCGGCTGTTGGTGTGAGGGGCGTCAGCAGATTCCGCGGACGGAGTGTTTGCCTTTGCTGGTGGGTTCAACGGGCGGTTGCATTTTCCGCAAGACTCCTGATGCTGGAAGCGATAAGTTTTAGCGCCTGAACGAATGGGGCGAGCAAATGAATCCGAACAAGGCGCTTTGGGAGAAAGGTGACTTTACCAGGATCGCCGCCACCATGCGGGAGTCCGGCGAAGATCTGGTCGAAAGCCTTGGCGTGAAGCCTGGACTCGACATTCTCGATCTCGGTTGTGGCGATGGAACAACGGCTATTCCAGAAGCCAAGCGTGGTGCGAATGTTCTGGGAGTCGACATTGCCGCAAACCTCGTTGCGGCAGGCAACGCTGGCGCGGCAGCAGCTGGACTGGCCAACCTCCGATTTCAGGAAGGTGATGCGTCGGATCTTCGCGATCTCGCCGACGATAGTTTCGATCTTGTGGTCAGTATATTCGGCGCAATGTTTGCACCACGCCCGTTCGAGGTGGCGAGAGAGATGGTGCGGGTCACGCGCAGTGGTGGTCGCATCGTGATGGGGAACTGGATTCCCGGCGATCCAACATTGATCGCACAAGTGCTGAAAACCAGTGCTGCCTATAGCCCACCACCACCTGAGGGGTTCATCAGCCCGGTGACGTGGGGAGTTGAGGAAAACGTCCAAGCGCGTTTCGGGGCCGCTGGCATACCTGTCGAGAGTGTAGTTTGCGAACGCGCGACATATGTTTTTCGTAGTCCCGCACCGCCGCGCGAGCTTTTGCAGACTTTCAAGCACTATTACGGCCCCACGATGAATGCGTTTGAGGCGGCCTCGAAGGACGGCAAGGCCGATCAGCTGGAGAAAGAACTGACCCGGCTATTTGAGCAGTATAATCTTGCAGGTGAGAACAAGACCGAAATTCCTGCAACCTTTCTCAAGGTTACAGTCACGAAGCCGTGAATTAACTGATCACTACAATCGGCCGATCCACAGCCTTGCTGATGCGCCGCTTTTGGGTTTGCAGTCCGAGGCTGATGAACTGCACTGCATGCCTTTCGATGCAAACTATATCTGTTTTGTTGTCGTGCCCGGACAGGCTGCTTTTGATCCACGTAGGGCTGGAAGCTGCCACCACGGTCCAGCGGGAGTCTACCCAATCCGCCTAACCCGCCGCCCTCGTCAGCACCACGGCGTCGAAGCGCCGGTCGGCGAGGTCTTCGGGAGTGATCCAGAACTGGTAGACGCCTTCGCCGAAGCGGTGGCCGAGCGCCTCGTTGGCGGAGAGTTCGAGCAGTAGGAGGTGGTTGGCGGCGCGCTCCTGCTGGTCGCCCTGCACATCGCTGAAGGGGGCGAGCATGCGGTCTGGCGTGGGGGCGTGGATGCGGCCGCCTTCGCTGCGCTGCGCCAGCACATGGCGATAGGCGACGCGTGCGGTGATCTCGGGCGGGATATTTGCAGCCTCGTGTGGTGAGGCGTGGAGCGTGGTTTCGATGGCGGCTTCGAACGCCTTGGGCGCGACCAGCTGCGCCAGCGGTTTGTGGCCCGCGAACCAGTCCCAGAACGCCTTGCGCACCGGCGGCGCGATGGGGCCGAGCGCGGGGTTGCCGAGCGCGTGATCGAACCAGGCTTGCGCTTCGCCCAGCACCGCCTTGAGGTGCGCGGTGCGCGCGGCATCGTCCAGATCGGGATAGAGCGAGCGGCGCGGGAAACGCAGCGCGCGGTCTGCCTCGCGGACCAAGGCGG
>JBJXEK010000283.1:0-2737 GCA_046155055.1 Novosphingobium sp. | reverse complement strand
CATCCTTGGTGTGCGCATAAATCTCGTAGCAGCTGCCCGAAACCTGAAAGACCTTGATGTCGCGGTAACCCATTTTGGCGACCTTGGCCTTCATCTGGGCTTCGGAGAGCCACTTGGCCTTGGGCTGGGTGGTGCAAACCGGCGCAGCGCTGGCGGATGTTTGTCAACGCCGGTCGGATTCCAGGCCAGCGGGGCGGCGTAAAAGTAGGCCATTGTTGATATGGGCATGACGATATGAAGAGGGCCCCGATCGGGGCCCTCTTCATATCGTTGTCGTCCCCGATCAGGCGGTGGTGATCTCACCGGTGTCCGGGTTGATGATTTCGGTGGCCTGGTCTTGCTCCGCCCTGGCAGCGGAGCGTCGGCGACCTGCGGATTGCTTTAGCCGATAGCTGTCGCCGTTCATGGTCAGGATGCTGACGTGGTGGGTGAGCCTGTCGAGCAGCGCACCTGTGAGCCGCTCGCTGCCCAGCACTTGGGTCCAGTCCTCGAACGGCAGGTTGGAGGTGACGATCGTGGAGCCACGCTCGTACCTCTGGGAGAACACCTCGAACAGCAGCTCGGCGCCTGTGGGCGACAGCGGCACATAGCCAAGCTCGTCGATGATCAGCAGCTTCACCGCTGCAAGATCGCGCTGCATCTTCAGCAGGCGGCGTTCGTCGCGCGCTTCCAGCAACTGGCTTACCAGCGCGGCCGCGGTCGTGAACGCGACCGTGAAGCCCTTCTGGCAGGCAGCCAGACCGAGGGCGAGCGCTACATGCGTCTTGCCCGTGCCGCTGTTGCCCAGCGCGATGATGTTCTCGCGCCGTAGGACATACTCACAGCGGGCAAGCTCCAGCACGAGCATCTTGTTGAGGCTCGGGATCGCGGTAAACTCGAACGTGTCGAAGCTCTTCACCGCCGGGAACCGCGCCGCGCGGATGCGCCGCTCGATCGTGCGCCGTTCGCGATCGATCAGCTCGAGCTCAATGAGCCGCAGCAGATAGCGCGGGTGATCGGTGCCGTCGCGCGCGCACTCACGGGCCACCTTGTCATACTCGCGCAGTACGGTGGGCAGCTTCAACTGCTTGAGATGGTGGGCAAGCAGTACCTGCGGCGTGCCGCTCATCGTGCCGACCGGCATCGTGTCGGGTGCGCCGCTCATGCCGCCAGCACCGTATAATCGGCGGCCGAGGTCGTCTTCACCGCCGTTCGCGGCAGGTGCGGATACGCCGCCAGGTCGAGCCGGGCGGGTCGCCGCTCGATGCGCGCCAGCGCGATCAGCTTGATCGCATCGAACCCGACCGCGCCGATCTGGATCGCCTGGGTCACGGCACCCGTGACGATGTCGAGCGGCAGCGCCTCGAGCAGGCGCAGCACCTGGATAAACTCACGCTTGCCGCGGTTGCCCATCCGCGCTTCGAGCAGATGGCGCAGGTGCTGGAACACGTCTGGCAACGCCCAGCCCTGCAACGCCGCAGCTTGATCGAGCGCACCCGGCTTGGTCTCGATCAGCGCCAGATAGTGAAGCGGGTTGGCGACGAACGCGCCTTCGCCGTAGCAGCGCTGGTGGCGGGCGATCTCCTTGCCGCCGCACAGGATCACGACCTCGTCGACGAAGCCCTTCACCACCACGTCCTGGAAGCCGTAGGAGGTTGGCACCGAGTAGTCGTTGGTCCGATAGCGCACGAGCGCCATCGACGAGACCCGCCCGCTGCGCTTCTCGCAAGGTTCCAGCGGGACCGCCGGCAACGGACGCAGCGCGACGCGATCGGCCACCAGCCGCTGACCGATCGTCTCGGCATGGCGGCCGGCATGATCGCCCTGTCGAGCACGGCAGCGCTCTTCCAGCATGGCGTTCAGATCGTCGAAGCTGGCAGCGTGCGGGACTGGCACCATGAAGTTGGCCCGCGAGAACTTGACAAGCCCTTCGACCTTGCCCTTGTCGTTGCCCTTGGCCGGCCGCGCGAAGCGATCGCGGAACAGGTAATGGCTGCACAGCTCGGTGAAGGCACGCGTGCGTTCGCGCTTCCCGTCGGCCAGGATCTTCGCCACCGCGATCGTCGTGTTGTCATACAGGATCGACTGCGGGACACCGCCAAAGAACGCGAACGCAGATACATGCCCGTCGAGGAATGCCTCGGTGGTCTCACGCGGATACGCCTTCACGAAGCAGGCATCGGACTGCGGCAGGTCCATGCACAGGAAGTGGATCTTCTGACGAACGCCGCCGATCACGCCGATCGCCTCGCCAAAATCCACCTGCGCATGGCCCGGCGGGTGCGCCAGCGGCACGAACGTCTCGCGGCTACGCGCCCGGCAGAGCCGGACATGATCCTTCACCACGGTATATCCGCCGGCAAAGCCATGCTCGTCGCGCAACCGTTCGAAGATCCGCTTGGCCGTATGCCGCTGCTTCACCGGCGCTGTCCGGTCAGCCTCCAGGATCGCATCGATCACCGGCAATAGCGGCCCTAACTTCGGCTTCGCCGCTGGCTCCTTGCGCGTATATCCCGGCGGTAGCGAGAACCGGCACATCTTGGCCACCGTCTCACGGTTAAGTCCGAACACCCGCGCCGCCTCCCGACGGCTGTGACCATCAACGAACACGAAGCGCCGAACGGCGGCATAGCTCTCCACGGCAAACATCCCCGGCCGCTCCCAAAAAGAGCAGCCTTACCAACGGCCGGATTTTACTCCGCCACGCTCAGCACCGCGCCGGCATTCCGATGGCCTGTTTTGTCACCGCCGCATCCAG
>JBJXEK010000282.1:0-2644 GCA_046155055.1 Novosphingobium sp. | reverse complement strand
GCCCGTCGCCGTGTTTGCAGACCATCGGCGAAAAGCGGTGCTTAAAATCCGTAGTGCAGACTGACGCGCACCTGGCGCGGCTCGACCGGGTGGAGATGATAATCGTCCACCCCGCCGCTGGGTTCGCCCTGCAGGCGCGACGTGTAGAAATAGGTGATGTCGGTGTTCTTCGCGTCGAAGAGATTCAAAACATCGACCCCCAGCTTCAACCGCCCCAGCGTGTAATATCCGCCGAGATTGACCAAAGTCGTCGGGCGGGATCGCGCGCTGCCGTCTTCAATGAGGGGCGCGCTGCCGAAATGGCGTAACCGCAGCGAACCGTTGATCCGCTGGCTCAGCTCGAATGTGGCTCCGCCTGCGATGACAGTGCTGGCCGAATTGGGGATCCGGTCCTGCCCCGGCGCAACGCCATGAAAGCGCGCGCGGGTGATCGCGGCAGACCCATCAAGCGCAAGCCACGTGGCGGGACGCCAGAACAGTGTCGCCTCGGCACCATCCCGCCGGGTTGCGTCATTCGGCTCGGTCGTTCCGCCATCGCCAGAGAACACCAATTCAGAGCCAAGCGTAAGATAATAGCCGACGATCGAGGCGTTGAAGCGCGGGTATTCCACGCGCGCGCCGAGTTCCCCGCCGCGCGCTTTCACCAGCACGCGCACCTGTTCGGCAGGATCGCCGCTTTTCGGATCGACCGTGATCGTGGCACCGCGCACGTCGTTCGAATGGAAGCTCTCGCCGTAATTGGCATAGAGTTCGAGATGGTCGGCCGCGCGCCATGCAAGCGCTGCTTTCGGCCCAAAGATCGCGTCAGACCCGCGTCCGGAATTGGCGGCCAGGGTTTCGGCGCGTACGTTGTAGCCATAGAGATCGCCGCGCAGGCCAAGCACCACGCGCAGCCGCTGCGTCAGCGATGCAGTCACCTCACCATATAGGGCTGCGCTGTATTCATCGACCTGATCCTGGCGAACGGTGCCGATCACAGCGCCCTTGGACGTGTGATAGAGGCCGATCTTGGCGGTATGATCATAGCGCGTATCACCGCCGAACACGAACGTGACCGGCACGCCGGCCAGCATCGCGGGAATGGTATGCCGGATCGAGCCGCCGAACACGCCGCGCTGGTCCCGCTGCTGAAACTCGTCGCCGTTGACCGGATCGTCGAGGAAATAGGTGAAGTTCGAGGTCAACCGGAAACGGTAATAGAGGCCGAAAAGATTGACCTCGGTGTTGCCGAAATGGCCATTGCCGGTCAGCCCGATCCGCGTGGTCTCGCCGCCAAGGTACGGGTCGATATTACCAAATCGGCTGATCAGACCGGTCTCGATCGCGCGCAGCGGCACCTGATCGGTGGAGTTCCAGGTCGCGTGATCCGCGGTTAATCCAAGGCTGAAACCGTCGTGCGAATATTTGATGAGCGCGTTCACTTTGCGCAGCCGCTCATTCAGTACCCACGGTCCGTCCGACATAGTGCCGTCCAGACCCAGCAGAAGATCGCCGCCGGCCACGCCGGTGCTGCCTGCCGCCAGCGCCCGATAATAGCCGAAACTCCCGGCCGTGAATTGCGCCATCGGCTGGATGTGGTCGGCCGTGGTGAACTTTACTGTCCCCGCAGCCGAGAAATCGCCAACATCGGCAAAATACGGCCCTTTGCGGTAGTCGATCCTCTGGACCAGCTCCGGGATCAGGAAATTGAGATCGAGATAGCCCTGGCCGTGGCCGTGGGTGCGCATGTTGACCGGCACGCCATCGACAAAACCGGCAAAATCGGTGCCGTGGTCAAGGTTGAAGCCGCGCAGGAAATACTGATTGGCTTTGCCTGTTCCCGAATGCTGGGTGGCGATCACGCCCGGCACGTTCTCGACCAGCTCGCCGACGCGTGAGAGCGGCCTGTCAACAAAATCCTTATATCCGACAACGCCTTGCGATCCCGAAGTGGCGATACCGATTTGCTGGATCGCCCGGCCATAAACGATGATTTCATCGAGTTGCTGCAGCTCGCTCGACGGCGGGAATGCGGGGGCTTGCGGGATGTCTTGCGCTGCAGCAGGGCTCGCCATGAACGATTGCGCAACGAGCATGACGACAGCCCCTGTGCACAAGCCACGCCACTTGGGCGGTCTTGGGCAGCAAACGCCTCGCGCGGCTTTGCATACACTTGCTGCTGACCGTTCGGGGGGCACTGACGTCTCCATCGCGTTGGCAGTTTCTCGATCGAAACCACACGTGAATGCTTACGTCGCAGGGGGCAGATCGGGATGCCTCAGGCTAGGCAGTGGCGTGCGCAGTTGGAGCGAAAAAGGAGACGAGGGTGATTGCAAGGCTATCGAAGGGTTCGGTGGTTCGCAGGCGTGCGCCGGCTCATGTCGGGGTTGCGCTGGCAGCTTGATGGCTGCCGCGCGGTGCTGCGAGCGCGCCGCGCACGTTGACACAGACGCTCCGCACGCACTTCCCACGTGGAAGTTTCGATTTTCTTGGCGGCATGAATCAGATAAAACTATAAAAAACAGCCGCTTACCGGACGTCATCGAACGTTTTAAAACGCTGAAATGGAGGCCCGAGCCGGAATCGAACCGGCGTGCACGGATTTGCAGTCCGCTACGTCACCACTCCGCCATCGGGCCTCGATGCGCATCTGCGTGGAGCGGCG
>JBJXEK010000281.1:0-4299 GCA_046155055.1 Novosphingobium sp. | reverse complement strand
ACGTGTTCCGCGTGTTCGAGGATGGCGGCCGCACGATCAACCCGCAGTTCCCCGAAATCGGTCTGCCCAATTCGACCGGCGCGATCCAGAAGCTGGAAGAGCCCGGCCGCCCCGATCTCAAGCAATCGAACCGCGGCCCCGCCACGGGGCTTCGAGTGGCGATCCCGGTGCTCAATATCCACAAGACCCGGCTCAACGACCCGTTCCTGTGGCAGATGGGCACTAACGACCAGCCGGGCGACTATCGCTCCTCGGGCTGCGCCTCGTGCCACGTGATCTATGCCAACGACCGCGAGCCGCGCCACAGCGTGAACTATGCGAAGTGCGGGCGCGACGGGCAGACGATTACCGCCGACCCCACGATCAATTCCCTGCACGAAGGGGAGCATCGCAGCGGCACCTATGGCACCTACGATTCCGCCAAGCACCCGCATGAGGAGCGCGTGCGCGGCACCGTGCTGGGCGGCCACGGCAGATACATGGGCGGCGATGCGACCGACCCGGAGGAGTCCAGTGACCGCGCCGGGGATTGCGCGCGCGCGATCCAGTCTGCGGAACAACTCGTGTATGCCCCCGCCGAGGGCACTGCCCCGCACGGCACGATGGACGAGCACAAGATGGGCCAGACCGAAGCGCATGCAACCGCCGGTCTCGATCATAAGGGCCATGCGGCCAGCGACGGCCCCGTGCCGATGCAGGACCGCGAGCGCGGCCACCCGCTGGTTCACGCCTTCACCCGCGCGATCCCGACGGCCCAGTGCATGAACTGCCACATGCACCAGCCCAACATCTTCCTGAACTCGTTCCTTGGCTACACGATGTGGGACTATGAGTCCGATGCACCGCGCATGTGGCCTGGCCCTGAGAACACCTCGCCCAGGCCCGCTGCCATCACCGACGCGGACTGGAGCCGCGCGTTCAAGCAGCAATTCCACCCGAACATGGTCGAAGCGCGCGAAGTGCTTGATCGCAATCCCGAGGCTGCAAGCGCGCACGGGCTGTGGCGCGATGTGGAGTTCCTGCGTAACGTCTATGATCTCAACAAGGACAACAAGGACACCCAGTTCGCCGACTATCACGGCCACGGCTGGAACTTCCGCGCGATCCTGAAGCGCGACCGGCGCGGCAACCTGCTCGATGCCGGCGGCGACATGGCGACCTATGGCACCGACACTGCGCACATCATCTCGCCCGATGATCCGGAAAAGTGGCGGAAAGGCAGCGAAGGCAAGTTCGTCGAACCGGGGCCGGTGGGTCCCGGCAAATCGGTCCACATGATGGACATCCACGCGCAACTTGGCATGCAGTGCGCCGATTGCCACTTCGCGCAAGATAGCCACGGCAATGGCCTGATCTACGGCGAGGTCGCCAATGCCGTGTCGATCGGCTGCAAGGACTGCCACGGCACCGCGGACGCGCTGCCAACGCTGATGACCTCGAACCTCGCTGCACCGGAAAAGGGCGAGAACCTCGCGCTGCTGCGCAATATGGATGGCCAGCGCCGGTTCGAGTGGTCCACCGAGAACGGCCGCCGCGTGCTGATCCAGCGCTCGATCATTGATCCGGGGCTGTGGTGGCGCGTCAGCCTCGTGAAAGAATCGGTCGATCCGCAATATCAGGGCGTGACCGAGCCGAGCGGCAAACCGGTGTTCAATCCGAAGGCGGCGCGCGCCAAGCTGATGGGCCGGACCGGCGCGGAGGACGGGCTCTACAAGTTCGGGCTCGGCGTGCCGAAGGCCGAGCGCGCGCATGGCGATGATGACATGGCCTGCTTCACCTGCCACCTTTCGTGGACCACCTCGTGCGCCGGATGCCACTTGCCGATTGAGGCCAACTGGAAATCAGCCACGCACAAGTACGACGAGGACTACACCCGCAACTACGCGACCTATAACCCGCAGGTCGCGCGCGATGACATGTTCCAGCTTGGCAAGCACATGACCACCAAATCATCGGGCTCCGATCCGGTGCGATATGATGCGGCAGGCAGTCCGATAAGCGGGAAAGCCATCACTGCGCCGATCCGCTCGACCTCGGCGCTGATCCTCTCCTCGACCAATATCAACCGTGAGCGGATCTACGTGCAGCAGCCGCCGATCTCCTCGCCGGGCTATTCGTCGCAGGCCTTCGCACCGCACTTCCCGCATACCGTGCGCACGCAGGAAACCAAGCAGTGCACCGATTGCCACCTGAGTGCAGCGGACGACAACAACGCGGTCATGGCGCAGCTGCTGCTGCTCGGCACAAACTACGTCAATTTCGTCGGCATGAACGCGTGGTTTGGGCTGGACGGCGGGTTCGAGGCCGTGCGCGTGACGGAATGGGACGAGCCGCAAGCGGTCATCGGCAGCTACCTCCAGCGCTACGCCTACCCCGATTTCTACAAGCAGCATGTCGAGAAGAACGGCCGCGAGCTCAAGAACTGGACCCGCGGGGCGATCTTCGACAAGCACCTTGCGGGCGAGACCACGGGCCGCGAGGAATTTACCAACATCACCAAGGGCACGTCCGATCCGGTGCGCTGCCTGCAGATGCGCGGCGAATACATGTTCGTGGCCGAAGGCAACGGCGGCTTCCGCGCCTATGACATTGCCGCAATTGGCGACAAGGGCATTTCCGAACGCATCCTGACCGCGCCGTTCTCGCCGCTCGGCCACGATACCCATGTGAGCACCACGAACGCCACCTGCATGGCGCTGCCTACCAATCAAGCGATCGCGCCCACGCGCAACACGCCCGAAATGCGCGCTGCCAATCAGGAGCAGCCGTTCTCACCGATCTACCATTATGCTTTCGTAACCGATGCGGTGGAGGGGCTGATCGCGGTCAATGTCGACACGCTGGCCGACGGCGAGTTCCGCAACAACTTCTTCACCCGCGCGCTCACCTTCAATCCGGGCGGCGCGCTCGGCGGCGCGCGGCACATCACCTTGGCCGGCGACTATGCCTATATAGTCACCGACAGGGCGCTGGTGACCGTTCACCTGACCAAATCGTGGTCACTAGCGCAGCCCTGCGAGGTTTCCGACAAGAAGGGCGGTGATACCTGCCTCGATCCGCAGATTACCTCGGTCGTGCCGCTGAAGGACCCGCGCGCGACGGCGGTGCAGTTCCGCTACCTCTGGGTTACCACCGCGAACGGGCTCGAACTGATGGACGTGACCAATCTGGCCAAGCCCCAGCCGGTGCCATCGGCCACCGTGCCGCTCACCGATGCGCGCCGGGTCTATGTCAGCCGGACTTATGCCTATGTCGCGGCCAAGGCGCAGGGGCTGGTGATCGTCGATGTTACCGCACCAACGCGGCCGGCGATCTATCAGGCATTCACGGCGGGCGGGGCGCTCAACGATGCGGAGGATGTGATCGTCGCGTCCACCAACGCCTCGCTGTTTGCCTATGTCGCGGACGGGCGCAACGGGATGAAAGTGCTCCAGCTGACTTCGCCGTCAAGCCAGCCGAATTTCTACGGCTTCTCGCCCGAGCCCAAGCCCGAACTGATCGCCTGGGCGCGCACGCCCAGCCCCGCGCTCGCGCTCTCCAAGGGGTTGGATCGCGACCGCGGAGTGGATGAGACCGGCGGCCAGATGGCCGTCTTCGGCCGCCTCGGCGCGCGCCCGTTTAACCGGACCGAGATGGAAGCGCTGTTCCTGAACAAGTCGGGGACGCCGTTCAAGGTGAGCAATGCGGTCAACATGTCGCTGTGGGTGGGGGCGAAGCCGGCGCCGCAACTAATGGCGGCGGGGGCAGATGGAATGAGGCGTTGACCGACCCCGTTTTGCTTGGCGGCCTATCGATAGAGCTTCTTTGATCCGCGCCAAGGCAGTGCTTCTTCGCTTCCACCAATCACAATTTTTTTACCAGCGAAGACATCACTGAGAAGATTTGTTTCGATCTCGCCCGGAAAATCAGTGAAGTGGCAAATCAGATAATTGCCTACAACCTTGAAAGCGCAGGTCTGATTTATATAGTAGTCGTGATGATAGTGATTATTTATAAATACGACCAAACCTTCGTTCGTATGATCTGCCTGCCACCCTGTACTGACATAATAAAATAAATATTTAGATCTATAATGATAAACTAGAAACAGCCTTGTCAATTTTGTAATTGCGCTCTCAAAAGAACTATGATTTAAAATTTTTAAAGCGGTTTTTTCGTTTATTGCATTTTTAGCCTGTGCAATATTAAACGGTAACGTCAAAAATATGCACGTTAATATTGTAATTATATTGTATAAATGCTTATTTCTACGAGCCATGATAAAGCTTCCCAATAGCTTCAACATAGTTTTCATAGTGT
>JBJXEK010000280.1:0-8023 GCA_046155055.1 Novosphingobium sp. | reverse complement strand
CCGTCTCCGGCTTGCACTGGCAGTTGCGCCAGCAGCTTGTCGAGCGTCTGCCGCAACTGCGATTCGCTGCGTGCGGGTGTCAGGTCTGCCACAGGCTGGCCTTGGAACATGGCATAGACCGTGGGGATCGAGCGCACCTGGAACTGCGCGGCGATGAACTGCTCCTCATCGACATTGATCTTTGCCAAGACCACGCCCTTGTCGGCATAATCAGCCGCGACCTTCTCCAGCAGCGGGGTCAGCGCCTTGCAGGGCCCGCACCATTCCGCCCAGAAATCGAGCACGACCAGCTTGGTCATGGACGGCTCGACCACGTCCTTGCGAAACCGATCGACCGCTTTCTGCTCGTCGAGATTGAGGCCTAGGCTTGCCAATGGGAGTCTCCGGTGTGCTACAGTCCAAGTCTGAATGCATCATGTGGGATTGCAAGCGCGTTCGGCAAGGGCATTCAAGGGCACAGACCTGCCCGATGCAGCCGAAATGCGCGTGTGTCCGGCCCGGGGCACCGCCCCGGCATTTTGCTGTTGCGCAGGTTTGGCAGGCCAGCTAAGGGCGCGCTTCACCTCGGTCGCAGCTTAAATGTCTTCGGCCAGAAACGCACGAGCGGGCGTAGCTCAGAGGTAGAGCACAACCTTGCCAAGGTTGGGGTCGAGGGTTCGAATCCCTTCGCCCGCTCCAGTTTCTTCTCGGGTTACTCCTCCGCAATCAAACCCTTGTATCCGGCCCCGTCAGCGATAGACTTCGCGGCAAGAGGCCTGCACAGCAATGTGACCGGCTCCGAGTAACCGTCACGACGGGGACGCCAGTTCCCCACGTGAACCGAGAGGAACGACCATGACAGGCGAACTGCCCACGCACCCGTTCAAGGATTACTACGGCAATTTCATCGGGGGCCGCTGGGTCGATGCCGCAGATGGCCGCCGGTTTGACAATCCCTCGCCGATCACGGGCGCCACGATCACCACGCTGGCGCGCGCTTCCGCTGCCGATGTCGAGGCTGCGCTGGATGCCGCGCACGCCGCCAAGGACGCATGGGGCCGCACCAGCGTCGGCGAGCGCGCGCTGATCCTGAACCGCATTGCCGACCGCATGGAAGCAAACCTTGCGCTGCTGGCGACGGCCGAAACGTGGGACAATGGCAAACCGATCCGCGAAACGATGGCGGCGGACATGCCGCTGGCGATCGATCACTTCCGCTATTTCGCTGGCTGCATCCGCGCGCAGGAAGGCGGGATTTCGGAGCTCGACAATGACACGGTTGCCTATCACTTCCACGAGCCGCTGGGTGTGGTCGGCCAGATCATTCCGTGGAACTTCCCGATCCTGATGGCGGTGTGGAAGCTCGCCCCAGCGCTGGCGGCGGGCAACTGCGTGGTGCTCAAGCCCGCCGAGCAGACCCCAGCCTCGATCCATGTGCTGATGGAGCTGATCGCCGATCTGCTGCCGCCGGGCGTGCTCAACGTGATCAACGGCTTCGGGCTGGAGGCGGGTAAGCCGCTCGCGCAGAGCCGCCGCATCGCCAAGATCGCCTTTACCGGCGAGACGACGACGGGCCGCCTGATCATGCAGTATGCCAGCGAAAACCTCATCCCGGTCACGCTGGAACTGGGCGGTAAATCACCCAACATCTTCTTCGCCGACGTTATGGATGAGGACGACGACTTCTTCGACAAGGCGCTCGAAGGCTTCGCCATGTTCGCGCTCAACCAGGGCGAGGTCTGCACGTGCCCCAGCCGCGCGCTGATCCAGGAATCGATCTACGACCGCTTCATGGAGCGCGCCGTGGCTCGCGTGAAGGCGATCACGCAGGGCAGCCCGCTGGATACGGCCACGATGATCGGCGCGCAGGCCTCCTCGGAGCAGCTGGAGAAGATCCTCTCCTACTTCGAGATCGGGCGGAACGAAGGCGCCAGAGTACTGACCGGCGGGACGCGCACCATGATGCCGGGCGTGCTGGCGGGCGGTTTTTACATCGAGCCGACGATCCTTGAGGGCCACAACAAGATGCGTGTGTTCCAGGAGGAGATCTTCGGACCCGTCGTGGCGGTGACGACCTTCAAGGACGCCGACGACGCGCACGCAATTGCCAACGACACGCTCTACGGCCTCGGCGCGGGCGTGTGGACGCGCAACGGCACGCAGGCCTACCGCACGGGCCGCGCAGTGCAGGCCGGGCGCGTGTGGACCAACTGTTACCACGCCTATCCCGCGCACGCGGCGTTCGGCGGCTACAAGCAGTCCGGTATCGGCCGCGAAAACCACCGTATGATGCTGGACCACTATCAGCAGACCAAGAACCTGCTGGTGAGCTACAGCCCCAAGGCGCTGGGGTTCTTCTGAGGACGATGAACCGGGTAAGCGCCACACCCGAGGCTCTGGCCCTTCTGGGCGCGATCGTCGCCGAGCACGGGCCAGTGCTGTTCCATCAATCGGGCGGCTGCTGCGACGGCTCGTCCCCCATGTGCTACCCGGCGAACGAATTCCGCGTGGGCGCAGGCGATGTGCTGCTGGGCCATGTCGGCGAGGCCCCGTTCTATCTTGGCGCGCTGCAGGCGGAGGCATGGGGCGAGGTAGACCTGCTGCTCGATGCAGTGCACGGGCGCGGGGGAATGTTCAGCCTGGATAACGGGCGCGAGCTGCGGTTTCTAATCCGCTCGGGGGCTTGCGCGGTCTAATTTGCAGCGCACCGCCCCCGCCCGAATGCCGTCACAACCGGCAGCATGATCCACGGAAACAGCCCGGCAAAGAACACCGTTTGCGATGGGACTGCGATCGAAGCAGGCGCGATAAGGAAGGCGAAGGTGCCCCATGTCAGGAGCAAGCCCCAGCCGATCAGCCAGCTTTCGAGCCAATCGGGCTTTGCGTGGAGGCGGGCAAAGCACAGGCTCCAGATCTGCGGGCGGCGACGGGTGGCGTTGGTGGTATTCATTGCTCTTGGCTTTCAGAAATCCAGCGCCGTGAGGCTGGGGTGGTCGTCGGGGCGGCGGCGGAGGGGCCAGCGGAACTTGCGGTCTTCGGCCCGGATCGGGTGTTGGTTGATGCTGGCGATGCGCCGCCGCATGAGGCCGTGTTCGTCGAATTCCCAGTTTTCGTTACCGTAGGCGCGAAACCATCGGCCGCTGTCGTCCAGGTATTCGTAGGCAAAACGGACCTTCTCGGCGGCGGTTTCGGCGGTGAAGGGCGGACGCGGCATGAGACGGCACTCCGGTGCGAAAGCAGAACAACGTTTGGCAATGGGCACCCGGGCAGGTGCGGGGGGAGTGCTCTGCCCGGGTGCTTGTGCTCCCGGCGCGGTCAGGGAAAACGCGCTGGGGAGCTGATCGCCGCCGGAAAGGGAGGGGGGAACCGGCGGCTGTGACGTCTATTTAGGAAGCCGGTCCCCGATCCGGTAGGGGGATAGTCTGGAACCTTAGGTTCCACTTTTTGAAAGGTCGGCGAGTTGTGCCTCGAGCATGGCGATCCGAGCGTCGCGCCCGGCCATCATCTCGGCGACCTCCCCGGCAGGCACAAGCTGCGGAATATGCTGCGGGCAATTGATATCCCACGCGGTAATAGTGAAGACGATCGCCTGCTCTACCTTGGCGCGATAGCCGGGCACCATGAGCGCCTCGTTCAGCGCCTCGTCGCCCTCAATCACCTGCGCCTCGCCCCAGATCTTGATGCGGCGGCGGTTCGCGTAGTCCATCAGGAAGATAAAGGCTTTGGGGTTTTCCGCGAAGTTGCCGGTAGAGATGTATTGCAGGTTGCCACGGAAGTCGGCGAAGGCGAGGCGCTTGTCATCGAGCACCTTGAGGAAGCCCGCCGGGCCGCCGCGATGCTGGACATAGGGCTGACCGTCGGCGCTGGCACTGGCAAGATAGAAGCTGCGCACCTGCCCGACGAAGGCGGCGAGGCGGGCGTCTACCCGATCCGCCAGGATCATCCCCGCATAGTGTGCGCGCGAGCCTTTGCGGACCTGCGCGGCGACGACCGAAGGCGAGAAGGCGTGATCGGTCGGGTCAGTGGTATCGGTCATAGGGCAGGCCTCCGAGCAGGATTGTTGAGCTGCGGCTAACCCAAGACTGAGCACGCGACCAGCCAATGAGGCCGGAAGGCAGACTTCCGGCAAATGCAATGGTAGAGGCTTACGCGCTCCGATCTGATCGGCGGAGCCACGCTCAGGCTGGCCTTCGAGTGCGGCAATGAGCGGTGGCAGCACACCGGCGCGAAGTCCGTCGAGTCCGAACGGTGCAACCCGTGCGGACGGTGCCGCCCGGGTGTCAGCCGACGAGAAAAATGTCGGTATAGGAAAGAGCAGGGTGGGTTCCAGTCCCCAGCTGCGCGATCAGGATGGCATCGTAGCCGCCGATGCCGTCGGAATCGTACCAGAGATTGCCCGTCGTGGTGTTGTAGACGATGCGATCCGTGGCGTCATGGACGGCATTGACACCGGCACCCGACCAGAACTCGTCCGCCGTGATTTGGCCCAGATCCGATCCCAGTCCGCGGAATGCACCCTTTGCGAGCTGGATGGAATCGCCTTCGGCCGCGCTGAAATCGAGGATCGTGTCGAAACCATTGGTCACCTTGACCGCGGATCTGAAAGCAAAGACATCGGCCCCGCTTCCACCCGCAAGCGTATCGTTGCCAATGCCGCCGATCAGCGTGTCGTTGCCGGCAAAGCCGTTGATCACATCATCGCCCTTGCCGCCATCGAGCACGTTGTTGCCGCTGTTGCCGTTGAGCGTGTTGGCATCGGAGCTACCCGTGCCGGTGAGGTTGTCAGACCCGGTGAGCGTCAGCGTTTCCACGGCTGAAGACAGCTTGTAACTGGCCGAGGAGAAGACAGTGTCGTTGCCGGCGCCTGCCCGTTCGGTCGCACGGTCCTTGGTGTCATCGATGTAATAGGTATCATCCCCCTTGCCGCCGGCCATGGCATCGATGCCGGCGCCGCCGTCGATCACGTCGCCAAAGCCGGTGCCGGTGATGCGGTTTGCGCCCGCATTGCCGATGATCGTCAGCGCATTGAGCACCTTGGTCGCCAGCACGGAAATGGCGATGGTGCCCGAGCTGTCGACGATGGCCCCGGTGCCGGTGCCGATCACAATACGCTCGATCCCCGTGTCGCGCTCGTCAAAGTTGGCGTGGCCGGCAGCCGTGAAAGCGAGGCGGACCTCGTCCGTCCCGGTTGTGCCGGTGTCCTGCACTTCACCCAGATACTGGTCCTGGGCATTGCTGACCAAATAGATGTCCGATCCATCTCGACCGTCGAGCAGGTCTTTGCTTGCGCCGCCGTCGAGCACGTTGCGGCCGCTGTTGCCGGTAATGGTATTGCTGATGGAATCTCCGGTGCCGGTCAGATCGGCAGTGCCGGTCAGAACCAGATTGTCGACAAAACCGGTCAGCACATAGGAGGCCGAAGAAATCACCGTGTCCGTGCCGTTGCCGCGGGTCGTCTCGATCACCACGTCGCTGGAGTTATCGACATAGTATGTGTCGGCACCGCGATCGCCCGTCATGATATCGGCGCCGGCACCACCGTCGATCACGTTGTCCTCGTCGTTGCCGGTAATCGTGTTGGCCAGGGCATTGCCGGTGCCGTTGATCTTTGCCTTGTCGATCAGGATCAGATTTTCGACATTCGCCGCGAGCGTCAGTGAAACCAAGGCCCGCACGGTGTCGGTCCCCGCGTTTGCGGCTTCGGTCGTGACATCGCCGCTGTCATCGACAACATAGGTATCGTCGCCCTCGCCGCCCGCGAGCAGATCGGCACCCTTGCCGCCGTCGAGCGTGTCGTTGCCCCCAAGTCCGTTCAGGTGGTTGACAGCCGTGTTGCCGGTCAGAACGTTGGCTGAAGCATTGCCGGTGGCGTCGATCGCATCGATCCCGGTCAGCGTGATGCTCTCGATGTTATCCTCGAGCGTGTAGGACATGCTGGATTGCACCCTATCGGTGCCCTCGCCCACCTGTTCCACAATCACGTCGCTGGAGGAATCGACGATGTAGGAATCGTCACCGGTGCCGCCAATCAGCGTATCATTGCCCGCACCGCCGTCGAGCGTGTCGTTGCCGCCCAGACCCTGGAGAATGTTGGCGGCGCTGTTGCCCGTCAGCAGGTTGTTGACGTCGCTGCCCACGCCGTCGATCGCATCGGTGCCGGTCAGCACGAGGTTTTCGAAATTGGCAAGCAGGCTGTAGGAATAGTTCGCCTTGACCGTGTCGTTGCCCTGGTTGGCCTGCTCCGAAACGACATCGTCGATCTGGTCGATCACGAAAGTGTCGTTGCCGACCCCGCCGATCATCGTGTCCGAGCCTGCCCCGCCGTCGAGCACATCGTTGCCGTCCTCGCCGGTCAGGATATTGTCGCCATCGTTGCCGGTGATCGCGTTGTTCAGCGAATTGCCGACCCCGCTCAGGTTGCTCGTGCCGAGCAGCAACAGGTTCTCGAGCCCCTTGCCCAGCGCATAGCTGATGGTGGCGCGAACAGTGTCGGTGCCCTCGTTGTCATTTTCGACGACAACGTCGCTCAGATTGTCGAGCACGTAGGTGTCATCGCCCGTTCCGCCGATCAGGGTGTCTCTGCCGCCCTTGCCATCGATGAAATCATCGCCGGCACCGCCGTTGATGAGGTTGGTCCCGGTGTTACCCACGATCGTGTTGGCGAGCGTATTACCGACGGCGTTCAGGCCGCTGGTGCCAAGCAAGGTCAGGTTTTCGACATTTGCAGAGAGGACATAGGAGACCGATGTCTGAACCGTGTCGATGCCTTCGACCGCATTCTCGATGACCTTGTCGGTCGAATCGTTGACGATGTAGGTATCATCGCCGATGCCGCCGGACATCGTATCGACGCCGTTGCCGCCATCGATCACATCGTTGCCCTCAAGGCCAGCAATCGTGTCATTGCCGCCAAGGCCATTGATGATGTCATCGCCCGCTGTGCCGATCAGCACATCGGCGGAGTTCGTTCCGTTGATCGTATCCAGCAGGCCGTGGAAGCCCGACACCGAAAGGCTCGAGGCCTCGATTGCGCCATGGCGGGCCTCCAACGTCCAGTTGCCGCCCAGCGCTGCCGCGCCGGTCACATCGGTGCTGGCCGCGATGTCCGCGCCGGTCAGCGCCGCAAAGGTGCTGATGAAAGCCGCCCCAGAAGCGCCCGCCGCCACATCGCAGCCATAGAGCAGGATGTCCGCGCCGGGCGCGAGATGGCTGCCGATCGCCGCGAGATCATCGGCATGAGCAGCGAGCGCGGCGCTATCGACGGTGCTGCTGCCGAGGGTAAGCATCCCGCTGCCGCCGTGCGAGATGATATGCAGCGCGGCGATGCCATCAATGCCCGTGAGCAGCGCGCTGATCTGGCTGAGCCCGTCGCTGGTGCCATCGAGGACGAACACGCGTCCGCCAGCGGGCAATCCGGCGATCACTGCGGCAATGTCGCCTACGCGCGGATCGATGACAGTGACGGATTGCGGTGCGGACATGGCGAGAATCTCCCGGGGCAAGCCCCTGAACAACGATCCGCATGGCCTTCGCATGTCCCCGTGACGGTTTGGTGTCCATACCGTTAAGGCAGGGTTCAGGCCCGCGCCGTGGAAGAGCTCGATCCTACACCGTAAATCTCTGCAATCTCAAAATTTATGGCGCGGCCGGGCGGTGCGTCTGCCGTCCAAAAAGTGGCCTTGTGCCTACAGAAAATCATGGATCGGCTCAGACTAAGTGGCCTCGCCGCAGGTCTGCGTCCGCAAGATTTCCGTCTTGGTTCCGTTACATCGAATCGGTGCGATGCGCCGCACCCCGGTGAAAACGCTACACGACCGCACAGGCCACGCGCGAGGCGGATGTACCGTTTGCTGTGCACAGCCGCCTGCTCGCCAAGCTAGCCCCGATGGACCGGGCTGTGACCGCACGCTGAAAGCGTGCACGGTGATTGACGCCCGGCAAAGGGCGATGATACCTTTCTAGTTACGTGGCGGCCTGCCCCCTCGTGCGGAGGTGCACATGCGAAACCTTTTGCGAAGCGGTGCTGCCACGGGGCTTGGCCTTA
>JBJXEK010000279.1:0-4785 GCA_046155055.1 Novosphingobium sp. | reverse complement strand
ATCTAGGCGGGGCATCAGTTCGACGAAATTGCAGGGCCGGTTGCGGCTGTCGAGCTGCTCGGCGAGAATGCCGTCCCAGCCATCTTTAACCGCACCGTTCGAACCGGGCAGCGCGAAAATATAAGTTCCGCGCGCAACGACCGCGCAGGCCCGCGACTGGATCGTGCTGGTGCCGATGGTCTTGAAACTGAGCCAGCGGAACAGCTCGCCAAAGCCCGGAATATCGCGGGTCTTGACCCGGTCGAGCGCTTCCGGGGTCACGTCGCGCCCGGTCAGGCCGGTGCCTCCGGTAATGACCACGGCATCGACGGTGCGGTCGTCGATCCAGTTGTTGAGTCGGCTCGCGATCCGCGCCGCGTCGTCCTTCTCCATCGCCCGCGCGGACAAGTGATGGCCGGCGGCCTTGATCCGTTCGGCAAGGATATCGCCCGAGGTGTCATCCTCCGGTCCACGCGTGTCTGACACGGTCAGCAGCGCGATATTGATCGGCTTGAAGGTGCGGGCGGAATCAATTGCCACGTGCGGCGATCCTCACACTCTCTGCGCCGGTGAGGCCCGGAAATTTGGGCCACATCCCCTGCGCGAGCCCGATGCGGCTTTCCGAAGGGCCGCCGGCCTGGCGTTCATACATCCAGTAATTGCGCATCACGATCGAGACGTAACCGCGTGTTTCCCAATAGGGGATCGATTCCATCCACAGCAGCGGATCACCATTGTCGCGGATTTCGGCGTTCCAGCGCGAGATCGGCATGGGTCCGGCATTGTAGGCGGCGATTACCTTGGGCAGAAGCCCGCCGGTCGCACCCGAATCGCGCAGCTGGACGAGATAGCCCTGGCCGAACGCCATGTTCACATCGGGCAGATCGAGCTGCTTCTCGCGCCCGGTCATCATCGGCTCGGCGCGGGTCAGGCCGCGCGCGGTGCCGGGCAACACCTGCATCAGCCCGCGCGCACCGGCGGGGCTGATAACGGCGGTGCGGAAATTCGATTCCTGCAGCGAATGCGCAAAGAGCAGCGCGGGATCGACCTTCCAGCCAGTGGCCGGAACCCAGCGAGGGGCGGGAAAACGGGCGGACGCATCGGGCTTGGCCCCGGTAGGCGCATTGTAGGCCATCCAAAGCTGCGTTGCGGGCAGGCCCAGATCGCGCGCGAGGCGCGAAAGCGGCGCATAGAGCGAAGGATCGCCGATGCGGGCCTGATGGCGCAGCAGCTCGTCGGCAAGCCCATCCTCGCCGATCTCGGCCAACTGAACGGCGAGCCGCACATTGCTCACCTGGCGCAGCTGCTGCCAGTCATCGCCCGAAAAATCGGGTGCGGCAGCCGGAGTGTTTTCGCGCAGGCCCAGCGCCTCGCTGGCGACCATGCCGTATAGCGTATCGCGCAGCCGCGCCGCGCTGCGCATCGAATTTGCCACCTTTTCGGGCGCGCGGCAGCGCATCCAGGCGCGGCCGGCCCAATAGTTCGCGGCGGCGGTCAGCTCGTCGTTCTGCGCCATTCCGGCGGCCTGCTCGAAGCTTGCGGCCGCATTCTGGCAATCGTTGGCGCGCCATGCCGCAAGCCCGGACGTCCACAGCGCCTCGGCTACCCAAGCACCGTTGCCGCCCTGCAGCGCGCCGAGCGAAACGGTCCGCGCATTGACGTCATCATTTTCGATATAGAAGGCCCAGCCCACGCGCTGGTGCCATTCGGCGCGCGCTTCGGCCGACAGGTTTGCCTCGATCCCGTCGAGCAGCACGCGTGCACCCATCGGATCGTCGTTCTTGATCCGGTCCTGAATCGCGAGTGCGACACTGTCCGGCATCGTGCCGTCGGCCACGGGCCGCGGTTTAATCCGCTTGGGCAGGCCGGGAAGCGAGACCATTGGCTGCGCGCTGGGCAATGCCGGCAGTTCGGTTGCGCCCCGCTTCAGGGCAAGGCGGCCAAGCTGCTCGGCCCATGGCAGATCGGGCGCGGCGGCGAGCAACTGGCTCAGCGGCGCAAGATCTGCGCGAGGGGAGCTTGCCGCGATATAGAATTGCGCGCGCACCACTGCATGGAGCGGACCGTCGGCGCGCTGTGCCAGCATCGCCTGCACCACGCTCCAGTCCTCGCGCTCAATCGCGCCGAACATCTGCTTGTAATACGCGCGGTCTTCTTGGCTAAGCAGCGCGGGCACAGCGGTCCGGTCTGCACGCGAGCGGAAGTACTCGGCGGCGGCGCTATTGGCGAATGCCGGCGCGGCGACCGCGAGCGCGGCCATTCCGGCAAAGCCAAGCAGCACGGCCCGGCCAATACGGCTTTTTATCAGGCCATTTCGGTCATTCATCACGAGAGTGTCACCGCCGAAATGTTCCCGTCTATCAAAACCGGCCTTCATGCGGGCCGGCATCCCAATCAACCTGCATCCGAACTGGCCGAAAGCCCATCCAGCCAGCGCTGCCAGACCCCGGCTTTCCAGCCCGGTTTGGCCAACAAGGTTTCCAGATCATATTCAAAACCCGCCGCAACGCTGCCAGACTCATGGTTAAACACGCGTAAATGCAGAGCAGTATGCGCTGAATCGTGCCCCAGAAGCGCCGAGATGTCTGCCCGACCGAACACGAGCAAACGTTGCGGCACAACGAGTGCGACATGGCGGGCCAGCACCGCGCCGAGCCCACCGGCTGCAAACTCAGCCCAATCGGGCAACGCGATTCGCGCCGGGAGTGCAGATGCGCGGTACACCTGAGCCGGATCGACACCGAACGCCGCGATCATCGCATCGAGCAAACGTCCGGTCTTGCCCGAAAGCAACACCTCGCCGTCATCCTCGGCGGGCATAGGCACGAGCACCATCAGGGCTGGATTCACAGTGCCCGATGGCGGCACGCGGGTCAGTCCGCGCGGTGCTAGCGAGGGTTCGCTTAGCCACCAGGGCGCGAAAGTCTCGAGCGTTGCCGGCCATTTCGAGTGATCGGCCGCGATGGGCGGGGCTTCGCGCGCTGGCGGTGCGGTGCGGCCAGGCGGCGGGGAAGGGGGCAGCGCGGTTGCCGCGCGTGAGGGCGCCGGCGCATCGGCTGCAAGCCAAGCCTGCGGCGCATCGATGAAGGCGCAATCGACGCCGGCCTCACGCCACCAAGCCAGCGAGGCTTCGAGGCCGTTGGCAAGACTGCCCGCGAAGCCATTGGCAGTCGGCTCGCTGTCTTGTGTGTCAAGCTGTCCCATCACCTTGCAGTCTTGACCTTGCTTGCGACAGCTTTCAAGGCGAAGACTGAGGTTTCAGGGTATAGTGTGCTGTGCCCAAGGTCGAATCTCTGGGGTCGGAGCGAGAGAGAATGAGCGAACGGGAATCGATGCCGTATGACGTCGTGATCGTGGGCGGCGGGCCGGCAGGTCTGGCAGCAGCGATCCGCATCAAGCAGGTTAACACTGAAATTTCGGTCTGCATCCTTGAAAAGGGCTCTGAAATCGGCGCGCACATTCTCTCGGGCGCAGTCGTTGACCCCAAGGCGCTTGACGAACTCTTGCCCACCTGGCGCGAAGACGGCTGCCCGATGGCCGAAGTGCCTGTCACCGACAACTGGCACTGGGTGCTGAGCCGCAGCGGCAAGACCGCGCTGCCGCATCTGATGATGCCGCCGTTCCTCTCGAATCACGGGAATTACACCGGCAGCCTCGGCAATCTGTGCCGCTGGCTGGCCGAGCAGGCGACCGAACTCGGCGTGGAGATCTTCCCCGGCTTCGCCGCCGCCGAAGTGCTGATGAACGAGGCCGGCACGGTCATCGGCGTCGCCACGGGCGACATGGGCGTGGGCAAGGACGGCGAGCGCAAGGCCGATTATCAGCCGGGCATGGAGTTGCACGGTAAATACACACTGTTTGCAGAAGGTGCGCGCGGACACCTCACAAAGCGCTTGAAGGCCACCTACGATTTGGAGCGCGATTGCCAGCCGCAGGTGTATGGCATCGGCATCAAGGAGCTTTGGGATATCGATCCCGACAAGCACGTGCAGGGCCGCGTGATCCACACGCAGGGCTGGCCGCTTTCCGAAAGCAACACCTGGGGCGGCGGGTTCCTGTATCATCAGGCGAACAATCAGGTCGCACTCGGCTTCGTCACCGCGCTCGATTACGCCAACCCCTACGTTTACCCTTACGAGGAATTTCAGCGCTGGAAGCAGCATCCGGACATCCGCGCGATCCTCGAAGGCGGCCGCCGCGTTTCCTATGGTGCGCGCGCGATCAACGAGGGCGGGTGGCAATCGGTGCCCAAGCTCGCCTTCCCGGGCGGCGCGCTGATCGGTTGCACCGCCGGCTTCGTCAACGTGCCGCGTATCAAGGGCAGCCACACCGCGATGAAGAGCGGCATGCTCGCTGCCGAAGCCATCACCGCTGCAATCGCTGCGGGGCGTGAGCAGGATGAGCTGGCGGAATACGACAGCGCCGTCCGGGCAAGCTGGATCGCCAAGGAACTCAAGCTCGTTCAGAATGCCCAGCCGCTCGTCGCCAAGTTCGGCGGCGCGCTCGGCACGGCGCTCGCTGGCACCGACATGTGGGCGCGCGTGCTCAAGGTAAACCCGTTCAAGGGCATGAAGCACCACAAGGACAGCGACGCCACCATGCGCGCCGATCTGTTCAAGCCGATCGAATATCCCAAGCCCGACGGCGTGATCAGCTTCGACCGGCTGACTTCGGTGGCGTTCTCCTACACCAATCACGAGGAGGATCAGCCCTGCCACCTCGTCCTCAAGGACCCGAGCGTCCCGACCGCAATCAACCTGCCGATCTACGCCGGACCAGAGGCGCGGTTCTGCCCGGCGGGGGTCT
>JBJXEK010000278.1:0-3939 GCA_046155055.1 Novosphingobium sp. | reverse complement strand
CTTTACGTTGCTCAGCAGGATGAGCGGTGTCCAGGCAAGGGCCTGCGACGCTGTGGTCTGGACCGAGGTGCGTTCGCTCAAGGCATAGAGCACCAGCTTGTCGCCCGTGATTGCCTGCAGGCGGAACCGGTACAATGCGCGGGGGCCTTCGGCCTGAAAGGTGGGGGCGACGAACTCGAGCTGGTCGGCGAACCCGCGGAACAGCGCGGTGTCTCCGCTGCCGCGGGGATCGAGCAGCTGGCGCATCGCCCCCATCCGCTCGCGCAAGGTGTTTTGTGCCGCGACCACCTGGTCCTCGGCTTCGATCCGGCCGCGCAATGTGGCCTCAGCCCGCGCCTGCATAGACAGCACGCCGAGGATTAGCGTGGAGATCAGGCCGAACACGAACAGCGCCACCAGGGCCTCGATCAGGGTGAAGCCGGCCTCTCGCAGTCCGCCAGTGCGGGGAAGGGCGCGCGGCGTGCTCAATGTCCGGTGCCCAGCGTTGAGAGGCGGGCGAGCCGCTTGCGGCCGCTGCGGTCTGTGACCGTGACGGTGACCTTGCGCAGGGGAATGGCCTCGACTTCAGCCCCTTGGTAGCCCTCGGCCGAGATCGACCAGACAAGATCGCCCTCGACACCGGTGGGGCTGATCGCGCGTGACTGGCTGTTGACGGTTGCCGCAGCCAGGACCGAGCGGGCGAGGAGCAAGGCGCTGCGCCGCTCGACAAGCGTGGTCGCGGCATGGCTGGCCTGCGCGACGGTGACATAGACAAGTGCGCTCATCATCGCGACGATCGCGAACGAGAACAGCGCCTCGACCAAGAGGAAGCCGCGTTCATCGGACCGGGGCTCACGCACGGTTGCCGCCGATCAAGCCACTAGCGGGCAGCGCGGCGGGCGCGTCCTCACGCGTTTCGGTGAGTGCGCCGAGATCGCGACTAACCGCGTAGATCGTCCGCCCATCGCTGGTGATCAGCGTGAGCCGGCCGGCTGTGGCACTGCCGTCGGGATAGAACCAGATCCGCGCCGGAACAGCGTCGATCCGCGCTCGGCTGGAGAGCACTCTTGCCGCGCCACTGCCGATCACGAACCCTGTGTGCTGGGCATTGGGCATGAAGGCCACTGGCTGATTGCTGCGCAGCGCCAGCGCGCGCGCCTCGAGCAGACCGGCAATGATCTCGCCCCGCGCGCGACGGGATTCGACGGCGGTGTAACCGCGCTGCAGTTCGGGATAGCCGAGTCCGGCGACAAGGCCAACCACAGCCAGCACCACAAGCGCCTCGATCAGGGTGAACCCGCGCTGGCCCCCTTCGCTTTGAACACGCGCCCGCACTGGCCGGTCACCAGTTGCCGAGGTCTTTGGCCTCGCCAGTGCCGCCTTCGCCATCGTCGGATCCGAACGAATAGACATCGACCTCGCCGTGCTTGCCGGGACTGGCATAGCGGTAGGGGTGCTGCCACGGATCCGTCAGGCCCGAGGCGTTGGGCAGGTAAGGCCCGCGCCAGTCCGACATCTGCTGCGGCTGCGTGACGAGCGCCTGCAGGCCTTCCTCGTTGGTCGGATAGCGACCGGCATCGAGGCGCAGAAGCTTGAGCGCCGCGTCGATGTTCTTGACCTGCACCGAGGCCGATTCGCTCTTCGAGCTGCCGAGATACTTGATCACCTGCGGGCCGACGATCGCGTAGAGCAGGCCGAGAATGGCCAGCACGACCAGCAGTTCGAGCAAGGTAAAGCCATTGCGCTGCCCGGGGCTTCGCGGCTTGTTCCGGTTGATTCTCATTGTCCTACCGCCATTTCACTGTGCCACTGCCAGATCGTTGAAACCAAGAATGGCCGACATGATCGAGGCGACCATGGCAGCCACGCCCGCGCCCAGACCGACGACGATGGTCGGCGTGGCGATGGCGATGATCCGGTCCAGCCGCACTTTGACGTCGCGGTCAAGCACTGTGGCCAGCCGGCCGAGCATCGGCCCCAGCTGCGAGGTTTCCTCGCCGGTGCGCACAAAGCTCATCGCCAGCGTCGGCAGGATGCGCCGCTCGGCCAGCGGCGCGCTCAGCCCGCCGCCCTGACGCACGATATCAACCACTTCACCGATGCCGCTGTTCATGAACCGGTTGGTGACGGTGCGGCGGGCGAGCGCTAACGCGTTGGGCAGGGGCACTCCGCCATCGATCAGCGCGCCGAGGCTGCGGGCAAAGCGCACTGTTTCGATATTGCGCAGCAACGGGCCGAGCTGGGGGACATCGAGCACCTGCCGGTCCAGCCAGGCCTTGCTCGCCGGGCTGGACAGCGCCTGGCGCAACGCGAAACCCGCCGCGACCAGCGCGCCGAGAATATAGAGTCCGTTGGTGCGCACGAACTTGCTGGCGGACATCACGGCCATCGACGATGCGGGCAGCGACCCTGCGGGCGCAGTGGCGAACAGCGTTTCGAACTGCGGCACCACAAACAGCAACATCAGCAGGATCACCCCGACCGCTACGACCGTGAGCGCAATCGGGTAGGTCATGGCGGAGGACATCTGGCGGCGCTGTTCGTCGGCCTGTTCGAGCATCTGCGCCAGCCGCGCAAGCGCACCGCCAAGCTCGCCGTTGGCCTCTCCCGCCTCGGTCATCGCCGGGGCGAGGCCCGGGAATAATCCGGGCTGATCGAGCAGTGCTCCGGAAAGCGGCCGCCCTTCGCGAACCGCAGCCAACACTTCGGCAAGGCGGAGCCGCAAGGGGGCGATGCTGACATTGTCCACCGCGATCGACAGCGCGCGATCAAGCGGCAGTCCGGCCTGGAGCAGCACGCCCAGTTCGGCGAAGAAGTTGGTGATCGGGCGGCGCCATTTCTTTTCGGCCCCGACGCGCGCGCGGGCCCGCGCCGCGCCCTTCTGCTCGGTTACCTCGATCGGGCGCAGACCTGACTTGCGCAGCGAGGCGAGCGCGTCGTCACGTGTCCCGGCCTCGAGTTGGCCGGCAACCGGGCCGCCGCCGCTGGCAAGCGCGCGGTACTGGAACGTCGCCATGGCGCGTCAGTCCTCGCTTGCCACCCGCAGCACTTCTTCAAGTGCGGTGAGGCCTTGCCGCGCCTTGGCAATGCCGTCGGCGCGCAACGTGCCGCAGCCCGCGCGCGCGGCCTGCTCGGCAATCGCGCGGGTGTCGGAGCGGTGCAGGATCAGTGTGCCGATCTCGCGGTCGATGCGGATGAATTCGAACACGGCCATGCGGCCCGCATAGCCGCTGCCCTTGCACTTCTCGCAGCCGCCCGGATGATAGAAAATGCGGCTTCCCCCGGCATCGGGATCGATGCTCAGCCGCGCGAGGATCGCCGGATCCGCCTCATAGGGTGTGCGGCAATGCGGGCACAGCCGCCGCACCAGCCGCTGCGCAAGCACGCCCGTCAGCACCGAGGAGAGCAGGAACGGCTCAACCCCCATGTCTAGCAAGCGGGTAACGGCGCCCGCTGCGGTATTGGTGTGGAGCGTCGAGAGGATCATGTGGCCGGTCAGAGCCGCCTGCACAGCGATCTGTGCGGTTTCGGTGTCGCGGATTTCGCCGACCATCATCACGTCCGGGTCCTGCCGCAGGAACGAGCGCAGCGCGGTCGAGAAGGTATAGCCGATCGCGGGGTTTATCTGGCTTTGCACGACGCCGGGCAGGCGATATTCGATCGGGTCCTCGATCGTGGTCAGCTTGCGGTCGGGCGCGTTGAGATGCGCGAGCGCGGCATAGAGCGTGGTCGTCTTGCCCGAACCGGTCGGGCCTGTGACCAGCATGATGCCGTGCGGCTGCGCCAGCGCCGCGAGGAATTGCGCTTCGAGATCAGGATCGAAGCCTAGCGACTTGGGATCGAGCGAGAGGTTCGAACGGTCGAGAATGCGCATCACCACGCTCTCGCCGTGGATCGAGGGTGCGCTGGCGACGCGCAGGTCGATCTCGTGTCCGCGCACGGTCAGGCGCAGGCGGCCGT
>JBJXEK010000277.1:0-17023 GCA_046155055.1 Novosphingobium sp. | reverse complement strand
TCCACCATGCGCAGATTATCACTGTGGATCGCGCTTTCACGCTCAAGACCGCGGTGGCGGTGAAGGGCGACCGGATCGTGGCGGTGGGCGGCGAGGAACTGCTGGTAGGATATTCCGCGCCCAAGGTGATCGATCTCGGCGGACGCACCGTCATGCCGGGCTTCATTGACACGCATGTCCATCCCAAGCCGGTATCGCCCAACGATATTGCGGTGGAGACGGCCAAAAGTATTGCTGAAGTGCAGGCGATGCTGCGCAGTAAAGCCAAGCAGCTTGGGCCGGGCAAGTGGATCACCGGCTATGGCTGGCAGGAATCGAACTTCGCTGAAAAGCGCAACTTGTCGCGCGCTGATCTCGATGCCGCTGCGCCCAACAATCCGGTTGCCTTGCTGCGCGCCGGCTCGCACTCTGCGGCTTACAATTCGGCAGCCTTCAGCATCGCCAAGGTCGATAGAAATACCCCCGATCCCGCCACTGGTCTCATCGAGCACGATGCTGGCGGCGAGCTCAGCGGCATCATCCGCGAGCGCATGGATATTGTCTCGAAGTTCATCCCCGATCCGGGCTGGGAGGCCATGCGCCCCGCCACCATCACCTGGCTCAAGGAAATGCTGGCGCTGGGCATTACCAGCCTCCACGACGCCAGCGGCACCATCGACGACGAGCCGGTGGGCAAGGGCGGCACGGACAGCAAGGACCTCGATCCGCTGTGGGGCGGCTCGAATATGACCTGGAAGCGCGCGCGCGAAATCTACAGCGCGATGGGCGGCGAACTGCCGCGCATCACGATGTATATCATCCATCCGGGCGCCGAGCGGCTGAAGGCGTTCCCCTATCACACCGGCTACGGCGATAACCACTTGCGGCTCGGCGCCATCGGCGAGAACGCGGTGGACGGCGGATTTACCGGGCCGACCGCGTGGCTGCTGGCAGACTACAAGGGCCAGCCGGGCTTCCGCGGCAAGGGCCGGTTTACCGATGCCGAGCTGCAGGATCTGGTCGACAGCGCGGCGAAGCTTGGCTGGCAGATGGGCATCCATTGCATCGGCGATGCGGCCATCGTGCAGACGATCAAGGCCTATCACAATGCGCTGACCACGATTCCCGATCCTGCACACGATCCGAATGATCGTCGCTGGTTCACTGATCACTTCACGATCATGCCGCCCGATCAGACCATGGCGACCATGGCGCAGGACCATGTGATGATCGCGCAGCAGCCCAATTTCCTCTACAATCTCGATGATCGCTATTCGGCCCTGCTCGACGATTGGCGGTTGGCGCACAACAATTCGATCACCACTCCGGTCAAGAAGTTCGGCCTGTTCATGGCCTTCAGCAGTGACAACCTGCCTATCGGCCCGCTTGTCGGGCTCTATGCGGCGATAACGCGCAAGGGTCCCAGCGGCGCGGTGCGTGGCCCCGAGGAAGCCGTCTCACGCGCCGAGGCGATCCGCATGTACACCGCCAATGGCGCGTATCTCTCGTGGGAGGAGAAGGAGAAGGGCACGCTCGAGCCGGGCAAGCTGGCCGACATGATAGTGCTGCCGTTCGATCCGCTGACTGCGCCTGAAGAAACGCTGCTGGAGGGCCATGTCGACATGACGTTCCTCGGCGGCAAGCTGGTGTACCAGCGGGCGGGCAAATAGCGCGCCATTCCGCTGCGCCATCCGGCCAATGCCAAAATTCTATGGCCCTCGCACAAAGCGCTCTTCCGGTGCGGCTGTCATTCGGCTAGCTTCGGGGGCTTGAAACTCAACGCATAAAAAGCGTGAGAACAGAAAACCTTGGGGGGGATGGATGAACGCAAGGAAAGCCTTCGTCGGTGAGCTTATCTCGGAATGCCTTGCGGTGGTGATCATCATCACCATCGGCAACTGCGCGGCGGCGATGTATTCGCTCTATGATCCGAGTCCCTACAAGACCGCCTATTGGGGTGTGTGTATCACTTGGGGTCTTGCCGTGACGATGGCGATCTTCGTGACCGGCGCTGTTTCGGGCACGCATGCCAATCCGGCAGTCACGCTCGCGCTGGCGATCTACCGGGATTTTCCGTGGCGCAAGGTCGTGCCGTTCTGGGCCGCGCAAGTCGTTGGCGCGATCATTGGCGCGGCCTTGGTCTATCTGATGTTCGGCCCGGTGATCGATGCCTACAACCTTGCCCACGGCACCGCGCGGGAAGCTGGCGGCGCGGCAGGGGTGTTCTTCACGCATCCCGGTGACGGCATTACCCCGGTGCACGCCTTCTTCGACGAGATTGTGCTCACTGCCATACTCGTGCTGGGCATTTTCGCGATCACCGACGAGTTCAACACGCAGGCACCTCAGGCCAATGCCGGTGCCTTCATGATCGGCCTGCTGGTCGCGATGATCGGCGCGTCGGCTGGCTATCTCGAGGCCTGGCCGCTCAATCCGGCGCGCGATTTCGGACCGCGGCTGTTCTGCTATTTCGCAGGCTGGGGATCGGCCGCGTTCCCGTCGCCGATGAATTATTGGTGGGTGCCCATCGCCGGGCCGCTCTGCGGCGGCGTGGTCGGCGCGACTATCTACCAGTGGCTGATCAAACCCTATCTGCCCGCCCGCGCGGGCTGAGCCAACCAACCCGGCCAAAGCGCCGGAAGAGGAGATACTCAATGCAGCCCCCTTATATCCTTGCGCTCGATCAGGGCACCACATCCACCCGCTGCATCGTGTTCGATGCGGCGGCGACGCCCGTTGCCGTCGCGCAGCGCGAATTTGCCCAGCATTATCCCGCCTCAGGCTGGGTCGAGCATGATCTGGAAGACATCTGGCAGGACGCCGTCATCGTGCTGCGTGATGCCGTGGCCAAGGCTGGGATCGATGTGGCCGAGGTGGCCGCCATCGGCATCACCAACCAGCGCGAGACGGTGGCGGTGTGGGACCGCGCGACCGGCAAGCCGATCCACCGCGCCATCGTCTGGCAGGACCGCCGCACCGCCGATACCTGCGCCAAGCTCAAGGCGGACGGCGTCGAGCCACTGTTTACGGCCAAGACCGGACTGCTGCTCGATCCCTATTTCTCGGGCACCAAACTGGCGTGGATTCTTGACGAAGTCGCGGGTGCGCGCGCGGCGGCTGAAAAGGGTGAGTTGGCGTTCGGCACGATCGACTGTTTCCTCCTCTCGCGCCTGACGCGCGGCAAGGTTCATGCGACCGATCCGACAAACGCCTCGCGCACGCTCATGTTCGATATCGGCGCGCAGCAATGGGACGAGGAACTGCTCAAGCTGCTCCGGGTGCCCGCCTCGGTGCTGCCTGAAGTGCACGACAATTCGCATATCTTCGGCGAATCCGACCCGGCGATCCTGGGCCGCGCCATTCCCATCGCGGGCATGGCGGGCGACCAGCAGGCCGCGCTGTTCGGGCAGGCCTGCTTCCGCGCCGGCATGACCAAGTCGACCTATGGCACCGGCGCATTTGCGCTGATGAACATCGGCAACAAGCCGATTGCGTCCAAGAACCGCATGCTGACCACTGTCGCTTACCGCCTGAACGGCCAGACGACCTATGCGCTCGAAGGCGCGATCTTCATTGCCGGTGCGGCGGTCAAGTGGCTGCGCGACGGCCTGAAGATCATCACCCACGCGTCCGATACCCACGACATGGCGCTGCGCGTGCCGGATAGCCACGGCGTCTATATGGTGCCCGCGTTCGTCGGCCTCGGCGCGCCGCACTGGAACCCGGATGCGCGCGGGCTGATCTGCGGGCTGACGCTGGATGCCAGCGCCGCGCACCTTGCCCGCGCCGCGCTGGAATCGGTGGCATACCAGACGCTCGATCTGATCAATGCGATGCGTGAGGACGCCAATCCCGATGCGCCCGCGCTCCGCATCGATGGCGGCATGGCGGCCAACGACTGGCTGGGGCAGTTCCTCTCGGATGTGCTCGTTGCGCCGGTCGAGCGCCCGGTGAGCGTCGAAACTACGGCGCTGGGCGCGGCGTTCCTCGCGGGGCTGGCGACGGGCGTGTGGAGCGACATCGCGGCGCTGGAGGCGACGTGGTCGGCTGATCGCCAGTTCACGCCAAGGATGGATGCGGACCTGCGCAGCGGGCTCGTGGCCGGATGGCACAAGGCGGTTGAACGCACGCTGCTCTGATGCCGGAGGGAGTGTGACTTTCTGGACACACTTCGTAGGGGTAATTGCTGCAATGCAGCGTGATCTGGGGATAATGAACACCTTTATTGCAGAAATCCGACAGATTCTGCGAACAGAAACCTTGCTGACTCAAATCAACGTCACTGCGACACCGAAACCCAAGGGCTTCGGAAAGCAACACGACGATGATCGGCAAGCTTTTTCGCACCGGCTTCACGGCTATGCTTCATGCGGTATTCAGTCTGTCGGTTGCGGCAGCACCCGGACCAGTCGAGCCACCTGTCGAGCATGCCAAGATGATGGGTGCCCTGCAGCTGAAGGGCGAGGTGTTCCACGTTCAGGGGCTTGCGCTCGATGGCGCGCACATCTGGGTGACCTCGGTCGATCATGCCAGCCACAAGGCCTGGCTTCACGAGTTTGACCGGGCAACCGGGCAATTCCAGCGGCGGCTCGAGCTGACCGACGGCGCGCGCTATCACCCCGGCGGGCTCTCGATATCGGGCCGCTCGCTCTGGGTGCCGGTGGCGGAAATGAAGCCCGACAGTTCGGCCGTGTTGATCGAGATCGACGCAGATACGATGCAGGCGCGCCGCCGCATCGCAGTGGCCGATCACATCGGCTGCGTGGCGGCATCGGGACAGACGTTGGTCGCGGGGAACTGGGACAGCCGGCTGCTCTATGTCTTCGATCTGGCGCGAGGAAGCCCGGTGCGGGTGGTATCGAACCCTTCGGCGACGCGCTATCAGGATATGAAGTTCGCCGATGGCAAGCTGGTTGCAGGTGGCAATACCAGCTGGCTAAGCGGCACGGTCGACTGGATCGATTTGCCGACGATGAAAGTCACACGTTCGGTCAAGGCCGGGTCAGTTGGTGCGGTGCGGCCATTCGGACGCGGAGGGCCCTTTACGGGCGAGGGCATGGCGATCGAAGGGCGCGACCTTTACGTGGCGCCCGAAGACGGCCCCAGCCGCGTGTTCCACTTCCGGCTGGACGCCTGAAGGATCAGGTTGCCCAGGCTGCGAGCAAGGCTTCGGCGCGGGCCAGATCTTCGGGCCGGTCGATATCAAGCGCGAGATCGGGATCCAGCGCAACCATCGGCGCACCGGCCAGCAGCATTGCGCCGCCGCGATCGCCGCTTAGCGCGGTGAGGGCCTCGAAATGCGCAGCACCGAATATGGCAGGCGGCATGGTGATGCCGTCTGCGCTGGTGCCCACGCGGTCGCCATCGAATTGGGCGACGAGCGCGTGGATATGATCGACGGGGACGAGCGGCATGTCCGCCAGCGCAAGGAGCACGCTGCGCGCTCCCGCTACCTGCGCGGCGGCCACACCCAGCGCCACAGACCGGGCTTGCGGCGCACCCGGGGGATCTAGTGCGATGCAAGTGTACTCTAGCGCGGCGAGGTCCGGCACGTCGGCGCTGGTCACGGCAATGCGTTGCGCAAAGGGCAGGGCTGCCAGCATTGCCGCGGCATGCAGTGCGAGCGGCTGGCCGGCAAGCGGTGCAATCAGCTTGGCTCCGCCAAACCGGGTGCCCCGACCGCCCGCCAGAAGCACCAGCACAAGTCCGGCAAAGTTTGGCTCAGCGGCGCGTGGAGACATGGGCAGTCGGCAAGGCCTGCCCGGCCCAACCGGGCACGCCCGCACAGGCTTGATAGTCCTGCACCACCTCGCCCAGGATCGAGAGTGCCAGTGTGGCCGGATCGCGCGTGGCGGGAATGAGCCCGATTCCGCCGCGCAGACGATCGAGGCGCTGCTGCGGCACATCGGCGGCACGAAGACCTTCAAGGCGGGCCCGGTGCGTGCGCGCGCTGCCGACAGCGCCGTGATAGAAGCCCGGCTGCGCCAGCGCCTGCGGCAGGAGATGCTCCTCCCAGTCGTGATCGTGAAACAGGAAGACGAACGCCGTCCAGGCATCACCGGCGAGTTGAGGCAGGGTGGTGCGGCTCATCAGTGCGGCAATTCCCTCGGCAGCGAGCGCGTGGCGGTCGGTTTCGGGCGCGAAGGCGGCCACGTCCACGCCAAAGGCCTGCGCCAGCCGCACCAGCGCGGTAAGGTCCTCGCCGTGGCCCAGCGCAACGAGCCGCAGCGGCGGCGCATAAGTGCGCAAGAATGCGGCATCGGCCCGGTGCATGGCCCAGTCCGTGCCCAGCGACACACCCTGTTCGTCGATACGCAGCACTGCGGCCTCGCGCTGATCGAGCCGTTCCAGAACGCTGGTCAGCGTGCCCGTATCGGCCTTGGGCGTGAAGAGCAGATCAATGCCCCCGCCGCAAGGCAGGCGGATATCGATATAGGGCGAGCCCGAGCCAAACCGTACGGTGCGCCCGAGTCCCGCAGCAAGCACTGCCTGCGCCTCTGCGATCACGGCTGCTTCAATGCAGCCGCCCGAAAACGAGCCGGCATGCCGCCCGTCCGCCAATACCGCCATCTGCGCGCCAATCCCCCGCGACGACGCGCCGACGATGCCGGTGAGCGTGACAAGCACACCGTCGATTCCTTCCGCGTGTCCGTCCGTGAGGAGCCGCAGGATAGTGCGGTTATCAGCTGCGATCATTGGCTGGAGCCGAGGTATTGCAGTCTGAGCGCGGCGGGCGCGTGGCACTTGCGGATGGCCACGTTCGCCAGCCGCAGGCGTTCGCCGGAGAGTGATCCGCTCGTAAGCGGGAACTGCCGTTCGCGCGCCACTTCCTCCGCAGTGAAGGGTTTGGTTCCGGCGGGGGCGCTGTTGCCGCCCAGCACGAAGATCACGTAGTTCATCAGATCGGCAAGCTGGCGGTTGTCGGTCAGGCGGCTGTGCGCGACGTTGGGCAGTCGCAGCAGATAGGCGCGCGATTCCGGGGTGCACATGAAGTAGCCAACCCGGTCCTTGAGTTCAGGCAGATGAGCCGGGATCGAGCTGCCGCGCACCCCGTGGCAGCCTGCGCATTGCTCCACAAAATCGGTCTGCGCGAGTTCAGGGTCGACCATCATCGCCGCAGCCGCTGCTGGGATATCTGGCGAATGGTTGTCCGGCTCGCCTGCCTTCAGCACCCCCGCCCTCAGTGCGCCGACCGAGAGGGCGCATGCGAGCACGGCAGCAGTAAGCAGTTTGGTACTATTCCTCATGCGCTGGTCCATAGCCGCATCCGCCACTCGGCAAAAGCCTGCCTTACCCGGATATCCTAGGCCGTGCCGACCAGCACCGCGGTCGAGCAGTGGTATTCCATGCTCGTGGTGCCGAAGCACCAGATCACGTCGTTGTTGAGCTGCGGCACGTAGAGCTGCGTCTCCCGGTCGGTGCCGTCACAATTGCACTTCTGGCAGTAGGCCTTGCCGCAGCAGTCGCGGTAGGCGATCAGATAGGCCCGGCCGTCATCTGGATTGATGCAAGTGCCGACCCACGAAACCGGCGAATGCTCGGCGCCCGGGGGGCATTTATTGAGCGTGCCGCCGCAGCAGCTGCACAACGAACCATCGATCGCGCAGTAGCGCCAATAGGTGCACTTGGTGTCGTCGGTGCTTTGCGCCGTGCGCGCGAAAGCGGTTTTGGCCTCGGGCGAGCGATCAGGCTTGGCGGCGTTGGCGCGGCTGACCGGCAGCACCGGGAAGACAGGCGCGGCCACCAGGGCAAGCCCGAGGCGGGCCAGAATGCCCCGGCGCGAGGTGCCGCCGGCAAAGCGGCGAAGCATCTTTTCGCCCATGGCATCAGGATTGAAGGTCTTCATGAGCTTGTCCCCTGTAGGTCGCTTGATATGCGTATATCGCGATATCGGAGTTGAGTAAAAATGGTGTCCGGATGCTGTGGTCAGTGGGCCACGGCCTTGAGCTTGCCTATGTAATCCTGCACCGAGCCGATCCCCATTTCGTGGGCAATGACCAGGCTTTCGAGGTGTTCGCGGCTGTTGACTAGGCCTTTCGACAGGATCGTCCCGTGCTCGTCCATCAGCACCGCATAGGGCAGCTTGGCCACTTCATACGCCATGCCGACGTCTGGACCGTTGATGAACTGGTATCCCGCAAGGCCCTGCTGCGCGATCATCTCGCGCTGCACGGAAACTTCATCGTCGCCGACGAAGATCAGCTGGACACGCTCGTCACGCGCGAAAGATTTCGCCATCGGGATGAGGTTCTTGCACAATGGGCAGGCCGCCGAAACGAACATGAGCAAGCGTAGCGGCGTTCCGTGCTGGTGCCCGCCGATGGTGGTCTTCACCCCGTCGATCGTGCTGACCGGGATCGCGGTGGCCGAGCTGCCGACCGCTGGACCGGCTGCAGTGGTGAGCGCACCGGCCGGCGCGACGCGCATGTGCAGCACGCCGACCTGGCGGGCAAGCGCCAGCACCGCCACACCCAGCAGCAGGATCACGATCCAGGACAGTGCCGTGGAGATGAGCAGGGAAAGAACCATCTATGACCTCCGCGGGGCCGCCAGCGGCGACGCTGCAAGCGCACCGATGGCGTTGAAAAGCTGAACAATCACGAAAATCGCGAGGCCGCCAGCGAGCGCTATGACCATGTCGGCCAGTGTCACCGCCGGAGCGGGAAGCAGCCGGGGCACAAGCAGCATGGCAAGCGCGATGTTGCGCCCGACCAGCAGCCAGCTGAGCGGCTGCCGCAGCTGCGAGCGACCGCAACCGCAATCGATCTGGCTGCGGCCGCGCTTGATATTGATCGCCATCGCGGCTGCAAACAGCAGAAGCAGGGCTATCGAACCCGTGGCGGCAAGCCAGTGCCCGCTGAGCAGCAGCGCCGAGCCCAGCACGAGTTCTGCAGGCGGCAAAAGCATTGCAACGGGGCCCACCAGTGCCGCCGGGAGCAGCCTGTAATTGGCCACCACGCCCGTGAGCAATTCGCGGTGCCGCAGCTTGGACAGGCCGGCCTGAACGAACACCATGCCAACAGCCATCGCGGCCGCAAAGCCCAGCACGCCAAGCCCGGCACCTCCCACTCGCGCGAAAGAGAGGGCTTCGTCCGCGAACACGCCAATCGTCACGAGGGCTCGACCGTCCTGAGCACGCCGCCGCCCGACTTCTCGAGTTTGTGCTTTTCCTCGCCGGTCTTCGCGTCAAGGATATGGAGTGTGCCACTTTCACCTGAGAGGATCAGCTTGGGATTGGCTTCCTGCGTCACCGCGATCTGTTCGGCCGGATCTTCAAGGACAAAGCGCTTGACCACCTTCTTGGCGGCGACATCGAGTTCCCAAACTTCGCTGCCGGCTGCCTTGTGCGTCCAGTATTCGCCCATGTGCATCAGCACGAAGGCATGGCCGGTCGCCAGATGCAGCGCCATCGACTGCTGACCGCCCGGATACCAGTGCACATCGAGCGGCTTGGTGTCCGCCGGCATGACCCCGGCTGCGGCCTGAATGGTGAAGGGCTCTGAGATCGTTGGCGTCGCGCCCAGCGCGGCGGTGAAAACCTGGCCCGTGTAGGTCAGGAACACAGCCTGCTTTTTGCCTTGGTCATAGCCGAAGTTATCAAAGATCGGGTCGTTCGTGGCCGAGAAGAACGGCGCCGACCGGGTGATCACGGGCTTGGCCCCGGCGGTCGCCACTGTCGCCAGCGAACCATCCGAGCACAGCGCCGCAAAACCGACGCCGGGGATCGGCATCATGCTCGCGCAGCCGGGCAGTTCGATCTTCTTGACGAACTTGCCTTTGACCATGTCGACCATGTTGACCGACGAGGCCGGGTCAAGATTGTAGATATAGGCCGTCTTGCCGCCGTCGTTCAGCACGAAGTTGTACTTGCGGCTTCCGATCAGGATACGTCCGGGAATGGGGATCTCGGTCTTCAGTTTGAGCGTCGAGGCATCATACACGGTGACCATGTCCTGCCGTGTGCCGCGCCAGCCCTTGGTCCAAATGGATTCAGCCACATAATAAGCCTTGCCGCCCGGATCGATCGCCATGTCGGACAGGACCGATGATTCGACGAGCCCGAGCATCTTGCCGGTGTCGGTGTCGAAGATCGCATTGCCCGGCACCGAAAAGCCGCGCTCGACAAAAACCCAGCTGGGCTTGGGGGCCGGAAGTGTGATCGGATCACCTTCCTCATCCGGTGGCAGCGGTGCCGACGCGTGAACGGCCGCAGCCGAGCCGAGCAGGGCCAGCCCGAAAGCTGCAATGGCCGTATGCCTGCCCATGGCGGAGAGCGATGACTTGCCCGGAATCTTCATCTTGCCTGGCCCCTTTGCTTCATATCGCCTGCTACTGGAAAGCGCGGTTTTGCGGCGCTTTTGCGGCAGGAGTGATCGGAATAATAAGAAGGTTTGACGATCGTCCAGTTTTAGTCAAGCGCTTTGTGCGGCTTTTTTTCGCGCTGCAGCATTTGGGCAGCATTTCGCTATTTTTGCGGTGCAAATTGGTCGGGCGTTATCGACTTGGCAAGCGCGACAAGCGCGTCGGCAGCGACCGTGGTGAACAGCGGCATCTTCGCTGCCCACGGCTTTTCAAAGCCCAAAAACGGCGTTGAACCTTCCATTGCAGCGCTGATGAAAAGCGCGACGGTGTGGACTTCATCTGCCGACAGCGCCGGGTTGAGCGCAGCAACCGCCTCGCCTATGAAATCGTGAACGCGCCGGTAGAAGGCGCGGACGCGGTCTGCGATGAAGGCGTTGTGGTTGGCCAATGCCCAGAGCTCGGTGAAAAGGCGCGTGGTGCGCTTTCCGGCGATATCGTCGAGGCAAATTACGATCATCAGACGCAGCCGGTCCTCCGGGCTGATCCCGGGCTGGCGCACCTCGCTCTCGAGCAGCTTGTCATAGCTGTCGAGCAATTCGTCCAGCATGATCTTGATGAGCATTTCCTTGCGCGGGAAATGATAGCTGACATTGCCGACTTTCATGCCGCTGGCCGAGGCAATGCGGCGGATCGTGAAGGCGCTGGCGCCTTCTTCGATCAGCACGCTGTGGGCCGCTTTCAGGATGGCATCGACTGTTTCGGTGCCGCGTGCATAAGTGCCCGGCCGAAGCTCTGAAGCCATGGATTCGTCAGGCGCTGTGCCCGCGAGCGTGTCCGCACCGTTGGTCATGTGCTGCGCGTAGCACGGGCCCTGCAGCCTCGCCAGTCTTGCCGCAAAGGGCTATCCGGTAAATCGGCCTTGACGGATACTTGAAGATTGTACAAAATCTTCGCGAAGTTCCTAAATAACTGACATTCAACGACAACAACATAGCTCAGTCCGGCTTCGCACGGGCATCCGTTGTGCGGCGCCTCTAAATCGGGCAGTTCTCTTCATACCTCCCGGGTGCCGCGCCAGGCCGGCGCAGGCGCTCCCAGAAAGGACCACAATGGCGATCACGCTGACCGTAAACCGCAAGGCCCGCACCGTCGATGTCGAGCCGGACAAGCCCTTGCTGTGGGTGCTGCGCGAGGATCTGGGCATGCCAGGCACCAAGTTCGGCTGCGGGGCGGGCCTTTGCGGGGCCTGCACCGTGATCATGAACGGCGAGGCGGTGCGTTCGTGCCAGACCCCGCTGGCGGATGCCGCGGGCAAGGATATCGTGACGATCGAGGGTGTTGCGGCGCTGCCGGTCGGCGCGAAAGTCGTGGAGGCCTGGACTGCGCTCGATGTGCCGCAATGCGGGTACTGCCAGGCCGGCCAGATCATGTCGGCGACAGCGCTGCTTACCGCGACACCCAAGCCGACTGCCGATGAAGTGACCGCAGGCATGGCGGGCAATGCCTGCCGCTGCGCCACTTATCTGCGCATCCAGAAGGCTATCGCGCAGGCCAGCCACGCCATTGCCGGAGCAGCAGCATGACCGCTATTGCCGTAAACCGCCGCTCGTTCCTCGTCGTCTCGCTGGCCGGCGGGGCCGCGATCACGTTCGAGGCGAGGCTCGCCTTTGCAGCGCCCGGGGCCAAGGAGCCAGCCATGCTGGGTGCCTTCATCTCCATCGCGCCCGACAATACGGTGACCATTCTCGCCAAGAATCCCGAGATCGGGCAGGGCGTGAAGACTATGCTGCCGATGCTGATCGCCGAGGAACTCGACGTGGCGTGGAGCCAGGTCAAGATCCAGCAGGCCGATGACAACGCAGACAAATATGGACCGCAGTTCGCTGGCGGCAGCATGACCACGCCGCTCAACTGGTTGCCCGCGCGGCAGGCAGGCGCCGGGGCGCGCGCGATGCTGGTTGCAGCCGCAGCACAGCAATGGGGCGTGCCAGTCGCCAGCCTCACCACCGGCGAGGGCATGGTCAAGCACGCCGCCAGCGGCCGCTCGATCACCTATGCGGCGCTCGCGCCCGCGGCCGCCAAGATTGCTGCGCCCGATCTGGAAAAGGTCGCGCTGAAATCGCCCAAGGATTTCAAGATTGTCGGCACGTCGAAGAAGGGCGTCGATACTGCGGCAATCGTGAAAGGGGAGCCGCTGTTCGGCATCGACGCGCATCCCGCCGGAATGCTCTATGCAGCGCTCGTCAAGTGCCCGGTGCTCAGCGGCACGCTCAAAAGCTTCGACGACAGCGCGGTGCGCAAGGAAAAGGGCGTGCTGGCGGTGGTGCCGATCACCGATGGCGAAATCCCCGCGGGCAAGAACAACGCGGTCGCCATCGTGGGCGACAGCTGGTGGCGCGTCCAGAAGGCGCGGGCAAAGCTGGTGGTGCAGTGGGATACGGCGGGGCATGATGGCCATTCGACCGAGGGCTATGCCAAGGCGGCCAAGGCGATGCTCGGCGCGGCACCCGCGTCGGACCTCTACAAGGCGGGCAACGCCGATGCTGCCCTCGCCAAGGCGGCCAAGGTCATCACGGCCGACTACGATTATCCGTTCCTCGCCCACGCCACGCTCGAACCGCAGAACTGCACCGCGATGTGGCACAACGACGGAAAGCTTGAGTTCTGGGCCCCGACGCAGGACCCTGGCACCGCGCGCGGCGATATCGCCAAAGTGTTGGGGATTGAGCCTGCCTCGATGACCATCCACATGACGCGCATTGGCGGCGGCTTTGGCCGGCGACTGATGAGCGATTTCATGATCCTGACCGCCTGCGTGGCGAAGGCCGTGCCGGGCCGCCCGGTCAAGCTGCTTTTTGATCGCGCGGATGACATGAAGAACGACTACTACCGTCCGGCGGGCTGGCACCGCATGACGGCGGGGATCGACGACAAGGGCGCGATCACCGCGTTCAAAGACCACTTCGTTACCTTCGGCGCGGACGGCAAGCCGCTGCGCGCCGCTGGGATGAACGCGACCGAGTTCCCCGGCCCGGTCATTGCGGACGCGCACTACGGCGTCTCGTTCATGCCCACCAACCTGATGACCGGCTGGCTGCGCGCGCCGACCTCCAACGCGGTAGCGTTCGTGTTCCAGGGCTTCCTCGATGAAGTGGCCGAGGCCGGCGGGCTCGATCTGCCCGAACTGATGCGCCGCACCTTGGGCGCCCCGCGCACCCTACCGCCAGAGCCGGACGAGCCACCGTTCGACACCGGCCGCGCGCGCGGCGTGATCGATGCAGTGTGCAAGTTTGCCAACTGGACCGGCAAACCCTCAGCCACACCCGGAAAGGGCCGCGGTTTCGGGTTCTATTTCAGCCATCGCGGCTATTTCGCCGAAGTCGTCGATCTCACGGTGACGGACGGCGCGATCAAGATCGACAAGGTCTGGGTCGCGGGCGATATCGGCAGCCAGATCATCAATCCGATTGGCGCGGAGCACCAGATGCAGGGTGCAGTGATCGATGGCGTCGCGCAGGCGCTCGTCTGGCAGCCGATCGAGCAGAAGGCCGGCGCGGTCACGGCGGAGAACTTCGGCGAATTCCCGCTGATCCGCATCGACATGACGCCCGGCGATGTCGCGATCACCTGGGTGGTGACCGATAATCCGCCGACCGGGCTTGGCGAGCCGACGCTGCCGCCGGTGATCCCCGCGATCGGCAACGCCATCAAGGATGCGACCGGCAAGCGGCTGCGCAGTCTGCCGATGTCGCTGGCTTGACGCTCGCCGCCTAGGCGGTTGCAACAAAGACCCCTCCCGCGCCGGCGGGAGGGGCTTTTTGTGTGCGCTTGTTTCGGCCCGCAACTTTCGGTGCAGCCCCCCACTTTCGTCATTCCCGCGAAGGCGGGAATCCAGAACCACAGACGAAGCGCTGGCGGCACTGGATTCCCGCCTTCGCGGGAATGACGAAGGTGATTGTGAGAACGGTTTGATTGCGAAGCCGTGCGCCTTAGGTGCACACCTCCAAAGAAATGCCCCCTGCGGCCGGAACCGCAGGGGGCAGTCGTGCCTTTCGGCAGGGTAAGAAGATTGAGGGCTGCAGCTTAGTAGCGATAGCCCAGCTTCAGGCCGAAGAACTGCGGGCGGATCGGGAAGGTACGCGACGAACCAGCGCAGACCGAGATCGAGCAGAAGGTGTTGCGCGTCAGCTGGCCGCGGCGATCGAACGCATTCTGGATGAACAGATCGGCCGTCCAGTTGTCTTTTTTCACGCCGGCACCGAAGTCGAAGCTGACGAACCCGGACGTGTTCCCAAGCAGGTTGTTGTTGAACTCGTTGAGATCCTGCGTCGCGCCGGTCTGGTAGAGGGCCGCGCCCTGGAAATAGGCTTTGAGCGAGCCCAAATTGGTATCATAGCGGATTGTCGTTGTGCCCTTGAACTTTGGCTGGCGCGGCAGACGGGTGCCATCCGCAGCAGCAACCTGCGGTGTGTCAAGGTTGCCTGGGATGAACGCTCCGGGCGAGCAGGTGGCGAGTTGGGCAATCACCTTGGTGTCGCGGTTGGCAACGAAGTTGCAGAAATTGCCCTTCAGCTTGCCATCATTGTAGGCACCACTGTTCGAGATCGTGAATTTGCCGAGCTTGAGTTCGGCGTCGTACTCGACACCCTTGACCTCGGCCTTACCGGCATTACCCGTGTAACCCGCGCCCTGCGCGCCGGCCACGACGAGGCCGTACTGGATATTATTCCATTTTTCCAGATAGATGGCCGCGTTGAGACGGAACACGTTGTTGAATGTGCCCTTGAAGCCGATTTCGAAGTTGGTGAGCGTTTCCGACTCGAACGGCGGCGCGGCAACCACGACCTGCGGCTGCGTGTCGGTTTTGCGCAGGCGCAGCGGACGGTTGTAGCCGCCGGGCCGGAAGCCGGTCGAATAGTTGGCATAAAGGAGCTTCTGGTCGGCAAATTGCCAGTCGACCACGACCTTGTGCGTTTCGCCCTTTTCGCTGTAGCGACCGATACTTTGTGGATCGAGCGCATTGGTGTTGCGGCACTGCAGGCGCGGCCCGGTCAGCGGCAGCGGGCAGCCGACCGCCCCTGTCGGCAGGAAGATCGCGGGTGCGACGGCAGCGGATGCGCCGACACCCTGGAAGCCTGCCGTCTGGAAATCGGTCCAGAAATATCGGATGCCGCCCGTTATCTTGATTGTGGGCGTGATGTTGTAATGCGCTTCCGCAAACAACGCCGTGTCGTGATAAAGCGTGTCGAATTCTTCGAGATAGTAGGCATCGCCGCGCACGGCCGGGGTGCCAAGGATCATCGTGCCGCCCTGCGCCTCAGGAATGCCGAAGCCTGCCGGATTGCTGTCCCCACCACCGGACGCGGTGTAGCCGACGATCTGATCCAGACCACGGATCGCGTAATTGTTGTCGGTGATGTTCTTCTGGCGCTGGTAGAACGCGCCGACCGTGACGTCGAACGGCCAGGTCTTGGGCGTGGTCAACCGAACTTCCTGAGTGAACTTTTTGTTCTTCTGGACAGTGTGGTAGTACTGGTTCGGGTTGAGCAGCGTTGTGCACTTGAGCGACGCGCCCGATCCGCTGCAGCCGGCCTTGTCGAAGAATTGCAGGTAATTCTCATAGCCTGCGCCAAAGCTGTCGTAGGTGACGGTGTAGTAAGTGTAGTCATTGTTGATCTTGCGATTGCGGTAATAGTAGCCCGTAGCCGAGACCAGATCGAAATCGCCGATATGACCATGGACGGTGAGCGATGCCTGCGCCCACTTGTCGTCATTGCGGGTCAGATCGAAATCATGGACCTGCAGATCGCCAACGCGCGTGTCATAGCCGAAATAGCCGTAGGAAATCTGGCGTTGCGCCGTGACAGAGGGCGTGACTTCCCAGCCATCGGCTACGTCCCAAAGCATCGAGAGCCGGCCGCCGTATTCGTAGACGGGGTTGTAATCCTTCTTGGCGATGGCCGAGTTGGTCAGCGTATAGGACGTTGCCGGGTTGTCGTCGCCGAGGTTGAGCACCGAAGGGCGCGGGTTCGGCAGCAGGGGGTGCTCGGTCGTGCCACTGATGAACTGGCCCTTGTTATCGACATTGTCGATGTAGCCACCTTCCTTGCGGTAGTAGCCCATCGCGCGAATGGCGAGGCGGTCGTTCACCGGTATGTTAATGTACGACTTGATCGTGCCGCCGACTGCGCCTTTGCCGAACTTGTTGACTTCGGCGTCCATGCCGAATTCGAACGAGCCGATCTTGGGCTTGGCGGTGATGAAGCGAAGCACGCCCGCAAGCGAACCTGCGCCGAACAGCGTGCCCTGCGGGCCCGAAATCGCCTCAAGCCGTTCCATGTCATAGACTTGGATGTCCGGCACTTCCGCACCGGTGATCGGGATTTCGTCGAGGTAGTAGCCCACCGAGGCATAGGCACCGCCCGCCGGCACGATCCCGCGGAAATAGACTTCGTTACGACCGGGGCCGATACCGGCGAAGGAGACCGAGGGGAGCAGCGCCGCGTAGTCTTGCAGACCCTTGACTTGGCGCTGCGCAAGGAAATCGGAGCTCAGCGCCTGGATCGCGATCGGCACTTTCTGCACGTTTTCGGACTTGCGCGTGGCCGTCACGATGATTTCGCCGAAACCAACGGTCGGCGGGGCCTCATCGGCAGCAGCGCTCTGCGGCGCAATCGCTTCCTGCGCCAAGGCATACTGCGGTGCGGCGATACCGCCCAGAATCGTGGTGAGACACAAGGCC
>JBJXEK010000276.1:0-4687 GCA_046155055.1 Novosphingobium sp. | reverse complement strand
CGACCTTGGCTTCGCCGCGCTCGACAAGAGTGCACAGCACCATCAGTCGGCGCGGATTCGCGAGGCTGCGCATGATCGCCGCAACGGCGGCCGCGTTGGCTTCGAAGGTCGCCAGATCGAGGGGAGGGTGGATCGTCATGGAGGCTTTATATCAAATATTGCTAATTTAGCAAATGCTAATATAAGGGGTGCTGAAAGGATCCCCACCATGCCTGCCGCGCCCGAAATACTGGCCTTCTTCGACGAGCCGACCAACACTGCGAGCTATCTCGTTGCTGATCCCGTGACGGGCTTGGCAGCGGTGATCGATCCCGTGCTCGATTTCGATGCTGCCTCGGCGCGGATTGGCTCCGGTTCGGTCGAAGTGCTTCTCCATGCCGCTGCGGCGCGCGGTTGGCGCATCGCGATGGTGCTCGAAACCCACGCGCATGCGGATCACCTGAGTGGTGCAAAGCTGATCGCCGCGCGCACCGGGGCGTGGATCGGGATTGGCGCGCATATCACCGCTGTGCAGGCGACCTTCGCGCCGATGTTCGGGGCGAGTGACCTCCTGCCGGATGGCCGGGATTTCGATCGGCTGTTGCAGGATGGCGAGACCATCGCGCTGGGGTCGCTGGCCTTTACGGTGCTGCGCACGCCAGGGCATACCCCGGCCTGCGTCAGCTACAGTATCGCCGATGCGGTTTTTGTCGGCGATACGCTGTTCATGCCGGACTATGGCACCGCGCGCGCGGATTTCCCCGGCGGCGATGCCCACGCGCTCTACCGATCGATCCGCCGCCTGCTCGCTCTGCCCGTGGAGACGCGGCTGTTCCTGTGCCATGACTACAAGGCACCGGGCCGCGACACCTATGTGTGGGAGACGACCGTGGGGGCGCAGCGTAGCCGCAATATCCAGGTGCGCGATGGAATCGATGAGGCGGCGTTCGTGGCACTGCGCAAGGCGCGCGATGCAGACCGTGCCCCGCCGAAGCTGCTGCTGCCCTCGATCCAGGTAAATATCCGCGCAGGCCGCATACCGCCGGCAGAGCTGGGTGCCGGTCCCGCGCTGCGCCTCCCGCTGCGCGCGGACGACGCGTTGGCGGCTACTCTTCTGTCCTGACCAGCACGGTCTCACCGATCAGCAGGAACAGGAAGAACGGCGCCCAGGCGGCAAGGATGGGCGGATAGCCGCCGAAGTTGCCCATCGCCAGCGCCGCGTTGTCGACCACGAAATAGGCAAAGCCCAGCGCCATGCCGATCACCGCGCGCACGAACAGGCGGCCCGAGCGGGCAAGGCCGAACGCGGCGACCGCACCCAGCAGCGGCATCAGCAGTGCCGAGAGCGGCCCGGCAATCTTGTGCCACCATTTGCCTTCCAGTTCGCTCGTGCGGTAGCCAGCGGCACGGATGGCGCTGATCGACCGCGACAGCTGCGGCATCGCTTCCCCATCGGCATCGGCCTTGCGAATCACGACCTGCGCGGGATCGACGCCGCGGGCATAGACCCGGCTCGCCGGGTTCGCGGTGCGCTGCGCGCTTTGGACATCAAAGCTGACCGGCTGAACCAATCGCCAGCCGGGAGCGGCATAGGTGGCGCCGCCGGACCGCACGATCTCGGTGACCATACCGCCCGGATCGCGGCGGTACCAGCTGACCTCGCGCATGCGCATCGCAGCGCCCTCGCCTTCAACGGAGCGGGCGAAGAGAATGTTCGGTCCATCCTGCAGCCAGACATTGGTCTTGACCGCGCTGTCCTGCGGGATCGGGCCATAATCAACCGCTTGCCAAGCTTTCAGCGTTGCGCTTGACCGGGTAACGATGCGCTCGCTGAAGCCGAATGTCAGCAGCGCGGTCACGCCCGCCACAAGGAACAGCGGTGCCAGCACCTGATGCGCCGACAGCCCCGCGGCCTTGAGCGCGATGACTTCGCTGTTCTGGTTCAGCGTCATCAGCGTGATGATCGTCGCCAGCAGTACCGAATAGGGCAGGAACCGGCTGACCAGCTGCGGCATGCGCAAGCCGACATACGTTAGGAGTTCGCCCTGCCCGTTGCCGGGTGCGGCCAGGATGCGGCCGCTTTCGCTCAGGAGATCGAGCATTTGCAGCACCAGTACCAGCATCAGCAACACCGCGATGATGCGGGTTGCGAACATCCGCCCGATATAGAGCGTGACGGTGCGCGACGGGAAAAACTCAAACTGCATCGATGGCCCCAGTGTCAGCAGTCATAGCCAGACGCGGCTTGCGTGCGGCAAACAACTGCATGATCGCGCGCGTAATCTTGGCAAAGCCGGTCTCGAGCCCGCCGATCGGCTGCCCGCCAGGCACATAGGCGAGCTGCCGGTACATCCACACGATCAGAGCCGCGAACAACACAAACGGGCCCCATAACGCCAGCGTGGGATCGACTCGGCCGAGGCTGGCGATGTCCTGCCCGTATTCGTTGACCTTGTGATAGGCGACCACCATCACGATCGAGAGGAACACGCCCAGCGCCGAGCTGGAGCGTTTGGGCGGCACAGCCAGCGCGACGGCCAGCAGCGGTAACAGGAACATCATCGCCACTTCGACAAGGCGATAGTTGAGACTGGCGATGCTTTGGTAACGTTCGGCCTGGGAGGAATCCTTGCTCCAGCCGATACGCAGCAGCTCGGGCAGGAAATACTCGCGGTCCCGCTGCCCGCGGCCGCGAAACTGCTCGATGCGCGGCAGATCGATCGGCAGGTCGTGTGTCGCGAACGTGAGCACGCGGGGCGAAGTGATACCCGGGCCATCCTGCACGATCTGCCCTTCGGACAACCGCAGGATCACGGTATCGGGATTTTCCTTGTTCGCGAAAAACTGCCCTTCGCGCGCCGAAATCACCAGAATCTGGCCGTCCTTGAGCGCGATCCGGGCAAAGATCCCGCGCAGTTCACGTCCCTCGTCGCGGCTTGCATCGACGCGCAAGGCGGTGCGGTCCTGCAGCGTATTGAATTCGCCAACCTTGATCGAGGCCCCCAGCGCGCCAGAACGTAGATCGAACTGCAGCTGTTCGTAGTAATAGCGCGAAAGCGGCTGGAGATAGCCGACAATGAGCAGATTGAGCGCGGCCAGCACGATCGTGAACAAGTAGGGCACGCGCAGCAGACGGCTGTAGGACAGGCCAACCGCGCGCATCACATCGAGTTCTGACGAGGTCGCCAGCCGGCGGAATGCAAGCAGGATGCCAAGCATGAGGCCCAGCGGAATGGCGAGGCTGGCATACTCCGGCAGGAGATTGGCGAGCATCTTGAACACGATGCTGACCGGCCCGCCCTCGGTCGCCACGAAATCGAACAGCTTGAGCATCTTGTCGAGCATGAGCAGCGACGCGGCGATCACGAAAACCGACAGCATCGGCACGATCACGAGCCGGGCGATGTACTTGTCAGTGGCGGTCAGGAAGGTCAAATGCGGGGCGGCTCACTGAAACCGGATTGGGTGACCGGAATGGTCAGCCTTGATTGAGCGCCGGATTAGCCCGGTTCACAGGCAGGCGGAAGACGAAAACGTGCGGGCCGCTGCCGCAGCCCGGTGTGACGCGCCGCGACTCACGCCTTCTCGAGCGTGCACTGCAGTGGGTGCTGATTCTGCTTCGCGAAATCCATTACCTGATTCACTTTGGTCTCGGCGATCTCGTAGGGAAAAATGCCGCATACGCCGACGCCCTTCTGGTGGACGTGAAGCATCACCCGTGTGGCCTGCTCGAGGTCCATACTGAAAAAGCGCTTCAGCACCATGACAACAAACTCCATCGGAGTGTAGTCATCGTTCAGCATCAAGACTTTGAACATGCTCGGCTTTTTGGGACGAGTGCGGGTCTTGGTGGCAATGCCGACCTGGTCGTCGCCATCGCCGGTGCCGCCGCCAGGGCCCTTCGGCTCGTCATCTTCGCCAGCGTGAGTTGCCGGCACGGCGCAAGCAAGCGCCAAGGCAGGGGCTCCATAGGCAGCCCCATATGCGGCAGGACCCTCAGGGGCGTGGGAGACGGCTGACAAAGTCATGGTAGGTTGAATATCGCATCGCACCGCCTCGCGTACAAGAGGCGGCGCGGCACTTGGCCCGAAAGTCTGCACAGGATCCGGCTCCGGATTGGCCAAAGCGGAAACGGGCCGGACGGGATCATCCCGTCCGGCCCGTTGCCAGGTTGAGTCGGTCGCGCCTTAGCGCGTCAGACCCGATAAGGCAGACTGCCCGTTCAGGCGGCGTGCTTGATCTTCTCGACCGCGAGGCTGACGCGATTCGAAATCGGCTGGAAGGCTTCGCTGGCGAGCTTGAGCATCGCTTCGCTGTTCTTCGAGCTCACGGCCACAGCCGCGTCGAACTGCTTGCGCAGCAAGGCGGTCTGCTTCTCGAAGAACTCGGCCGGCGACTTGACCGAGGCGAGGTCCTTGATCTCGGCAGTCATCGTCTCGACGACCGACTTGGTCTCGGCGGCGTAGCTCTTGCCCATTTCCTGAAGGCCGGTGGCGAGGATCTTGCTCGATTCCACGACGGCTTCCATGTTGCCCTTGGTGAAGGCACCCATGTCGCCCATGGCGGCCTGGCTCTTTTCGAGCGCGGCCTTCGCCTTTGCAGCGGCGTCCTTCATGGCGGTCTGAATGGTCTCGGTCATTTCGGTGGTGGTGGCGGTCATGCTGAAAATGTCCTTCTGCGTGGGTACCGCGCTCCGGGGGAGAGCGGT
>JBJXEK010000275.1:0-10619 GCA_046155055.1 Novosphingobium sp. | reverse complement strand
GCAGAAACGTGCGGGTCGCAGCTACGACCGGAGCCACGCCCGGATCAGCATCGGCCAGCAGCGAAGCACTAGCCTTGGGGTTCGAAAAGAACGCCGCCGTACGCGCCTTTTGCAGCGCAACGTCGGTACCGAAGATTGGAGCATCAGGGCTGCGCACCAGACCCAGCACCGTGCCCCAGCTATCCACCACCGTGATCGACACCTCGGCGCGGGCATCGAGTGGCCGGCGGATCTGCGCGCGGGCGCGGCTCATCACCTTGAATGCCTCTTCGAGCACCGCCTTGACCTCGGCCGGGCTGAGCGCGGTACCGATTTCGGCGGCATCGGTGCCGCCCCGGATGGGATAGCGGTTCGCACCTAAACCATCCGTCAGCACGAAGGCGTCCGGATTCGAGAATTCGGCCGCTCTGGCATAGCGTACGCCGCTACGCTCGGTGCCATAGGCCGCACCTGCGAGGATTGCTCCCCCGGCATAGAAACCGGCCACCGCGATCAACGCGCCCGATCCCGCATCCAGCGCGGCAAAGCTGGACTGCAGCGGGTGGAGCTGGGTCAGGTCCGCGTCCGAAAAACGCAGTGTCGAGCCATCGACCGGGATGCGGTCCGCACGGATCGCAGCCGAGGGCGCTAAGCCCTGGAGCCCCGCAAACGCGATTACCTCGTCGAGGTCCTTGTCGAAGTTGAGAACGTTGAGATCGAGGCCATAGACTCCGTCGGCCATGACCCCGACCCCGCCCACTACGACGCCGTTCTTGTAGAGCGGGAACCCGCCCGGATCGGCGGCCAGACCCAGCGGCGAGCGCTTCGGCCCGGTCATTGCAGTGGCGGCAGGGGCAGCAGCGGAAAAGCGCGTGTTGAGGTCCGAGCATGGCAACTGGCTGAACTGCACGCCGAACAACGGCCCGCTTTCCAGCCCCGGCGTGCTCGGCGCGGGCGGAAAGTGCTGCTGCACGATCATGCTGGCGGTGCGGGTGGAGAAGGCGTTGCCGCTCGAGGAGAGATACGCCCCGGTCACCGCCTTGGCGATGGCACCGAATTCGGCCGGAAAAGTGGTCAGCGGAAGCTGGGTCGCCGCCGTTATCCGCATCGTCGGCTTCGCGCCGGTCATCCGATAAACCGCCAGCACATTGCCGACCCGGTCCACCACCGCGATCGTCGCCTTGGCCCCGCGCGCTTTGGCTTCACCAGCGGCCTGCGCGATCACCTTCTGCACATCGGCGATGGTCAGCGCCTGCCGCGAGGGCGCCCGATAGACCTGACCCGTGGCCGCACCGGCTGCAGCGGGGACGAGCCCCGCCAGCACCAGGCCCAGCATTGCCAGCCATGCGGCAAAGTGGCCCAGCAGGCCCGCAGGGCCGCCCTCATGCTTGAAGGCCTTGGCCATCAGCGCAGGCCCCTGATCGCGCGGACTGCACCGCCCAGCGCGCGGCGGAAAGCGATCGGCTGGAAGCCATTGGGATCTCGCACCGCGCTGTAGGCCTGATTGATCTGAATACGCAGGCCCCCTGCTCCGGCTGACGGCACCATCCCGGCGCTGACCATGCCGTTCAGCAGCGTATCGAGCGCCATGACCGACTGGACCGAGCCCTCGTAATCGGTGAAGCGCTCAGAAATCGCGTCGCTGGCGATCGTGTCGATCACCGTGAAGGCCTGTTCGCGGCCAAACGCGGTGACTGCAAACCGCGCGGAGAGCGCATCTGCCGCTTGGCGCAGCGCCTGCGCGGCGGCAACAGCCTCACCCCGGCCCACACCCATCGCGCGGTGGAACGCCTTGCTGCGGGCGTCGAACGTCGCTGCTTCGGCGGGCGCAACCACTCGCGCGGCGGCGAGCAGGAGGATCATGTTTTCATCATTGTAGGGCGGCATGCCGGTGTGGATCGGGCGGCCCGGATTTGGCACCGCGCTCACGTTTGCCTCATCGCTGTCATAGATGCGGCGGTGGCACGAATGGCAGTCGTAAAACGTGAATTCGGGGAACACGCCGTCGTTCGCTTTGACCGGCTCGCTGTAGAGCGCGAGGCCGCGCTTCACCGCTTCGGCCTGCCCGATGGCCCACATCTGCATCGAATTGGTCTTGTGCCCCTTGCGCTGCACATAGTCCGCATCCTCGTCGTGATGCTGCTGCAGGGTGCTGAACAGATCGAGCTCGAACGCGATGCGCGGATGACCCGCCGCCATGATCCGGTGCGCGATGAACTGGCCCTGTCCGTCGCCCGAGAGGTGGCAATCGAGGCAAACCGCCGCGCGGACGCGGGGGCTGGTAAGGTCGGTCATGCCCTGCGCGACGTTGCGCGCATGGCTGGTGCCGACGGTGTAGTGGGTGGCCAGCCAGCCTCCGGCTGAGCCGCCAGCGTTGCCGTGGCAGGCCTCGCAATCAACGCCGTCTGCCGGATGGACCGCGCCAGCGGTGGCATGGCAACCGGCGCATTCGCGGGTGATCCCTGCGCTATCGAGCCCGAGGCGGCGCACGATCGCCGCGCCGCGCGGCTCGCCGATCACGCGCCAGGCGCGGCTGTGGGCTCCGGTGGGGGAGCTTTCCTCCTGCCAGCGCAGCAGCTCATCCTGCCGGACGGGGGTGCCGCTGGCGACGCTGCGGCCATGGCAGGTCGAGCCAGCACAGCTCGCCACGCCCATATGCGCACGCATAGAGCCTTCACGCGAAGTGGATTGGGCTTGCAGGGGGGCGGAGGACAGGGTCAGCGCTGCACCGAGTGCAATCGCTACCCCCAAGGCCAGCATCGCCAGGCACAGCATACCAGCAAGGACCGGCGCTTTGGCCAGCCTGCGAATGGCAGCCGCAAGCGGCCGCGCCTGTTCCGAAATGCCCCGCATTGCCCCTCGTTTCATGCGCCTGGCGAATTGCGGAGGAAATTTTGCACCCCTCACCGCGCGCCGGACGAGTTTAAAGCACGGCAACCCTTAACTTGGAGACTACGCCAGTCGGCACTTCCCGTTCAAGCGCGGATTAGCACGGGTTGCTGCCAATCGGCCGCGGGTTTGGCCGCTTGTCCCACCGCGGGACACAATCCGTTCGCCTTGTGTCAAACCCGCCGAATCACCAGATTGCGGATCTCGCTCATGTCTTCCATCGCAAAACGCACGCCTTCGCGGCCCAGCCCGGAATCCTTGACTCCGCCATAGGGCATGTTGTCGACCCGGTAACTCGACACATCATTGACCACCACGCCCCCGACTTCGAGTCCGTCCCAGGCATCAAGTACTTTGTGAATATCGCGCGCGAAGATACCGGCCTGCAGGCCGAATTTGCTATCATTCACCTCGTCAAGCGCGGCTTGCCAATCGTTGAACTTCGAGAGGATCACTACCGGGCCAAAGGCTTCCTCGGTATAAACCTCCATGTCGCGGCTGCAACCTTCGAGCAGCGTCGCCTCGAGCATGTTGCCTTCGCAGCCCCCGCCCGCGAGCAATGTTGCACCGCCTGCCACAGCCGTGTCGATCCAACCTTTGAGCCGCTGCGCTTCCTTGGCCGAGATCATCGGGCCGATGAAGGTATCGCGGTTTTTGGGATCGCCAGAAATCAGGGTTTTCACCTTGTCAGTCAGCATGTTGCGGAAGGTTTCGTAGATACTTTCGTGGATAATCACGCGCTGCACATGGATGCACGATTGGCCCGATTGGTAGTACCCGCCGAATATGATCCGCGCGAGCGCATGATCCAGATCGGCATCGGCATCGACGATCACCGCCGCGTTGCCGCCAAGTTCGAGCACGACCTTTTTCTTGCCCGCCTTGGCCTTGAGCTCCCAGCCCACACCCGGCGATCCGGTGAACGAGAGCAGTTTCAGCCGCTCGTCGGTGGTGAACAGGTCTGCACCCGCGCGGCTCGCGGGGAGGATCGAGAACGCGCCCTCGGGTAGTACGTCGCATTCCGCCAGCACCTCGCCCATGATGATCGCCCCTAACGGGGTGAGGCTGGCCGGTTTCATCACGAACGGACAGCCCATGGCGATGGCGGGCGCGATCTTGTGCGCGGCCAGGTTAAGCGGAAAATTGAACGGCGAGATGAAACTGCACGGCCCTATCGGCACACGCTTCCACATCCCCATATAGCCCTTGGCGCGCGGGGAGATGTCGAGCGGCTGGACCTCGCCGTAGTTGCGCGTCGCCTCCTCACTGGCGATGCGGAAAGTATCGATCAGCCGACCAACCTCGCCTTCCGCATCCGCGATCGGCTTGCCAGCCTCGACACACAAGGAATAAGCCAATTCATCATAGCGTTCGGTGAAACGCCTCACACAATGCACGAGGACATCGCGCTTCTCATAGCTCGCCAGCCGCGCCATCGGCTCGGCCGCGCGCACCGCACCTGCAATCGCCTCGTCGATCACGTCAGGGGTCGCGAGAGCAGTGCGGAACGCGATCTCGCCGGTGAACTTGTCGGTCACCGCAAGATCGGTGTTTGGCTGCACCGCCTTGTTGTTGAGATAGAGCGGGTAGACGTCTTTAAGCTGGGTCATGGTCTGCTCCCCCCTCCCGCTCGCGGGAGGGGTAAAGGATACTTTACAACGCCTTCGACAGCGCCTTGATATCCTTGTTGAGGATCTGGTCGTTTTCCGAATAATCGATCGGGCAATCGATCAGGTGGACGCCGGGCGTATCGCGGCAATGCGCGATGATTTCCTTGAGGTGTGCTGCGCTTTCCACCCGGTGGCCATGCGCGCCGTAGGCCTCGGCGTACTTGACGAAATCGGGGTTACCATAAGTCAGCCCGAAATCGGTAAAGCCCATGTTCGCCTGCTTCCAGCGGATCATGCCGTAGCTGCTGTCATTGATGATCAGCACCGTGAGGTTGAGGCCGAGGCGCACCGCGGTCTCCATCTCCTGGCTGTTCATCATGAACCCGCCGTCGCCGCAGATCGCCATGACCTTGCGCTCGGGATAGACCATCGCGCTCATCATGGCAGACGGCAGACCGGCGCCCATCGTGGCGAGTGCGTTGTCGAGAAGTACGGTGTTGGGGCGGTAGGCGGTGTAGCCGCGGGCGAACCAAATCTTGTAGACGCCGTTGTCGAGGCAGATGATCCCGTCATCAGGCATCGCGGCGCGGATTTCACTGACCAGATAAGGCGGGAAGATCGGGAAGCGCGCGTCGGCCGCAAGCGGCGCGGTGTGCGCGACTTCGGCAGCGCGGTAGCCCAGCAGCTTTTCGCAGGTCCAGCTGCCGCTCGGAACGATGTCTTCCTTCATCTGCCAGATCGCATTGGCGATATCGCCAATCACTTCAATATGCGGGAAATAAACCGGATCGACCTCGGCGGTCTTGGACGAGATATGGATCACTGTCGGCCCGCCATCACGCATGAAGAATGGCGGTTTTTCAATAACATCATGACCAATGTTCACAATGCAGTCGGAGTCCTCGATCGCGCGGTGAACGAAATCGCCCGCTGACAGCGCCGCGCAGCCAAGGAACTTGGGATGCCGCTCGTCGATCACGCCCTTGCCAAGCTGGGTGGTCAGAAACGGAATGCCGGTCTTTTCGATAAACTGAAGCAACATCCGCCCGGTCATCGTGCGATTCGCGCCAGCGCCGATCACCAGCACCGGCGATTTGGCAGATTCGAGCGCATTGACGGCCTGACGCACGGATTTGGGATCGGCGCTGGGACGGCGGACCATGCTGCGCTTGATCGGGCGCATGTCGGTATGTTCGTCGGCGATATCCTCGGGCAGTTCGATATGCGTCGCGCCCGGCTTTTCCTCTTCGGCGAGGCGATAGGCTTCGCGCACCCGGCTCGGGATGTTGTCGGAAGACTGCATCTGGTGGGTGAACTTGGTGATCGGCCCCATCATCGAGACGACATCGAGGATCTGGAAACGGCCCTGCTTTGATTTCTTGATCGGCTTCTGGCCGGTGATCATGAGGATCGGCATTCCGCCCAGCGTCGCATAAGCCGCTGCAGTCACAAAATTGGTCGCGCCCGGCCCGAGCGTGGCGATACACACGCCGGTCTTGCCGGTGTGGCGGCCATACGTCGCCGCCATAAAGCCGGCGCCCTGCTCGTGACGCGTGAGGATCAGCTTGATCTTGGTGGAACGCGAGAGCGAATCGAGGAAATCGAGATTCTCCTCGCCGGGCACACCGAAGATATACTCGCAGCCCTCTTCCTCAAGACATTCGATAAACAGGTCGGATGCTTTTTTGCCCCCGGAATCCTTGATGGCGCCTTCGGTCATTGGATCGTTCCCCCGCAAGGAGCGCGCAGGTTTGCGCCTCCCCCTCAGCCTTATCCGGTCGCGACCAATTGGCGGTTACAGCCTGGTGCCGCACTGCCTTGGGAAGCAGGGGTAACAAAGCCCTGCGCCGGAGTCACCCTATAGGTTCATTGTCAGTAGCCGAGGCTGAAATCGACCAGCGGGGAAAGCGGCTCGCCGCGCCGGTAGCGCGCCAGATTCTCCAGGAACCGGGCGCCTGCGCGCGGGAACATCTTGTTTTGCGCGCGACCCGAAAGGTGCATCGTCACGTGCACATTGGGCAGGCTCCACAGCGGGTGGTCAGCCGGGAGGGGCTCGGGCGTGGTGACATCTAGGAACGCCCCGCCGATCTTGTGCTCACTCAGCGCGGCGACCAGCGCCTCCTGATCGACGACGCTGCCGCGCGCGATGTTCACCAGCACCGCCGAGGACTTCATCGCAGCGAGTTCCGCCGCGCCGATCATGCTATCGGTCTCGGCCGTGGCGGGCACGGCGAGGATCACCCAGTCGAACTCGCCCAGCCGCGCGCGCCAGGCATCGGGCGTCAGCACCCCCTCGCCCGGTGAGCGGCGCACCTTCACAACCTCGACATCAAACGCCTGCAGCATCCGGTCGACGCGCTGGCCGATCTCGCCATAGCCGAGGATCAGCGCCTTGCTGCCGCCGAGTTCCATCTTGCCCGGCGAATCGGGCAGCCACTCGTGCCTGTCCTGCGCCCGCACCACTTCGCGGTAGCCCTTGGCGATGTTCAGCATACCCATCACGACATATTCGGCGATGGTCACGGCATTGATGCCCACGCCATTGGTCATCACGACCCCGCGCTCCGCCATCAGCGCCAGCGGCATGCCGTCGACGCCGGCGTAGATGCTGGTAAGCCACTTGAGCTTGGTCGCCCGTGTGATCGCCTCGACCATGACGTCCTTATCGTCGAGATCGAACCAGCCGATCTCGGCCTCGGATGCCATTTCGAGCAGCTCGCCGGTATGGCGGAAGAAGCGCGCGTCCACCCAATCAGGCAGGTGCGGCTGGATCAGCGGCGCGGCGAGCGCGTTCATCACGAGAATGGTCATCAGGCTGATCCTCTATTGCCGTTATCGTTGTTGGCGCAGCGCGATATCCGCTGCGGTCGTCCGCACCAAACTCGCGCGCAGGCCGCCCCGAAAGCCACTCGCAAAAATGTCATCGATCAGCCACGCGCTGCCCATGCGCTGCAGCACGAAGCGCACCGGCGCGTGGCGATGATGCGGGCTGCCCAGCGCGACTGTCACCGCGCGGCGGCCCGGGCCGTTGGAGCGGTTGTGGATAATGCGGGTGCGGAAGGTGGGCGAGTCCCAGTCCTGGCACTGGCACAGCCAGTCGAAATCGGAGAGGTCGTCCACCTCGTCTGAAGGGGTGACCGCGCGCCATTTGGCGATCAGCGCCCGCAGCCGGGAGGTGAAAATCGGCCGCTCCCAAGCCGCGTCTCGCATGTCTGCCTGGTTGAACGGCGCATAGATCGCCGCGATGGCCGCTTCGGGCGTTGCGGCGGGCGTGGGCGCAGCAGCCAGGGCGAGCGCAGCGAGGATCATCCGAGCTTCCACTCCCAGCCGAGCGGATCGCCATCCATCACTTCGACGCCCTTGGCCGCCAGTTCATCCCGCAACGCATCGGAGCGGGCGAAGTCCTTGGCGGCGCGGGCTTCCTTGCGCGCAGCGAGCGTGGCTTCGATTTCGGCTTCGGTGAGGGTCGCGGACTTGGGGTGGAGGCGGAGATCGGCGCGAGTCATGGTCAGCATATTGAGGCCCAGCACCTCGTCCATTGCCGCGAGAGCGGAGAGCTTTTCCGCAGGATCGACCTTCTTCAGCGCGGTGACTTCTTCCAGCACGGTAATCGCTTGCGGTGTGTTGAGATCGTCGGACACGGCAGCGTCGAAGCGCTCAAGGATGGGCGCAAAGGTGCGCGCCGGCGCCGGCAACGCATCGGTTGCGGGAACGCGTGCCTTCAATTGCTCCACCGCGATGAGCAGCCGCTTCAGCCGCGTCAGCGCTGCTCCCAGCCCTTCCCAGCTGAATTCCAGCTCGGACCGGTAATGTGCCTGCAAGCACAGCAGCCGATACGCCAGCGGGTGATACCCTTTGTCGATCAGCAGTTGCAGCCGCAAGAACTCGCCCGAGGACTTGGACATCTTGCCCGAGCGCTCGACCAGAAAATTGTTGTGCATCCAGATCTTCGCACCCGAATTTGCCGCGTCGTCGAGGCCACCATCCGCTTTGGCGTTGCAGCAATGCGCCTGGTTCTGCGCGATCTCGTTGGGATGGTGGATCTCGCGGTGGTCAATCCCGCCAGTGTGGATATCGAAAGGAAAGCCCAGCACCGCGCCCGACATGACCGAGCATTCCAGATGCCAGCCCGGCGCGCCTTTGCCCCAGGGCGAATCCCATTCCATCTGGCGCGTCTCGCCCGGCGGGGTCTTGCGCCAGATGGCGAAATCCGCCGCCTGCAGCTTACCGTCGACCTGCTCGATCCGTCCTTCCCCGTCCTCGGTCGCGGCTCGGGCAAGGCGGCCATAGTCGGCAACGGTCGAGACGTCGAAGTAAAGCCCGCTCGGCAGCTCGTAGCAGTGCTTCGCCGCGATCCCTTGCGCAAACGCGATCATCTGCGGCACGTAATCGGTCGCCACAGTCCACTGCGCCGGCTGGCGGATATTAAGCGCGCGCACATCGGCCCAGTAGGCCTGCTTGTAATGCTCGGCGATGTCCCAGATCGACTGCCTTTGTGCGGCTGCCATCCGCTCCATCTTGTCCTCACCATCATCCGCGTCGCCCGTCAGGTGGCCGACATCGGTGATGTTGATTACGTGGGTGAGCTTGTAGCCCTTGAAGCTGAGCGTGCGGCCCAGCACATCGGCAAACACATAGGCGCGCATATTGCCGATATGTGGGTAATTGTAGACCGTCGGCCCGCAGGTATAGACGCGCGCCTCACCGGTGTGGACCGGCACAAACGGCTCGGCGCGGCGGGTCAGGCTGTTGAACAGGGTCAGCTGGGCGGGTTTCTCCATAGACCAGCGCTCTGCCAGCCCGTGCGGCGCATGGTCAAGAGCGGCGGATCACTCTGCCGCCGCTGCCCCGGCATGGCTGAGCACATCGAGCTGCGCCGTGCAGCCCTTATCGGCAAGAACGCCAGCCACCGCGACCGCATCGTCCGGCACGCTCGCCAGGAGCTTGGCGGTGATCTTGACCGTCTGGCCGACCGGGCTGGTGAAGCGGTAGGTCTGCCCGTCGATCACCGGCAATGTAGCGACCGGCCACAGCTTGATCGCGCTGCCCGCGCGGAAGGTCACTTCGGCGGGGGTGCCATCTGCAGCGAACAGCGTGCCGTTGCCGGTCTCGACGCGGTTCGGGCGCCACAACACAACTTGCGCCGGATCAGCGATGCACACCGTGCCGCCCCGGCTCACATCGACATACCACACGTTGTCCGGCGCGGTGGCTTCGGTCGGTACTTCGGTATCGCCGCGCACGGCCCCTGTGCGGGTGCGCGCGCCGCCGCGGGCGATCAGGCTGGCAAGTGCGGTATTGCCGCCGCCTGCATCGCGGTTCACCGCGCTGTCGAGCTTGAAGCTGCCGGGCCCCGCCAGCACGCGCGAGCCGGCCTGATCGATCACCGTCACAGAATCGCCCGCTTTCAGCACCACGCTGGCCCCGGCTGGCAGCTTGCGCCCCATCGGATAGGCCGCCGCAGATGGTCCGGTCGAGCGGATCACCACGGCCTGCGCTTCGGCCACCGCGCTCCAGCCAAGGCTGGCAGCGATCAGCGCTCCGGCAGCAAGTGCGCGTTTAGCCAAGGACATAGCTCTCTCCTTCATTCAGCGTCGCGAGGCGTCCGGCCAGATTGACCAGCGCCGCATCCTTTTGCGCCGACCCATCGATTCGCGCTGTGAGCGCAAGCACTCTTGCGCGATTTCCCGCAGCATGGGCGGCGACAAGCTCTGCGGCAAGCGTGCGCGCATCGGGCGCGGCATCGGGCACCGGCTCGAAAACCTCGACCGGTGTCGCGCGCCCGCGCAGCCCGATCCTGCCCATCGGGCGGAAGCCTTCCAATCCGGAACGCTCCATCGCCTCGCGGCTCACCAGCACGGTCGTATCGAGCAGCTTGTTTGCGCCTTCCAGCCGCGCCGCCGTGTTCATTGCATCGCCGAGCGCGGTGTACTGAATGCGCCCGTCGCCGCCGAAGTTCCCGACAATCGCCTCGCCGAAATGGACGCCGACGCGCGTGCGCCCGATCGGCGGCACCCCCGGCGGCGCGGCGCGGCGGAACTCCTCGCCCGCCTGATACATCGCGATGGCCGCTTTCACCGCCCGCGCGCCGTCATCGGGAAAGGCGATCGGCGCGCCCCAGAACGCCACGACCGCATCGCC
>JBJXEK010000274.1:0-19376 GCA_046155055.1 Novosphingobium sp. | reverse complement strand
TCATGTCCCGGATTGACCAGCTCGATGCCGATGCTGGCCGAATTGATATCGGTGATCCCGCGCCAGGAGGACCGGCCCGCATGCCAGGCGCGGTTCTCTTCGTCGACCAGTCGGATGACGGTGCCGTCCTCATCGATCATGTAATGCGCCGAGACCTCGGCTGCCGGATCGCAAAGCCGCTCAAGTGCCTGCGCAGCGGTCCGCATGCCGGTGTAGTGCATCACGACCATCGAGACCGGAAGCAGCCTCGCATTCCAGTTGGGAGAGGGAACTTCCCGGTGGACGAGCCAGCGGTTCACGCCGGATCTACGCGGCGACCGGCAGCATTGCACCCATGACCAGCGCGTCTGGCGCAGCGTGATATTGCAGGGTGCCGCCAACGCCGTCGACCAGTTGGCGGAGCATCGCGGCAGGCGCCGTGCGGCTGGAGAGTTCCTCCGCCGGCAGCGCGCCTTCGAGCGCAAGGCCGATCGTGCGGTCGAACACGACGCGCGCGCCGCTGGCGCGGATCACGATCTCGCTGCTCGGCTGCCCGGCGTTGTCACGCAGTTCAGCTGCGATATCGAGCGTGCCGCCGCGCACCAGCGCCTCGATGCCGATCAGCGCGAGGTTGAGCAGGGTCTTGACCGCGGGTTTGGGCAGGCTGTCTCCGCCCAAGGCCCAGTTGGCCTGAATGCGGCCGTTGTTGCCGACCAGCGCATCGATCAGCGCGCGCGGCTCGGCGATGGGGACCATTTCGCCAAAACCGCCCGCGGCACCGAAGGCGAGGCGGAAGAACTTCAATTTATCGGCTGAAATGCGTGCGCTTTGTTCGAGCAGTTCGAAGCACTTCTGGCGCATGTCCGGGTCTTTCTCCTCGGCAAGGAGTTCAAGACCGTTGGACAGCGCGCCCACCGGGCTCAGCATATCGTGGCACAGGCGCGAGCAAAGCAGGCTGGCAAGATCGGGAACGGCAATTGTCGTCATATGCGGGTTTCCGGCCTCGTGCAGGGGGAGGTTGGCGTGAAGGTCAAGGTTGACAGGGTTGACACGGTCCTGGCGGGAATTGTCATCACCAAACGCAGGCCCAGGGAATGTGGGGCAGGCGAAGCAGGAAAGGGCGCGTGGTGGGTCATTGCCAGATCAGCCTTAACCATCCTTCAGCGCGTAGGAAAGCGCTTCGAACCCGGATGGCGCATCGCGCCACATGGTAACCACTCCGGCGGCGGCTATCGCCCAGATCCGGCCATCGCCCGAAGCCATCGCGGCATCGGTGGCAGAGGGCCGCGCCAACCCGTTCGGATGCGAATGGAAGTAACCCACAACCTCGGGTCCGCCCGCTCGCGCGGCCTTGTGCGCGGCGACCAGCGCGGCGGGATCGATCTCGAAATGGCGTGTGGGTTCGGGGTGGATGTTGGGAGTGGGCCTGGCGGTTTGGATGCGGTCAGCTTGGCCGAGGAGGAGGCCGCAAGCTTCGTGCGGTTGGGCGTCGGCGGCGGCGTCAAGGATGCTTGCGTGGACGCTGGAGGGGAGAGTCAGGGGCATTGTGCGCTGGTCTAGCGCAACTCGGGTCACTTCGACAGGCTCACCCGCACACTTGCCCCCCATCCCCCGCATGCCCATATCCGGCAAATGGGGCTGAGCGAACGCGTGATCGAGGGGTTGATTGCCACCGGGGGGCTGCGGCTCGACCGGGCGTTGGCGGATGCTTCGGGGCTTTCGCGCGAGCGGGTCAAGGCCCTGATCGATGAGGGCCGGATCGAGCTGGGCGGCAAAGTGGCGGTGCAGGCCTCAGCTAAGCCGGCGGCGGGCACGGCTTTTGTGATCCGGGTGCCCAAGGCAACGCCCTCGGCGGCCGAAGCGCAGGATATTCCGCTCGTTGTCGTCCACGAGGACGCGCATCTGATCGTGATCGACAAACCCGCGGGGCTGGTGGTGCATCCGGCGGCGGGCAATCTCGATGGCACGCTGGTAAATGCGCTGCTGCACCATTGCCGCGGGCAGCTTTCGGGCATCGGCGGCGTGGTCCGCCCCGGGATCGTTCACCGCATCGACAAGGATACCTCGGGGCTGCTGGTCGTCGCCAAGACCGATTCGGCACATGAGGGGCTGGCTCGGCAGTTTGCCGACCATTCAATCCACCGTGCCTACCATGCGGTGACTGCGGGCGTGCCAGTTCCGGCCGCCGGCACGGTGCGCGGCGCGATCGGGCGTTCGGACCGCGACCGCAAGAAAATGGCGCTGGTGAGCGATGAACGCGGCAAGCACGCGGTGACGCATTACCGCACGTTGCAGGTGCTGAACGGAGCCGCTTTGATCGAGTGCCGGCTCGAGACCGGGCGAACCCACCAGGTGCGCGTTCACCTTGCGTCAATTGGTCATGCGCTATTAGGCGACCCTGTTTATGGACGCGTTTCCGCCCAACTCTCGCCAATGCTCAAGCCGCTTCTGGCCCGGCTCCAGTTCCGCCGGCAGGCCCTCCACGCGGCGGAGCTCGGGTTTGTGCATCCGGCGACCGGCGAGATGGTGCACTTTGTCAGCAAGACGCCCGTCGATCTCAGGCAGCTTGTTGTCGAATTGGGCGGGCGGGATGCTTGATATGCCCTTTATCGTGCCCATTGAGTCGGCTGGCGTGCCGCCCGAAAAACGCGCTGTATCGATTGCGGCTTCGGGAACGAATAGATTTGCTGTGTGGTTCTCCCGGCCGGGTTCCTGTAAAAAGGAGCATGGGGAGCGGCTAACGCGACGAAAGCCAATGCGGCGTAAGCCGCTAGGTCGAAAGGATGTGTTCTGGTGACTGTGAAGAAATCATCCGCGCTGGTTCCCGCACTTGGCGGTGAAGCCGGTCTCAATCGTTATCTCTCCGAGATCCGCAAGTTCCCGGTGCTGACTGCGGAGCAGGAATACATGCTCGCGAAGCGCTTTCAGGAGCACGCCGATCCCGAAGCTGCCGCACAGCTGGTAACCAGCCACCTGCGCCTCGTCGCAAAAATCGCGATGGGCTACCGCGGCTATGGCCTGCCCGTCAGCGAGCTGATCTCCGAAGGCAACATCGGCTTGATGCAGGGCGTCAAGAAGTTCGAGCCCGATCGCGGTTTCCGCCTTGCGACTTATGCGATGTGGTGGATCAAGGCCTCGATCCAGGAGTTCATCCTGCGTTCGTGGAGCCTCGTGAAGATGGGCACCACCGCAGCGCAGAAGAAGCTGTTCTTCAATTTGCGGCGGATGAAGAAGAACCTCGAGGCATTCGAGGATTCGGATCTCCACCCGGACGACGTGCGCAAAATCGCGACCGATCTCGGCGTGTCCGAGACCGAAGTGGTCAACATGAACCGGCGCATGATGATGGGCGGCGATGCCAGCCTGAACGTGTCGGTGCGCGAGGACGGCGAGGGTAGCTGGCAGGACTGGCTGGTCGACGACACGCCGCTGCAGGACGAGACCGTGGCCGACGCGGAGGAAGCGCATATGCGCCATGCCCTGTTGGTCGAGGCGATGGACAGCCTCAACGAGCGCGAGCGCCATATTCTGACTGACCGCCGTCTGGTGGAAGATCCCAAGACGCTCGAGGAACTGAGCCAGGTTTACAATGTCAGCCGCGAGCGGGTGCGCCAGATCGAGGTGCGCGCGTTCGAGAAGCTGCAGAAAGCAATGCAGCGTATCGCAGGCGAACGGCATCTGCTGCCGGCCTGAGCCTTAAGTTTGGCATGAATACAAAGGCGGCCGGGGGAAACTCCGGCCGTTTTGCGTTGCGATTCAGAATTGCCTGGCGAAGCCGATCATCAGCGCGTGGTTCGGTGCGCCCTGCGTGAGGCCGAGATCGAGCTCGAGGTCGATCTGGAACGAGCGGCCCGCGCGCCAGGCGGTGGAGAGGGCGAAACGCGAGTCGGTCGACGCACCGTCCGGGTCCTCATCGCGGTAGGCCGAGACTTCGGCGGCGGCGGAAACGGCCTTGCTCAGGGCATGCGACAGGCCCACCACGCCGCCCCATGCGACATGCCGCCCGCGGCCCGAACCGTTGACCGCCGCGTCGATCTCGGGCGTGAGTTCGAGCTCGAAGCCGGAAGGCAGCGAGAGCGCAATCGGGATCAGCACGCCGGCGCTCCAATCGCCTGCGCCGTTCGGGGCGCGGCCGACGGGGAGCGTGACAAAGGCCTGCACCGCCACTTTCGCGTCGTCCTCGCCGCCGAAACCGTGGCGCAGGCCGATAGTGGCATCGCCCAGGCCGTTTGCGGTGGTGACAGAAGCGCCCGAGCGACTGCGCTGATGGCCCCAGCCGCCGAGGCCGATCTGCAATTCGGTCGCATGGCCGAGACCGATGCGCGCCACGGTATCGGCGAACGTCAGCGTATCGTCGCGCGTGCTGGGCCCGGCGGCATGGTCCCAACCGAGTGCGCCGAATTCAACCATGACCCGGCCGGCGGGCAGGGTGCAAGGCGGAGTGGCGATGCCTGGCCGGTCGACGCAGAGGTCCGGCGCATCATCAGCCCAAGCCTCGACCGGTGACAGCAACAGGGCCGCAAACGCGGTGATATACAGGCGGTTCATGCGAGGGACGTACAGCGGCTATGGAGTCGTGCAAAGCTGCTTGCGCCCAATTGCCATGGGCGGTGCGTCCCGCCATACTCGCGGGGCATGGATGAGGACCTTCTGAAGCTCAAGAACCATCGGCCCGCCACCCAGCGTGCGCCCGGCCGGTTGTACCGGCTTGGCTGGCTCATCGCGCGGCTGATTGCAGCCTTCCTGTTTCTGAGCACCGCATTGGTGGTAATCTACCGGTTCGTGCCGGTGCCAGTGACGCTTACGATGATCCTCGATCCGAACGGCATAACCAAGAGCTGGACGCCGCTCTCGCGCATCGATCGCAATATGGTCGACGCCGCGATCGCAGGCGAGGACGGCAAATTCTGCCAGCACAACGGGTTCGATCAGGACGCGATCATGAAAGCGTGGGAGCGCAACCAGGAAGGTGGGCGCATCCGCGGCGGTTCGACCATCAGCCAGCAGACCGCCAAGAACGTGTTTCTGTGGCAAGGCGGAGGATACGTGCGCAAAGGGTTGGAGGCGTGGTTCACCGTGCTGATCGAGGCGATCTGGGGCAAGCGGCGGATCATGGAGGTCTACCTCAATGTCGCCGAGACCGGGATCGGGACATACGGCGTGGAGGCCGGGGCGCAGCGCTATTACCACAAGCCGGCGAAGGCCCTGACGCGGGTGGAAGCGGCGCGAATCGCGGCGGCTTTCCCGCAGCCCAAAGTGCGCGCGGTGAAGGGGGCCACTGGTTTTACGCGCCGCCACGGCAATGTGATTGCGGCCCGCGTGGGGACGGTCCGCGCGGATTACGATACTTGCGTCTATAAGTAGCGGGACCGGGGAGCCACGACCATGCCGCAAGTCATCATCCACGCCTTTATCGAATTCGCCGACGAGGCTACGCGGGATGAGGCCGTGCGCCTGACTGCCCCGATCCAGTGGCAGACCCGAACCGAGGAACCCGGCTGCCTCGAATATGCCTTCGCCGCAGACCCATGCCGGCCGAACCGTGTCACCATTCATGAGCTGTGGGAGGACCATGCCTCGCTGGTCGCCCATTTTGTCCACCCCTGTTACGGGCAGATGCGCGATACGCTCGTCGGACTGCAGCCGACTGCGCTGTGGAACCGGATGTACGAAGTGGGCCGGGACAGCCCGGTGTATGAGGAGGGCGGCGGCATCCGCACGACGTTGTTCGAGGGTAAGTCCTAGCGCCCTGTCTCGGTCAGCGTCAGGCTGTAGTCCTCGCCGCCCTCGTTGATGCCGAGCCCGCGCACGCGCAGCAGCACATGTCCATCGGTCGCTGCCGTGAAGGCCGCCACTTCACCGCCGCTGCGCGTTAGATCGACCGTGCGCTGCACGCTGATCCCGCTGGCCAGCGCGCCGCTGGAAGGTTCGAACGGATCGGCCAAGCCGAGATCGAGCGCGAGATCGAACAGCGCGCTCGCCGTGATCTTGTAAGTCTGCCCGCTGCGCACAGCGATATCGTAAAGGGCGCGATCGGCGACCGACGCGAGCTGCCCGTGAAGCTCGGCGCCGGCGCGCAGCGGGGCCGGTGGAGCCTGCGGCGGCGGGGCTGGCAATTCGCGCACGTCCAGTGTGATGTCATCGCTTTCCTCGCCGAGTGACTGGACCTCAACGACATAAGTCCCGTCGACATGCAGCTTGCGCTGGATCAGCGGGTTGAGACCCTCACTATCATCATCTTCGCCCAGCACGGTTGATCTGCCGTCTGCCGCAGGGCCGACGAGATGGATCGCTGTGTCGGTCTGCGAAGTGGCGGAAATCCGCACCCATTGCCCGGCCTTCCCCTCGAACGCCCAGGCGCGGGGCATCTGGGGTGCGAGACGCGCGAACACGGTATGCCCCATGATCAATGGCGCAGCATCGCCATAAGGTGCGCGTGTGGTGCGCAGCGTGAGCCGGCGGGCGGCAGGCGCAGCGGGCGCGACGAGCGTGTAGCGGCCCGCCGCTGGCGCGGTGAAGCGCACAATCACCGCGCCGCCTGCATTGGCGGCGGTTTCGACCGCGAGCGCGGCGCCGGCCATGTCGCAGATCTCGATTGACCCGTCAGCGGCATTGGCTGCGCTGCCGGCAATCTCGAGTTCGATCCGCTCGATATCGCCAAGGTCGACCGCGAAACGCAGGAGCTTGCCAGGTGGCAGAGTCTCCGTCTGGCCCACCGCGAGATAGGCGGCGGGACCAGAGCACGCGGCGCTGTGGACTGGCACTTCGGCGAGGGCCGGCAGTGCCATCCCAGCCAGCATGAGAAGGGCCAGCATAAGAACGGGGCCTGCATTTGTGGTTCGTAAGCCCGCCCGCCGCTCGATCATCGCCATCCCCGGATTTGGCAAGGTTGCTCTCCGCCGAATCGCGCAGAGGTTTGCCGTATCTTGCCCTTGAGGCGTAGCATGGCCAGCAATGATGAAGCCTTGGCGACAGGCTTGGCGTGTCGGGTCACGCGTCAGGCCGTGCCAGCAATCAGGGCTGGTTTGGTGCCGGTTCGCCCTGCACACTGATCAGCCAGCGCGCCGTGCCTTCAAGTCCGATCGCGGAAAGCTGGCCCGAGGCGAAGGCCCCGGTGTCAAGGCCTATGCGCAGCGGCAGCACATCAGGCGCCTCGGTAATCGTGTGCCCGTGGACCACGACGAAATCGCGCGGGGCAGTCGCTTCGATGAATTCTCCTCGAATCCAGCGCAAGTCCGAGATCCGCTGATCTTTTATGGCTACTCCAGGGCGGATCCCGGCATGGACGAACAGGTAATCCCCGATCTGGATGCGGTCTTCCATCGCTTGCATAAAGGCAATGTCTTCGGGCGGGATGGCACGGTGCATCAGCGCGCGCAGTTCTTCCAGCGTCGCGTGGGTGTAGTCCTCCTCGCTGATCGGATAGCTGAGCAGGGTCTCCTTGCCGCCGTGGCGCAGGAAGTGCCGCAGCGTCTCCTCGCGATCAAAGCTCCCCAGGAACATTTCCTCATGATTGCCTGCGAGTATGCGCACACGGCGCCGCTTGCTCCATTCCCGCACGGTCGCAATGACGCCGGCGCTGTCGGGCCCCCGGTCCACCAGATCGCCAAGCAGGATGACGGAGGTATCCGCCACATCACGCCCTGCCTCATCCGCCTCGATACGGGCAATCATGCGGCACAGAAGATCGCAGCGTCCGTGGATGTCGCCGATGGCATAGACACGCTGCCCGTCAGGAATGCGGGTGATCGGATCCGCTTCCTGGCGACCCTCAAACAACGAACGAAACATCTTCAACATGGATACTTGGCCTGACGCTCGGGATATGGGCCGGGAATCTCTGCTTACAAGGCAGCCGGATGGCGTGGTGCGGAATTGCAACAGACCGTGGGAAAGGCACGATCAGTTGAATGTGTGTCCTTGTGCATTGCAGCATAATCGGGCAACAAAATGTTACAAAGCGAAGGTTGGCCGCGTGTACGGCCGGGCCACGCTCTGTGCAGGTGGGACGACGCGTCAACCAAAACAAAGGATTTCCCATGCGTACGTCCAGCAAGGCCCTTGCGGCCGCAACTCTTGCTGCCTTGAGCTTTCTTGGGGCTACGCCCGCGATGGCCGATGAAGCGGCTCCCCCAAGCGATATCACCGTAACCGGCGGCGCGACCATCGCCAGCCAGTACCGGTTTCGCGGCGTCGCACAATCGGACAACAAGCCCGTTGTCCAAGGTACTATCACGATTGCGCACAGCTCGGGCTTCTATGTCTCGACCTGGGCTTCGAGCGCGTCGGCTGGCCAGAGTCCGATCAACATCGGCGGAACCGAGATCGACGTTTACGGCGGTTACACCCATGCGATTGGCAGCACCGGCTTCACGATCGACGGCGGTCTTTATGGCTACATCTATCCCGGCGCGACCACAGGCAATCTTTGGGAAATCTATGGCTCGCTGGCCAAGACGATCGGCCCGGTCACGGTCAAGGGCGGCGCGAACTTCGCGCCTGCGCAGAAGGTGTTCAACTACAACTTCACTTCGACCCATCGCAGCAATCTCTACGTTTATGGCGAACTGGGCGGCGCCATTCCGAACACGCCGCTGAGTTTCCACTCGCACCTTGGCCACACCGGCGGCGGCTTCGATCTTCCCAAGCCGTTCTTTGACTACACGGTCGGCGTTACCGCGAAGTATAAGAACCTTGCGCTCGATGCCTCAGTGGTCGGCACCAATATGGGCCGGAGCGATTTCGCCGCGAGCTCGCTGTGCACCACTCCCACTGCGCCTGCCACCGTCGCGTCCTGCGCGAATTCGTATTACCGCACGACCAAGCCGGTGGGCGTGATCTCGCTGACCGCATCGTTCTGACGCCATAGACGAGCGTTGATCGGGGCCGCGCCGGGCCACCGGCGCGGCCCCTTTTCTGTATCAACCGACCTGCTTCACCGCAGGTAGAAGTCGATCGTCGTCACCACACGGACTTTCTTGAACGGGGTATCCGAAACGCCCCAGCCGCCGCCCGAATCGCCATCGCGCGCCGTTACCTCGAAATAACCCTGCGTGGCGTTCTTGATCCCGCCGACGCCCGTGCCACTGTCCTTGGCGAACTGTTCGGCCGAGCGGCGCGCGTCCTTGGTCGCGGCCGCCACCATATCCGGCTTGATCTTGTCGAGCCCGGTGAATGTATAGGCCATGCCGGACCCTTCCTCGAGCATCACCCCGCGCCGCACCAGATCGAATTGGCGGCGCACCGCGTTCTGGGCGCGCTTGATGTCGGTGGTGCGCAGGGCCATGCGCTGGCGCACGGTGAAGCTGGTTACCCCGTTGTCGGTGCTGGTGCTCACGTTCACCCCGGTGGGCTGGAGCGCTTCGGTGGGAAACCCGAGCCCGGCGAAGAATGCCCTGATTTCCTGACTGTCGTGATCGACACTGGCCTGAGCGCTCGCCATTTCGGAAGCCGTTGCGGAGTAGGCGATTGTCCAAGTGGCGAGATCGGCCGTCACCTCGCGTTCGGCAAGCCCCCGGACCGTTACGGACCGGTCAGCCTCGCGCGAGCGGCGCAAGCCATCGCCGAGCAGATAGCCGCCGACCATCATGCCCACCGCAAGCACGCCCGCAGTGGCGAGCGCGGGACGCAGCCAGCCCGATGGGGTGACGCGGGCAAGAAAGGTTTGGGAATCGGCGCCAGTGTCGTTTACGCCCTCACTATCGGAATCAGTCACGGTATGGTCTCCCTGTCGGGCCGTTGCCCTGCGGCGAGTTGTGCAATTTTGTCGATGAACCGAGTTTGAACATCAAGAGGAGTTTGCCCCCTGTGACCAAGTTTCTCCACGCGATGATCCGCGTGACCGACCCGGATGCCACCATAGCCTTCTTCGAACTCTTCGGCGTCAACGAAGTTCGCCGCTTTTCCAGCGAGAAGGGTCGCTTCACCCTGATCTTCCTCGCCGCACCGGGGCAGGAAAATGTCGCTGAGGTCGAGCTCACCTACAACTGGCCGCCCGAGGATGGCAGCGCCGAAGTCTACACCGGCGGGCGCAATTTCGGCCACCTCGCCTACCGGGTGAGTGATATCTACGAGACTTGCGCCAAGATCATGGCGGCCGGCCATATCATCCATCGCCCCCCGCGCGACGGCCACATGGCCTTCGTGAAAAGCCCGGACGGCATCTCGATCGAACTGCTGCAGGACGGCCATCTTGAGCCGGCCGAGCCTTGGTCGAGTATGGAGAACACCGGAACCTGGTAAGATCAGCGCGCGCGGACTAAGCCTCCAGCGGCTGCTCCGCGCGCCTTGCGCTGCCATCACGCCGAACCATCCACAACGCATAGAGCGCGGGCAGGAAGAACAGCGTGAGCGCGGTGCCGACAAGCGTGCCGCCGATCAGCACGACTGCGAGCGGACCCCAGAAGCTGGAGAGGGTGAGCGGCAGGAAGGCGAAAACGGCTGCCATCGCGGTGAGCAGCACTGGCCGTGCGCGGCGCACGGTTGCCTCGATCACCGCCTCTTCCAGACCCAGCCCGCGCGCGATTTCCGAATCGATCTGGTCGACGAGGATCAGCGTGTTGCGCATGAGGATACCGGCAAGGCCGATGAGCCCGAGGATGGCGTTGAAGCCAAAAGGAAAGCCGGTGATGATCAGCGACGGCACCGCGCCGATCAAGCCGAGCGGAGCGGTCGCGAAAACCAGGCCGGTCATCCGGAACGAGCGCGTCTGGAGCATGAGCACCAGCAGCATCAACCCGACCATGACCGGGAACAGCGGCGCAAGCGCGACGTTGGCCTTGCCCGATTCCTCGACCGAGCCCGCCGCCGTGATAGCATAGCCATCGGGCAGCTTGTCGATCAGCGGCTGGAGCTTCGGCAGGATCGCGGCAGTAACATCGGCAGGCTGGACGCCCGGGCGCAGATCGGCGCGCACAGACATGGTCGGGGCGCGGTCACGCCGAACCAGCAGCGGGTCCTCGCTCGACGGCACGATACGCGCGATCTGGCTGAGCGTGACGCCGGTTGCGTTGTCCGTGCCGATGACGAGATTGCCGAGATCGCCCAGCGCGCGGCGTTCGGCAAACGGCGTACGCACCACCACATCGGTCGTCCGGTCGCCAAAGCGAGCCTGCGATACGGTCGTGCCCGATACCAGCGCCGCGACTTGGCGGGCGACGCTGGCAGGATCGAGACCGAGCAGACGTAGCCGGTCGGAATCGAACTGCAGCGTCAGGCTGGGCGTGCGGTCGCCCCAATCGGTGTTCACATCGGCCGCGTCGGGATTGGCCTCGATCACTTTGGTCACATCGGCGGCGATTGTGCGCAGGACCTGCGGGTTTTGCCCGGAAATGCGAAAGGCCACAGGATAGGGCACAGGCGGGCCGAACAGCAGGCTGACCGCGCGCACCCGGGCACCCGGATAGCGCCCGGCACGCGCGCGTCGCTCGATCGCCAAGCGCAGGCGGTCACGTGCCGCGGTGCTGGGCGTCAGCACGATGAGCTTGGCGAACGAGGGATCAAGCGGTTCGGGATTCAGCGAAAGGAAGAAGCGCGGGCGCCGCCACCGAGGTAACTGTCGACATAACGGACGTCCGCTTTCATGTCTTTCTGGCCAAGGAGATCCCGCTCGACCTCAGCCACCACCTTGCGCGTGGCCTCGATGCTCGAGCCATGCGCGAGATAGACCTCGACGATCAACTCGGGCCGCTCGGAGGTGGGAAAGAACTGCTTGGGAATGACCAGCGCGAGCAACACGCCGCAGGCGAGGAACAGTCCGAGCACCGCCAGCGTCAGCCGCCCGCGCTGTTGCACGCTGCGGGTTATCCAGTCGCGCAATCGGCGATAGCGCGGCGTGGCATAAATCGCATCGTGCCCGCCTTCGACCGGCGCGATCCGGGGGAGCAGCTTGACCCCGAGATAGGGCGTGAAATAGACCGCGACAAACCACGATATGATCAGCGCGAAGCCCACGATCCAGAAGATGTTGCCGGCATATTCCCCCGCTGACGAGCGCGCGAAGCCCACGGGGAGGAAGCCGAGGACTGTAACCAGCGTGCCGGTCAACATCGGTGCGGCGGTCGCGCCCCACGCAAAGGTCGCAGCCTCGACCCGGCTGAGCCCTTCTTCCAGCTTCACCACCATCATCTCGATCGCGATGATCGCATCGTCAACGAGCAGGCCGAGGCTGAGGATCAGGGCGCCCAATGTGATGCGGTCGAATTGCCGGTCCGTCATCAGCATGATCACGAAAACCGCCGCAAGCGTGAGCGGCACGGAGAGCGCCACGACGATGCCAACGCGCCAGCCGAGCGCGATGAGGCTGACAGCCATGACCACGCCCAGCGCGACCGCGAACTTGAGCATGAACTCGCCGTAAGCCTCGGCGATGTTGACCGCCTGATCGGCCACTTCTGTCACGCTGATTCCGAGCGGCAAGTGCGCGCGGATGTCGTCGATTTTGGCGTTGAGCGCGCGGCCAAGGGTCAGGCCGTTATATTTGTCGCGCATGACCACGCCGAGCATGAGTGCAGGCTCGCCCTGATGGCGCACCTGGTAGCTCGGCGGATCCTCGTAGCCCCGGCGGACTTCGGCGACATCGGCCAGCCTGAACACGCGGCCGCCCGCAGTAATCGGCGTGGCGCGCACGGCGTCCAGATCGTCAAACGCGCCGGTGACGCGAATGGGCACAAGGCGTGAGGGGGTCTCGAACTGCGCGGCGGGCTGGATCAGGTTCTGGCTTGCGAGCGCGCCGAGCAGCGCATCAGCGGGTACGCCAAGGGTGGCGAGCTTGCGGTAGGAGATTTCGACGAAGATCTTCGGCTTTTCTTCCCCGACAAGATTGACCTTCTGCACGCCCTCGACATGCTGGAGCTGGCTGCGGATCGCTTCCGCTTGCTCGACCAACTGGTGGTGCGGAAGGCCCTTGGCCTGCACCGCGACGAGCGAGAAATAGACGTCGGAGTACTCATCATTGAGCACCGGGCCGATCACGCCGCGCGGCAGATTGATCGCCTCGTCGCCCATCTTCTTACGCGCCTGATAGAACAGCTGCGGCACATCCTTGGGCGGGGTTGTATCCCTGAAGGTGAGGGTGAGAGTCACGAGCCCGGGCCGCGCCTGGGTTTCGACGCGGTCGTAATAAGGCAGCTCCTGCAGCCGCTTTTCCAGCCGGTCCGCGACCTGATCCTGCATCTCGCGCGCGGTGGCCCCGGGCCAGAGCGCGGTGACAGTCATCGTCTTGCCGGTAAAGCCCGGGTCCTCGGCGCGGCCGAGCTGAAGGAACGCGAACAGGCCCGCCGCGATAATTGCGACCAGCAAGAACAGCGTGACCGACGGCTCCTTGACCGCGATGGCCGAAAGGTTAGGGCCTTTCAAGGCCTTGTGCCCTGCTGGTCGGCGAGGCGGACCTTTTGGCCTTCCTTGAGAAGATGGCCGCCGAGCGCGACGATGCGTGTGCCGGGGGGCAGCAATGCAGCGGGCAGCAGCGCCTCCTCCTCGGTCAGGCGCAGCGGCTGTGCGGGGCGGAAGCGGACCTTGGCGTCCGTGCCGACAATCCAGACACCCGCCCCTCGGCCAAGATCCACCATGGCGCCGAGCGGGACGCGCACCGCTTCTGCAGGTGCACCCTGCACACGGATGGTGACAGTCGCGCCGAGCGGGATTGCGTCCGCCCGGCCGGCCAGCACGTAACGCGCGGCGAACGTGCGGGTGAGCGGATCGGCAGCACCGGCCACTTCGCGCAAAGTGGCAGAGAGCTGCGTTGGCGCACCATAGACTTGTGCCTGCGCAGCGCGGGGCAGCTGCGTCACGGCGGTTTCCGGCACGGCAACGAGTGCCTCGCGTGCTCCAGCACGGGCAAAGCGCAAGACTGGCGTGCCGGCCGCGACAACTTGACCCGGTTCGGCGAGCACTTCGGTTACTACCCCATCCGCATCAGCGAAGAGCGTGGCGTAGCCGCGCTCGTTGGCAGCGTTGGCAGCCCCCGCGCGGGCCGAGGCGAGACTGGCCGCAGCGGCATCGCGCGCGGCCTTGGCGCCGTCGTAGGCCGAGGCAGAAACCGCGCCGGTGGCGACGAGCGGGCGCAGGCGCGCTTCGTCCGCCGTGGTGCGAGCGGCATCGGCCTCTGCGGCGCGCACCCGGCCTAATGCAGCCGAGGCGGCAAGGCCCAGATCACGCGCATCGAGGCGGAACAGTGGCTGCCCGGCGCGGACGCGTTCGCCGGCGTTCACCAGCCGGTCGGCGATCTTGCCTGGCACGCGGAAGCCGAGCGCGCTTTCGACACGGGCGTGGATGGTGCCGGTATAGGCACTGCCGCCTGCATCCCCCGCCGCGCCGGTGCTATCCGGTCCTACGATGACGGTGCGCACAAGGGGCGGCTGGGCTTCGGCTGCGGGCTGGGCGGAGCAGCCCGAGAGCCACGCAGTGCCGGCAATGGCCGCCACTACCGAGAAATTCGCATGTCCTGCCATCTGCGCCTCCAACCCCGAACGGGGACTGACGACTCAGCTATAGGCATGATTCGAATTTACGAAAAGATGAAATATTCTATTCTTATTCACTTTTTATCATGATCGCGGCGAGGAGCAGATCAACCAGCGCGTCAGTTTCTGCCTCGATCTCGGTCACACCAAAGGTATCGAGCATGATCGGATGCCAGACTTTGCACATGGCGTCGACCATCGCGCCGGCCGTCGGGTCGAGCGGGAGGTCGGCGCGGAACAGGCCCTGATGCTGACCTTCGGCGACGACGTGGCGGATAACCCCGTGGAGCGTATCCATGAAATCACGCACCGGCGGCCAGTTTGCACGCGTGGCGGCCAGGCACAGATCGCTTGCGCGGCCGCTGCGGAACAACAAATCACGAGTTTTCAAGCTTATGGCCATGCACAGGCGGCGGAATGTGCCAACCGGATCGGTGGCTGCCTTGCGCGCTTCCAGCCAGGCCGCATCCTCGATCACGCTGAGCGCACGGCGGGTTACCGCCTCGTCGATCGCATGGCGGCTGGCGAAAGTGCGGTAGAGATTGGCGGGGGACATCGACAGCGCCTTGGCCACGTCGGTCACCGTCACTTTCTCGAAACCCAGCGCCTCATAGAGCCGTTCGGCCGCGTCGAGGATTTCGTCACGCCGGTCGATGGCGGGTCGGCCAGCCTTGCGCTTGTCCGATCGGCTTTCCAGAAGGGTGGGGTTGATTTCCATGAAAAAGTAGATATTCTTTCATTATTCACGGGTCAAGGACCATTGCGATGCGCCACACCCTCACCGGATTTGCAACCGCGCTGCTGCTGTGCACCGCCGCCCCGGCTGCTTGGGCAGCCAACCATACTTTACCCTCATCACCGGTGCTTGCGCAAACTTTCCGCAATGCGCCGCCCGCCGTTCCCGAGGCATCGGTTGCTGTGGCCGACGGCTGGTGGCGCAGCTTCGGCGATCCTGTACTCGACCGGATGGTCGAAGCCGCGCTGGCGGGCAATTTCGATATCGCCATCGCCGCGGCCCGGCTGGAACAGGCCGCAGCCGGCCTCAAGGCAGCGAGAGGCGCGGCGCTGCCGGCGCTCAATCTGGGCGGCTCGGCAGCGGTGCAGCGCTCATCGATCGAGGATGCCCAAGGCAAGGTCATCTCGCGCTTCCCCGGCTATCAGCGAACCGCCGAGCAGTATGGCCTGAGCGGCGCGGCCTCGTGGGAGCTCGATCTTTTCGGCCGGCTCTCTGCTGCCACGCGGGCGGCACGAGCCGAGGCCGGCGCTGCCGAGGCGGGGGTGGCAGGCGCGCGGCTGACGGTCGCGGCAGAAGTTGTGAACACCTATGTCTCTGTCCGTGCGCTACATGCGCGGCTGGCGGTGGCGGAGGACAGGCTGCGCACTTTGGCCGATACCGACCGGCTGGTGCGCCTGCGCGCGGCACGCGGCGTGGCGGCGGCGACCGAGACCGACCTCAGCGGTGCGCAACGCGCGGGCGCGGGGGCAGCCGTGCCGGCGCTGCAAGCGGCGCTGGAAAGCGAGCATAACCGCCTCGATGTATTGCTGGGCCGTGCACCCGGGGCGGCGGCGACCGAAATGGGATCGGGTACCATTCCGCGTCCGCGGACGCCCGATATCGTCGATGGCCCGGCCAGCCTGCTCGCTCGTCGGCCCGATGTCGCAGCGGCTCAGCGTCTGGTCGCGGCGAGCGATGCGCGTGTGGCCGAAGCGATTGCCCAGCGCTATCCGCGCCTTACGATTTCCGCCTTTGCGGGTTTTCTGGCCAATGGCTTGAGCAATCTGCTGACCGGCGGCGCGCTGCAGACCGGCGCAAATGCCAGTGTGACCGCGCCGATCTTTGCCGGCGGGCGATTGCGCGCACAGCAAAGCGCGGCCGAGGCGCGGCTGCGCGAGGCTGTGGCCAGCTATCGCCAGACCGCACTGTCTGCGGTGGCGGAGACCGAGGATGCGCTCAATGCGCTGAGCAAGCGCGCTGCGCAGGCCGATGCGCTGGGCACGGCGGCGGCCAAGCTGGCGGCCGCGCAGGCGCGCACGGAGGGTGCTTACAAGGCGGGGGCGGTCAGCCTGATCGATGCCTTGTCGGTCGAACGTCAGCGGCTCGATGCGCAGGACCAGGCGCTGATCGCGCAGGCGGCGGCAGCGCAGGCCGCGGTCGCGACGTTCCGCGCCTTGGGTGGCGGTTGGCAGATGGACGCGCCGCTGCTGGCGGTCGCCCGATAGGGCCAAGACCTGCGGCCCGGTGGAATACACGGGGCTTGCCGCTGCTGCGCGGCATTCAACGCGGCCCAAACTGTCCCGATTGCGGACAGGATTGGCCCGATCTGCGGTGGTTGATCCCGCCGCCTTGCGTAAAAAACTTGTGTCGCAGGGGGTAACGATCCGTTAACCATAGCTGCTATGGTCAAGCCGCTCGGCACACTTCCCGTATCGCTCAGCTTTGCGCTGGTGCTGATGGGATTCAGCCTGCTTGCACACGCGTCGCTCGCCGCAAGGTCTGCTGCTCAACCGTACGCTCGGCAGCCGGTTATCACTGCCGCAGCCACTGCCCAATGCGGGCCTGACCCCGTGGCAGACGCGCCGCTACCGCCGCCCACACCGGCGGAGGCGCTGAACCGCGGTGTGTTGATCGTAGTGAGTATCCCCTCGCAGAAGCTTTTCGTATTCAAGGACGGCACCGAGTGGGGCTCGACGACGATCTCTACCGGACGGGCCGGACACGGCACACCCGCCGGAACCTTCTCGATCCTGCAGAAGCAGGTGCATCATCGCTCGTCGACCTATTACGGCGCGCCGATGCCCTACATGCAGCGGCTGACGTGGGGCGGGGTGGCGCTTCATGCCGGGCACGTCACCGGTCGTCCAGCTTCGCACGGCTGCATCCGCTTGCCGTGGGATTTCGCGCGCCGACTTTATGCGCTGACCAACCCAGCTGCGACGGCGGTTCTCATCATCAAGCAGCCGCTGCAATATGCAGATGAGGCCCGAAGCGTGGCTGGCGGTGCCCTGTGGCAGGCAGCTCTGGTGCAGCAGGCCGCTCTCCAGCAATCAGGCGGGCAGCAAACGGGCGTGCAGCCTTACGCGCAGGAGGCCAGCGCTGCGCCGAACCGCGTCTCGCTCGCACCGGTCGGCCCGCCGCCCACAGGCCGGCTCCAGACGATCCAGCTTGCAGCGGCGGCGAATCCCCGGGGTGCGGATTTTCTTTGGCAGCGATTGTCCGAGAGCCAACCCGAACTGCAGGCGCTGAGCCCGGTGATCATCCCGGCGACGGTCCGCTCGGTTCAGGTCTACCGCCTGCGGGCATCGGGCGTGGAGGCGCATGCGATTTGCGGTCGGCTGATGGCCCGAGGTGTCGCCTGCATTAAGGTTCTGAGCTAGAGCAAAGGCCGATCCGATTACATCGGCTTGGCTGCTCTAGGAGTCTTTCTAGCCGCATTTTCCGAGTCTGCAGGTGATTCCACCTGCTTTGAAAACGCTCTAGCGGCCGGGTGCGGGCACCTTCACCGGATTTCGCCCCAACGGCAGCAACATTGCGGGAAGCACCAATGTGACCAGCGGTACGGCGGCCGTCAGACCGAAGATGATCGCGGTGGCAAGCGGCTGCTGCAGGCCCGCGCCCCGGCTAAGGCCCAGTGCCAGCGGCGCGAGCGTGAGGATTGCGATTCCTGCCGACATCAGGATCGGGCGCAGGCGCTTGGCTCCTGCTTCGCGCAAGTGCGCTGCATCGAGCGGCGCGTCGGGATCGATTTCGGCGAGGAAGAAGATCGACAGCTCTGTGACCATGCCCACCACCATCGTCAGCCCCATCAAGGCCGAAATGTTGAGCTCGATCCCGGTGACCCAGAGTCCGGCCAGCACCGCGCAGGCACTGAGCAGGGCGACGCTCAGCGCGGCGAGAGTCCAGCGCAGGCGCTCGAACAGAAAGGTCACCAGCAAAGCGGTGAGCAGCAGCGCAGCAGCGAAGACGAGGCTAAGATCGGCAAAGCTCTTTTGCTGCTCGGCATAGAGGCCGCCGTAGTCGGTCCGGATCGAGGCGGGCAGCTGGAGCGCGGCCACTTGCGCGTGCACCGCCTTCATGGCGGTGCCGAGATCGGTGCCTTCCAGCCGCGCGGTGACGGCGACGAAGGGAGCCAGATCCTCGCGCGTTTGCTGCGTCTGCCCGGCATCGATGGTGATCCGCGCGATCTGGCCGAGCGTAACCGCGCGGCCATCGGGCGCGACGAGTGGCAAGCGGTTAAGGCTGGCGACGCGCGCCGCCAGATCAGGCGAACCGCGCACGCGCACCGCGACAAGCTGCTCGCCGATGCGCAGGCTGGTGGCGGGTACGCCGCCGATCAGGGCGCCCACCTGATCCGTGACCGCGCGCGCATCCAGTCCGGCCTGTGCCGCTGCGCCGGCATCGATGCGGATCGCCACGGCATCGCCCGCCACGCGCTGCCCGTCGACGATCTCGACCACACCGGGAATCGTGCCAAGCGCCTTGGCCACGCGTGCGGCGGCGGCGGCGAGCGCGGCGCGGTCCTGGCTGAACAGTTTGACCTCGATGGGCTGGGGCACAGCAGTGAGATCGCCGATCAGGTCTTCCATCAGCTGGATGAGCTCGACTTCCAGCCCGGGGACTTTCGCGGCGATCTGCTGGCGGATGTCTGCCATCACCGCTTCGACATCGCGGCGCGAGCCGCCTTTCAGCCGTACGAAGAAATCGCCCTCGTCCGCCTCGCTCAACCCGCCGCCGAGCTGCGCGCCGGTGCGGCGCGAATAGCTGGCGACTTCCGGGGTGGCGGCGATGATCGCCTCGACCTGGCCGAGCAGGCGGCTCGTGTCGGTCAACGCCGCGCCGGGCTGCGCCTTGTAGTCCAGCACGAAGCCGCCCTCGTCCATCGCGGGCATGAAGCCGGAGGGCACGTGGTTCCACGCGAGCCAGCCCAGCAGTGCGCC